>JBCCFK010000082.1:0-15146 GCA_039029775.1 Actinomycetota bacterium | reverse complement strand
CGACGAGCGCCTCGTCCAGCGGGCACGCGGCGGTGGCGAATCGGCGCACGCCGGCCTTGTCGCCGACCGCGTCCTTGAAGCACTCCCCCAGCGCGATCCCGACGTCTTCCACCGTGTGGTGGGAGTCGATCTCGATGTCACCCTTGGCGTGGACCTTGAGGTCGAACCCGCCGTGTCGGCCGAGCTGATCCAGCATGTGGTCGAAGAAGGGCAGGCCGGTCGTGATGTCGGTCTTGCCCTCACCGTCGATCGACAGCTCGATGTCGATGTCGGTTTCCTTCGTGGTCCGGACGCGGGTCGCGCTGCGGGTGCTCATCAGGTCAGTATCTCGGTCATCGCGGTCAGAAAGGCGGAATTTTCCTCGGGCGTTCCCACCGTCACTCGGAGGCAGCCGTCGAGGCGGGGCCAGGATGCGCAGTTGCGGACGAGGATCGACCGGTCGAGCAAGGCCTGCCAGAGTCGATCACCGGCCATCTCCTCGGCTCTGAAGAGGATGAAGTTGGCGCCCGACGGCCAGTGCTGCACCGGCAGGTCGTCGAACGCCGCGGCGATGCGGGTCCGTTCCGCGACCAGTCGGTCGACCCGGTCGCGCATGTCGTCCGCGTACCGGAGCGCCAAGCGGCCCGCCGTCTGTTTGGCGGCGTCGAGGTGATACGGCAGCACCACGGACTCGATCGCCTGGACGACCCAGGTCGGCGCCACCAGGTAGCCCAACCGGGCTGCGGCCATGCTCCACGTCTTCGAGAACGTCCGACTGACGACGACCGGGGCGTCCTCGCCCACCAACTCGACCGCCGACCACCGGGCGAACTGCCCGTACGCCTCGTCGACGATGACCAGCGAACCGATGGCGGCAGCCCGATCGACCACGTGTCGGATCAGCGCCTGGGGTTCGACCATGCCTGTCGGGTTGTTCGGCGAACACAGGAAGACGATGTCGGGCTCGAGGTCCAGGACGCGGTCGACCTCGGATCGGTCGAGGCTGAAGTCCGGGGCTCGCTCTCCGACCACGACGTCGGTCCCGGTCACGCGGGAGATGTGGGAGTGGAGCGCATAGGTCGGCTCGAACACGGCAGCGGCACGACCGGGCCCGCCGTAGGCCAGCAGGAGCGACTGCAGGACCTCGTTGGAACCGTTCGCCGCGAACACCATGGCCGGGTCGACGCGATAGTGCGCGGCGAGGCCTTCTCGGAGCTCGACGGCGGCGCGATCGGGATACCGGTGCCAGTCGAGGGTGGACAACTCGGCCGCGAGGGCATCCCGCCAGGCGAGCGGAGGAGGCTCGGGCGACTCGTTGGTGTTGAGGCGGACCTCGACGTCCACCTGCGGCGAGTGGTAGCCCTCCATGAGCGCGAGGTCGTCGCGCAGCTCCGGCCGCTTCACCGGCTCGTCCTCATGCGGACCGACTCGGCGTGCGCCGCCAGTCCCTCGGCGTCGGCGATCGTGGCCACGGCGCCGGCGACGTCGTCGATCGCCTCCTGATCGAGGGTCACCACATGGATGTCCTTGCAGAAGTCGGCGACCGTGAGTGCCCCCGCGAATCGGGCCGTGCCGTTGGTGGGCAGCACGTGTGAGGGGCCGGCGATGTAGTCACCGACCGACGCAGGAGACAGCGGACCCAGGAACACCGCACCGGCGTTGCGGACCGCCCCGACCAGTCGACGCGGATCCTCCACCATCAACTGGAGGTGCTCCGGCGCGATGGCATTCGCGACCGCCATCGCAGCGTCATCGTCGTCCACGACGACCGCATACCCGCCGTCGGCGAGCGTGGCCTCGATGTCGTCGCGGCGGGGGGAGGCTGCGGTGATGTCTGCCACCGCCCGGGTCACCGCGTCGGCCACCGAGGCGTCGGGGGTCACCAACCATGCCAGGCCACCGGGACCGTGTTCGGCCTGCACCACCACGTCGATCGCCGCGATGTCGACGGGCGCCGACGGGTCGGCGACGACCACGATCTCGGACGGGCCGGCGAACGCCGCCGCCACGCCGACATCGCCCGCCACCTCACGCTTGGCGATGGCGACGAAGACGTTGCCGGGTCCTGCGATGACGTCGACGGCCGGGATGGACTCGGTGCCGTAGGCCATCGCTGCGATGGCCTGTGCGCCTCCGACCGCGTAGACCTCGTCCACGCCGGCGATCCGGGCCGCCGCCAGGGTCACGTCGGCCACCTGCCCGCCGCCGGCCGGCGGCACGCAGAGGCAGAGTTCGTCCACGCCCGCGACCCGAGCCGGGACGGCCGTCATGAGGACCGTGGACGGGTAGGAGGCACGACCGCCGGGGACGTAGCAGCCGGCGCGACGCACCGGCTGCTGGATGCCCTCGACCACCATGCCCCGGTGCTCGTGCCGCTCGGGGCCATGCCGTTGGGTCCGGTGGAAGGCCTCGATGGAGCTCGCGGCCTCCTGGAGGGCGTCCCGCAGGCCCCCGTCGACGCGATGCCAGGCCGCGTCGATCTGCTCGTGGGACACGCGGAAGGCTGGTGGCGCACCACCGTCGAAACGGTCGGCCAGTTCGCGGAGCGCGTCGTCTCCCCGACCGCGGACCGAGGCGATGATCTCGCGGACCACATCGACGGGTTCATCACCGTCGACGACGGGACGCGGCAGGCGCCCGGCGATTTCGGCCGGCGCGACGCCGGTCAGATCCAGTCGGTTGAGCACCGGTTCAAGGTACAAGCACGGGTCGCCGATCGAGGAGCCGATTCGGTGCGGAGCCCAGGCTCAGATCGAGCGGACGGCCCGGTTCAGTCGCCTGGTGGCGGTCCGAAGGGCCCGCTCCACCTCGTAGAGCTCGTGCGACACGTCCTCGCGCGCGTTGGTCTCGTAGGACTTCGCCGCATCGAGGACACGCTTGGTCAGGTCCTCGAGTTGTGATCCCACCGAGGAGAGTTCGGCCACCGCTTGATCCATCGACCCTGTCTAGTGGGCCTCGACGGTTTCGACCACCCGCGCGCAGCGTGATTCCACCCTGCGGCCGAACCGGGCAGGTCCCGGCCACCCAGCGTCGGACTGAACACTGTTCAGTGACGGCCGAATCCGGCCACCGGCTCGTCGATCGCCGACGAAGACGGGCGCGGGCGGCCCGATCGTTCGGCGGCGCGCGCGGCCAGAACTGACCGTTCCCGACGGGCCACGACGCATGGACGGCGGTACCGGACGGCGTCCAAAACAGCGGCAGGCACCCCTGGGGAAAGGGGTGCCTGCCTAGGCGACATCGGGCGGCGGATCCCGATAAGCATGTCGCCATACCAGGTGGCGGGAACCTGGTGATGTGCACAATACACACTCGCGATGCCTGTTGGAAACCATCCTGTGGCATACGACATGACAGATGATTGTGGGGAACTACCGCCCGGTAGGTTGCCATGCCCTGTCACCGCTCGGCGTGATCGTCAATGTCACTTCGAGTGAGGTTTTGTGCCAGATCGATGACAGGTTTTGTCCTCCGGAGGTCGGCGCCGCGGTCCGCGATGCGGGGGTACCCTCGTTCCATGGCCTTCCCGCCCACCGCGCAGGGCGCGCTGCGATGACCCTGACGCCGACCCTGCTCGACTCGGGAGCGTGGAGCATGTCGATCACGGTCTCGCCGGGACACGACCGGCGGACGCTCGCGGCCGACCTGGCGACGACGATGGCCGCCGCGCCCACGCGGCTCGACGGCACCGCCGCCGTCCAGGTCTGGCTCGAGGACGTCCTCGACGGCGACGACGAGATCATCGCCCACCTGGTGACCCCGTACCGCGACCTGTGGCAGCTACGCCGGTCGCTCCCGGCCGACCCGTCGGGACTCGAGACCCGCTCCTTCGACCCGGCCCGCGACGTCGAGACCTGGGTGTCGGTCAACAATCGAGCCTTCGCCTGGCACCCCGAGCAGTCCGGGCAGACACCGGAGCGTGTCGCGGCCACCATGACCGAGCCGTGGTTCGACCCCGACGGCTTCCGCATCCTCGAGCTCGACGGCCGAATGGCCGGCTTCTGCTGGACGAAGGTCCACGCCGAGCACGAGCCACCCATGGGTGAGATCTTCGTGATCGGCCTCGACCCGGACTTCCACGGCCGTGGCCTCGGCGGGCCGATGACGCTCGCCGGGCTGGAGTGGTTGACCGACCAGGGCCTCACCTTGGCGAATCTCTACGTCGAGAGCGACAACGATCCCGCGAACGCCACGTATGAGCGGCTCGGTTTCACCCATCACGCAACCAATCGCGCCTACTCGTCGGACCCCGCGGCCGTCCCGAGCGCCTGATGCCCTCGCGCTACGACGCCGACCGCGAGGCCCTCGCCGCCGTCCTCGAGGGCGAACCGCGCTATCGCCTGGACCAGGTCTGGGAAGGCCTCTACGCCCAGCTTCGCGAGCCCGGCGACATGACCTCGTTGCCCAAAGCCCTCCGGACGCGCATCGACGACGAGCTCCCACCCGCGCTGCGCGAGGTGACCCGTTCGGTCGGCGACGGCGGCGACACCGTCAAGTGGCTCTGGGAGCTGGCCGACGGCGCCACGGTCGAGACGGTGTTGATGCACTATCCGGACCGCTCGACGGTCTGCATCAGCTCCCAGGCGGGGTGCGCCATGGCCTGCGGCTTCTGCGCCACCGGCCAGGCGGGCTTCGAGCGGCATCTGACGACGGGCGAGATCGTGGAACAGGTCGTGCGCGCGTCGAGGGAGGCCGCCCCCCGGCGGGTCTCGAACATCGTGTTCATGGGGATGGGCGAACCGCTCGCGAACTTCGACGCCGTCTGGGGTTCGGTCGAGCGGCTCCACGGCGACATCGGCATCTCCGCCCGGCATCTCACGGTGAGCACCGTAGGGATCATTCCGGGCATCAAGCGCCTAACGGCAGAGGACCTTCCCGTGAATCTCGCGGTGTCGCTGCACGCGGCCAACGACGAGCTGCGCGACGAGCTGGTGCCGATCAACCGCCGCTATCCGCTGGCCGACCTCGCCGAGGCGTGCGCCGACTATCTCTCGGTCAAGAATCGCCGCCTGTCCTTCGAGTGGGCGGTCATCGACGGCGTCAACGACCGCGACTCCGATGCGCTGGAGCTCGCCGACCTGTCCCGTGCGCTCCGGGCGCACGTGAATCTGATCCCTCTGAACCCGACGCCCGGGTACCCGGTGCGGGGGAGCACGCCCGAGCGGGTTCGGGAGTTCCGCGATCTCCTGAGGGCGCACGGCGCCAATGCGACGGTGCGGCGGAATCGGGGGACCGAGATCGATGCCGCCTGCGGCCAGCTCCGGGCCAACCACGAGGTCGAGGTGGCGCTGGGTTCCAGACGCGGGCCCGACTGACCGTCAGAGCTGCAGCGTCCGCTGCACTCCCCCGGCCCGCCACCGGATCACCCGATGCAAGTCCTCGTCCTGGCCGACCTCGGCGCCGGCGAGCAGGACCGAGTCCGTCACCTTGCCGAGCACCAGGGCATCGGCGCCGACTGCCGTCCCGGCCACCTCCCCGATGACGGTGGCGTGCCGATGCGCGGCCACGTCACCGCCGAGTGCCGCCAGGTTCGCGGCGAGGAGATCCGCCGGGGTGCCACAGTCGACCCACGCGCCGTCGTAGGCGACGACCTCCAGGCGGCCGGCTGCGTGCTCCTCTCGCCACACGATCTCGTACAGGCCGCTCGGCGTGATCTCGAGTTCGGCCACGATCCGCCATGGCAGCAGCGTTCCCACGATGGGTGACCGCGGCCCGAAGTCGCCCCCGCCCGGGACGAACACCCGCACGCTGGTGCCGTCCCAGCCCTCGATCAATCGCTCCAGGCCGCCGGGACACCACGTGTCGCCGTTGACCACCACCACCGGCCGGCCGTCGATGAACGGCCGGAGGTTGGCGATCGCGCCTGCGGTCCCGAGGGCCTCGGGCGACTCCTGCACGACGTGCGCCCGACGACCCACCGAGGCCCGGAGCAGGTCGGGGTGATGGTGGACGTTCACCGCTGGATCCGCCTCGACCGAGGACAGCCGCTGCAGCGCGAGGTCGAGCAGGGTCTCGGCGGCGACGGTGCAGAGCGGCTTCGGGATGGTGTCGGTGATCGGCGCGAGGCGGGTACCTGCCCCCGCTGCCAGTGCCACCCCTGCCAAGCTGGCGCCCATGCTTCGGAGCGTATCGGCCCTCGCCGCGGCCCTGGGCCTGGTGGCGACGGCCTGTGGCGGCGACGTGACGCCGGGGCCCGACCTGTCCTCGCTGTCCTGGAGCGACTGCGGGCGCCTCGAGTGCGCCGAATTGCAGGTCCCGCTCGACCACGACGATCCGGACGGCGAGACGATCACGATCGAGCTCAATCGCTCCCGCGTCGAGGACGGTGAGAAGCGCATCGGTGTGCTGCTCGTCAACCCGGGCGGGCCCGGTGGCTCCGGCACGGTCATGGCCGAGTTCTTCAGCGACCGTCACCCCGACCTGGCCGAGGTGTTCGACATCGTGGGTTGGGACCCGCGCGGGGTCGCCGGTTCCTCCGAGCTCAACTGCGACGCCCCGCTTCGATCGTTCTACGAACTCGACAACGCCCCCGACGACGAGGCCGAAGTCGCCGCCCTGGAGGCGGCCGCGATCGCCGCGGCCGAGGCGTGCAGCGAGGCGGATCGGTTCCTCCCCCATGTCGGTTCCGGCGACGTCGTCGAGGACATGGACCTGATCCGCCAGGCGCTCGGCGAGGAGCGGATCTCGTTCTACGGCGCCAGCTACGGCTCGGTCCTGGGCCTCGGCTATGCGACCCGCTACGGGTCCAACCTCAGAGCCCTGGTGGTCGACGGCGTGACCGACCCCGACCACACGATGCGCGAGTGGTTGACCAGTCAGTCCATCGCCGTCGAGGCCGCCCTGGGCGAGATCCTCGGCGACCTGCAGCCGCTGCAGGACGCCCTCGACGCGGCCGACGCCGACCCGGCCGGATCCCCGTCGGACGTGGCCAGGGCCGCGATCAGCGCCACCTACGATCCCGGGGCCGCGGACCGCCTCGCGTCAGCCCTCAGCGACGCCCGTTTCGGCGACGACGCGTCGGTCCGGCAGCTCTCGGACCAGTACCTCGGATCGGCCGGCTTCGACGTCTACACCGCGGTCAAGTGCCTCGACGTCGAGCAACCGGCCGATGTCGCCGGCTTCTCACAGATGGCCGATCAGGTCGCGACGAGGGCACCCGTGATCGGCGCCGCCATCGCCAACGAACTCCTCCCCTGCGGTGCCTGGCCGGTCCAGCCGGAGGTCCCGTTCCCCGTGCTGGACGACACTGCAGCCCCACCCTTTCTGATCCTCGGCAACACCGGCGACGCCGCGACCCCCTATGCCGACGCGGTCGCCGTCGCCGGGCGACTGACCAACGCCACGTTGCTGACCCACGACGGGACAGGGCATCTGAGCTTCGGTCGCAGCGACTGCGTGAACGCCGTCGTCATCGCCTACTTCATCGACCTCGTCGTCCCGCCGCCGACGGTCGCCTGCTGAGCCCGCTGGGCTGTGGCGCCGCCCATGTCGGCGCGTACGCTCGACACATGGCCATCGATCCGGAACAGCTCCCCCAGGGCGAGGAGAAGGTTCGCGCCGTGCGGTCGATGTTCGATTCGATCGCGCCTCGGTACGACATGGTGAACCGCATCATGACGTTCCGCCTCGATGTCAGGTGGCGCAAGCGCACGGTCCGCGAGCTCGACCTGCCACCGGGCTCCACCGTCATCGACCTGGCCTGCGGGACCGGCGACTTCTGCGTCGACCTGGACTCGGCCGGCCTGACGCCGATCGGCTACGACATCAGCTTCGGAATGCTCAGCGCAGCGAGGACACCGGCTCCGCTCGTGCACGCAGACATCCTCCGCCTCCCGATGCCCAGCGACGCCGTGGACGGTGCGACCTGCGGCTTCGCGCTTCGCAATCTCGTCGAACTGCCGGCCTTCTTCGCCGAGCTCGGGCGCGTCGTCCGGCCGGGCGGCCGCATCGGCCTCCTCGATGTCGCCGAACCCGAGAACCGGGTTCTGCGCTGGGGCCACGGTCTCTACTTCGGCAAGATCGTGCCCAGGATCGGGGGGATGTTGTCGGACCGCAACGCCTACGCGTACCTGCCGAAGTCGGTGGCCTATCTGCCCGAACCCGAGGTCATGCTGGCCTCGCTGTCCGACGCCGGATTCGTCGATGTCGATCGGAAGCTGCTGTCGCCCGGTGCGGCCCAGCTGATCACCGCGACGCGGGCCTGACGTCAGGCGCCCGCCACCAGGCCGATCGCCAGACCTGCGCCCATCGCGAGCTGCACCCGACCGGTGTCGGCCAGCACGGGAATCAGCGCCGGACCCACGGCCCCGGCTAGCACGACGCGGGTCGGGCGGATCGCAGCCACGAAGCCGATGAGGCCGAGAGCCGCCTCGGCCCGCCACCCGATCGCAGTGGCGAGCACGAGTGCAGCGGCCGTAGCGAGCATGCCCAGGTACATCCACCTGGTCCTGGAGTCGCCGAGCCGGACGGCCAGGGTGTTCTTGCCCGACGCTCGGTCGGTCGGGATGTCACGGAGATTGTTGGTGACCAGCAGCGCTGTGGCCACCAGCCCGACCGGGATGGCGACGAGGACCGGCCAGCCGTCCACCCGCTCGGTCTGGACGAACGTGCTGCCGACCGACGCCACCAGACCGAAGAAGACGAACACGAACACCTCGCCCAGTCCGAGGTAGCCGTAGGGGTTCGAGCCACCGGTGTAGAACCACGCCGCGAGGATCGAGGCCAAGCCCACCACGACGAGCCACCACGACGTGGCGACGGCGAGCACCAGGCCCGCAACCGCAGCGACACCGAACGCACCGAAGGCCGCCGCCTTGACGGCTCTGGGCTCGACCAGGCCCGAGCCCACGAGCCGGAGTGGGCCGACACGGTCGTCGTCGGTGCCGCGGACACCGTCGGAGTAGTCGTTCGCGTAGTTCACGCCGACCTGCAGCGCGAGTGACACGACCATGGCCAGGCCGAATCGCCACCAGACGATGCCTCCCCCGTCGCCGACGTCGCCATCCCACGCGGCGGCGGTCCCGACCAGCACCGGGACGACGGCTGCGGGCAGGGTCTTCGGGCGCGAGCCGGCGAGCCACAACGTCAGCCCAGCGGGCGCACCATCGGTCACCGACCCAGTGTCGCCCCGCGGGCCGCCGAGCCTCAAACCCAGGGACGTCGCGCATCCCGGCGAGGACGAGGGGCCGGTCGGGCCGGGCCCTGCCATACGATGCGGCCATGAATCGCCTCGCGGCCGAGTCGAGCCCCTACCTGCGTCAACACGCGGACAATCCCGTCGAGTGGTTTCCGTGGGGTTCGGCGGCGTTCGATGCGGCTCGCACCCGGGATCTCCCGATCCTGTTGTCGATCGGCTACTCGTCCTGCCACTGGTGCCACGTGATGGCACACGAGTCGTTCGAGGATCCGGCGACCGCCGAGCTGATGAACGAGTTGTTCGTCAACATCAAGGTGGACCGCGAGGAACGCCCTGACGTCGATGCGATCTACATGGAAGCGGTCCAGGCCCTGACCGGCCGCGGGGGCTGGCCGATGACCGTGTTCCTCACCCCCGACGGGGAGCCGTTCTTCGCCGGCACGTACTTCCCGCCCGACAGCCGCCAAGGCATGCCCGGCTTCGGAGACGTCCTCGAACGGATCAGCGAAGCCTGGCGAGATGCCCGCGACGATGTCCGGTCCCAGGCCGCCGAGCTCACCGCGGCCGTCGGGCGGGCCGCCAGGCTGCAGCCAGACAGCCGGCTTCCGGAGGGAGACGTCGTGGCCGGCGCGGTCAGCGGACTCCGGACCCACTACGACGCGGCGTGGGGCGGGTTCGGTTCGGCCCCGAAGTTCCCACACACGATGGCGCTCGACGCACTGCTCCGAGCTCATGCCCACACCGGCGAGGACGACGTGCTGCAGGTCGTCTCCAACTCTCTCGACGCCATGGCCTCCGGTGGCATCTACGACCACCTGGGTGGCGGCTTCGCTCGTTACTCGACCGATGCGCAGTGGATCGTGCCGCACTTCGAGAAGATGCTCTACGACAACGCGCTGTTCCTCCGGACGTATCTCCATGCGTGGCAGGTGACGGGCAAGACCCGCTACCTCCAGGTGGTCGACGAGATCATCACCTACGTGCTCCGTGACCTCCGGAGCCCCGAGGGCGGCTTCTATTCGGCCGAGGACGCGGACAGCGAGGGGGTGGAGGGGAAGTTCTACGTCTGGAGCCCCGAACAGATCCAGATGGTCCTCGGCGACGACGCCGCCGAGTTCGGCAACTGGTACGGCGTCACTCCGGAGGGCAACTTCGAAGGCCGGAACATCCTCTGGCGCCCGAACCGGGGCGACCTGCTGCGACCGGCCTCGATCGAGCTGAGCCGCCAGCGCCTCTTCCAGGCGCGCGAGATGCGGATTCGCCCCGGCCTGGACGACAAGGTGCTCGCCGAGTGGAACGGCCTGATGCTGTCGAGTCTCGCGGAGGCCGCCTTCGCGACCTCCAATCACCAATGGCTGACCGCTGCGCTCCGGAACGGCGAGTTCCTCCTCGATGCGATGCGACGGCCCGACGGCCGCTGGTTGCGCTCCTGGCAGGAAGGGGCTGCGGGGCTTCCCGGCGGCGCTCGCCACCTCGCGGTCGCCGCGGATCTCGCCGCGGTGATCGACGCCTTCGTCCGGCTGGCCGAAGCCAGCGGGCAGGCGCGCTGGATCGTGGCTGCCACCGAAACGGCCGATCAACTGATCGACCTCTTCTGGGACGAGGAACACGGCGGCGTGTTCTCGACCGGGAGCGATGCCGACCCGCTGATCACACGTCCCAAGGATCTCGCCGACGGGTCGGTCCCGTCGGCGAACAGTGCGGCGGCCACGGCCCTGCTCCGGCTCGGCGCGTTGACCGGAGCGCAGCGGTTCACCGACCGGGCCACGGACATCCTGCGCCTGCTCGGTCGGCTGGCGGTCCAGCAACCAATGGGATTCGCCAACGTGGTCTGCGCGCTCGACATGGCCAGGCGCGGGTTCACCGAGGTGGTCATACCGGGCGACAACCAGGAGCTCCTCGACGTCCTCCGCCTCCGGTACCAGCCCAACACCGTCCTGGCCTGGGGTGAACCGTACGACTCCCCGCTCTGGGCGGGCCGCGACAACGGCCACGCCTACGTCTGCCACGACTTCACCTGCGCCCTTCCCGCCACCACCCAGGCCGACCTCGCCGCCCAGCTCGAGTCGACCTAGCCCCGAGGCGGGGCACCGGCGCGTTTCGTCACCCTCAGACCGGCGGCGGGCGTGCAGGGGCCGCGAGCCTCAGCTCGTCGTCACCGCCTCGGTCGAGAACCTCCGGTTCTCGACCGGAGCTTCACGCCGCCTTTTCGAGGATGTGGACGCCGCAGGCGGAACCGAGGCCGATGACGTGGGCCAGACCGACCTTGGCCTTGTCGATCTGCCGGTCGCCGGCCTCGTTGCGCAGGTGCATCACGATCTCGTGGATGTTGGCGATGCCGGTGGCGGAGATCGGGTGGCCCTTCGACTGCAGACCGCCCGACACGTTGACCGGCGTCGAGCCGTCGCGCCAGGGTGCCCCGGACTCGAAGAAGTCGGCGGCGCCACCCTCCTCGCAGAGCATCAGGTTGTCGTAGTGGACGAGCTCGGCGGTGGCGAAGCAGTCGTGCAGCTCGACCAGATCGAGGTCCTCGGGACCGACACCGGCCGACTCGTAGGCCTGCTTGGCCGCGTTGCGCGTCAGGGTGTTGACGTCGGGAAGGACCTGGCAGGCCTCCTGCCAGGGATCGGTGGTGAGCACCGATGCGGAGATCTTGATCGCCCGCTTCTGCGCGGCCTTCGGCAGCTTCTTCTTGCGGGCGTCGCTCATCACGATCATCGCCGCGGCACCGTCGCAGTTGCCCGAGCACATCGGGCGCGTGTTGGGGTAGGCGATCATGACGTCGTTCATGATCTCGTCGAGGCTGAACCGCTTCTGGTAAGCCGCGAGCGGGTTCAGCGTCGAGTGTGCATGGTTCTTCTCGGAGATCTTGGCGAAGAGCTCGAAGCTGGTCCCGCCGTACTTGTGCCCGTACTCCATGCCGACCTGGGCGAAGACACCAGGCATGATGCCGGTGCCGACCCGGCCCTCGGTGACATCGAGCGCGCCGATGCGCCCACTGGGCGTCCAGGTCTTGGTGTCCTTGGGCACGCGGTTGCCCTGGCCGAGAAGTCCGGCACCGGCCAACTTCTCGACCCCGACGGCCATGCCGACGTCGGTCTCACCGGCCTTGACCGCCATGATGGCGACGCGGAGCGCCGTGGCGCCGGTCGCGCATGCATTGGCCACGTTGAAGACCGGGATCCCCGTCTGGCCGATCTGCTTCTGCAGCTGCTGGCCCACCCCGGCGCCGGCGTTCATCAGGTTGCCGACGCCGAGCACGCCGACCTCGGCCATGGTGATGCCGGCATCGGCGAGAGCGGCCATCGAGGCCTGCGCGGCCAGGTCGATCGCGTCCTTGTCCGGGTGCTTCCCGAACTTGGTCATGTTGGATCCGACGATCCAGATGTCATCTGCAGCCATGGAACAGCTCACTCTCTCTTCCCGCACGGGAACGGTTGTTCCGATGCGGATTGTTCGTCTCCGGGCCGGACCGCAGCTCCGGCCCTCTGGTCATTCAGCGGTCTCTGGGTGGGTCAAGCTTGTAAGATCGTGGGGCCGAGCCCAGGCCTTCGGCGAGGGAGGGGCCAACACAGTCATCGCCCGGCAGACCGCACGGGCGTGAAGCCGAAGCCGATGGCTTCGATTCCGTCGTCGTCCTTGCCCATCGAATAGGTCGCGAGCTTGACCTTCATGCCGAGGTGGACGTGCTCGGGGTCGGGCTCGACACCGATGAGCGTGCACTTCACGCTGGTGCCGTCGCAGTCGACGATCGCGGACACGTACGGCTGCGGCCCCATCGCGACGATGCTGAAGCTGGTCACCTCACCACGGCTCTTGACCCGCGCCCTCTTGAACTCGGTGCCGAAGCAGGCCGCGCACGCATTTCGGCGATCGAAGAACCGGGCGCCACAGCTCTTGCACTCGTTCGCCCGCAGGTACGGAGTCTTGCCGAGCACGAGGTAGTCGACGAAGGGGATCTGCTTCGCGGCAGCCGGCTTCTTCGCGGTCTTGGTCGCCATCAGGCCTCCGTTCGGAGTGGTCGGTCCGGGGCCGACTGTACTGCAGCGGTCGAATGCGACTACCAGCCGCCGCGGTGCACGATGTCGTCCGGTCGAGGCTTGGCGCGACCGGCGGACCGGCTCGCCCGTTGCAGTGGCGCCGGGTGGCCGACGGCGATGGCGCCGATGGCCCGGCGGTCGGCCGGCACGCCGAACGCACGGGCGACATCGGGTTCATGCTCGAAGATGCCGAAGAACAGTGCACCGAGTCCGTGGTCGGCGGCGGCGAGCAGGACCAGCATCGCCGCCATCCCGCCGTCGACCCACCAGTACGGCGTGGACCACGCATCGAGACCCTCGCCGAGGCCGGTCCGAGCCTTGTCGGGCTCCGCGTATCGATCGGTGTATGCCTCCGGCCGGACATACGGAATGATCAGCACGGGTGCCACCAGGAGGTCCGGCCACGGGAACCCGGCTCGCCGGTCGGCCGGAAGCGTCGTCTCCCAATACGAGTCGACCTGGGCCGCGCCCTCGAGCACGAGGAAGTCCAGCCCGGCGGTGTTGCCCGCGGCGGGGCTGCGGCGCGCCAGGTCGATGATCTGGTCGACCACCTCGACCGAGACGGCGTCGGCGGTGAACGCGCGCGTCATCCGTCGATTGCGGACGAGGCGGGCAAAAGGTGAGGTCTCGTCGGGCGTTGTCATCGGTCAGGGCACACGAGCCCCACCGGACGTCAGCTGCCCAGCTTCTCGAGGTCCTCGGCGTCGATCCACGCGAACCCGATCAGGTACCCGCCGTTGTCGCGGTCGACGTCGTCGAAGAAGGCCTTCACGTCGTCGGAGATCTTGTCGACCTTGAGCGACTCGTGGTCGAAGAGCACCGGCTGATCGCCGTCGCCGCTCACGACGAAGCTGCGATCGTCGTAGCGATCCGACTCGATGCCGAACCGCTTGACGAGCCGACGCCCCCACGCGCGCTCCTCACCGGACGCCCGATGCTCGGGGCGGGGCACGACCTCGTCGAGGCTCGCGAAGAGCTCGAAACCCGAGGCTTCGTCGAAGCGGCTCCCGCAGAGGACGTCTTCGTCGGGGAACGCCATCAGCGCGCGGTGATACATCTCCGACATCAGCGCCCGCGAGACCGTGGTTCGCTTGGAGTTCTTCCCGACCGCGCCGAGCGCCATCAGGATGCAGGGGGTCCCCCCGATGCGCTCCAACGTGCTGAAGACGTAGCCCTTCAGCCGGCCGTTGTCGCGAGCCGTCGTGAGCAGCACCCACTCCTCGGTCTGCTTCGACAGCAGGCCGACGGAGAAGGAGTGCCGCGACTCACCGCTGAGCTCTGCCATCTCATCGAGCTCACCATCGGTGACGGCGGTGCAGTCCTTTGTCTCAACCTCGATTGCCATGCGCTGCGAGCCCCCGAATCTCCTCCCGATTACAGCCTGACCAGTCCAGTCGCGTCGCTCCGATCGCGCAACTTCGATGGCTGGTCGACGCGTCGTGCCTGGTGAGAGCGTCGCGGTGGATCGGGCGCCGCGCGGGGTACAACCCCGCGTCGTCGACGGTCCTTGTCAAGTCGCTTCGGTCCGGCGGTGACCGACCGCGGTCAACCGGCGGCGGAGGACAACAGGTCGGCCGAGCTGCGCACCTCCGCAAGCGGGGCCTCGCTCACCGGACTCGACGTCGTCGAGGTCGCATCCTTGGTGGCGTATTCGTGGACGTACTGCTGTCCCGAGAGCTGGGCGATCTCGAACATCAGCTCGTCGGTGATCTCGCGGTAGAGCAGCGGGTCGCCGTCACGAGCCCGGAAACGCGACGGGTCGATCGGCTTGCCGAAGTTGACCTCGACGGTCATGAAGGGTCTCGGTGCCGGCTGGTCCGGCGGCTGCACCTCGAGCGTGCCCCGGAGCCCCACGGGCACGATCGGCGCGCCGGGGCGCATCGAGAGGCGAGCGACTCCAGTGCGGCCCTTGTGGAGGTTGCCCGACCGCGACCGCGTGCCCTCGGGGTAGATGCCGAAGAGTTCACCGGACTCGAGGATCCGAGCGGCGG
>JBCCFK010000081.1:0-15155 GCA_039029775.1 Actinomycetota bacterium | reverse complement strand
TGTGCCTTGTAAGACAGCGATTTGGAATATGCCTAGTAATGCATGTGTTTTCGAAACTTTCGAAACTTGTCATTGTGCGGTTCACGCGATCGATAAATCCGGCGCCCTTGTTATTTAATCGAAACTTGTCCTTGAGTAACTACTGCCATCTTTCCCATGCACCGTCCGCTCGCCGTGTTAAAGGAATTCCTTGCAGGTCGATGTCGTCGACCAACAGCGTGCCGTCCTCGCCCAGAACCTCGCGGGCGGTCGCCAGCAGCGCCGGCAGATCGGGGGGAGGAGCCTCGCCGACGAGCGGTGCTGCCGCCAGCAGGGGGTGGCCGACCTCGTCCGCGCGGCCCCGAATCCGGATGGCGTCGACCGCGGCTGTCGAGTCGAGCAGCGTCGTGCGGCCGCTGCCCGCTGGTCCCACGATGCCGAGGCATCGTCCGGGAGCGGCGCGCCTGATCAACTCGGCGGCTTCGTCCGGCCCGGGTTCGTTCCCATCGTCCCGCATATCCGCCAGACGGTACCGCGGGCCCATCGGCCGGGCCGAGACCGCGGGCGGGTGGGAGATTCCCGAGCGGTCGGTCTACAGTCCTGGGTCGCAACCGAGGTATGCCTGGGGCCGCAGGCGCACGCCGATCTGATCCTTCACCGGAGGAGTGCGCGCTCATGCAGCCGTTCAAGAGCCCCATCCGTCCCGTCCTCGCCGCCATGGCGTTGCTGGCCGGCGCGTTCGTCGTTGCCACGCCCGCCGATGCGCAGACCACGGGGACCTGCTTCGGGGAGCGGGCGACCATCAATGCGGTCGCGGGTCAGCTCACGGTGGGCACGCCCGGCGACGATGTGATCGTGGGCTCCGACGGCCCCGATCTGATCGACGGTGGGGCGGGCGACGACCTGATCTGTGGCAAGCAGGGCGACGATGTCGTCGATGGTGGCGATGGCGACGATCGGATCGCGCTCGGCAAGGGCGACGACGTCGCCGATGGGGGACGTGGCGCCGACGAGATCCTCGGTCAGAGCGGCAGTGACACGATCGACGGCGGCCGTGGATCCGACCTGATCAACGGGGGCAGCAGCGGCGATGTCCTCAACGGCGGGAACAGCCCCGATGTCATCTACGGAAAGAAGGGTGACGACTCGCTGCAGGGCAACAAGGGAGACGACACGCTCTACGGCGGGAGCGGCTCGGATCTGATCGAGGGCGGCAAGCACGACGACACGCTCTACGGCAAGAGCGGCAGCGACCGACTCTTCGGCAACACCGGCGACGACGTGCTCTTCGGCGGTCTCGACGACGACGAGTGCGAGGGAGGCGATGGCACCGACGAGTTCTCCAGCTGCAACGAGGCCGCCGTCACCCCCGAGCCCACGCCGCCCCCGAACATCCTCCTCCTGATCGCCGACGATTTCGGGATCGAGTCGAGTGCATGCTTCGAGGCGGCGAGCCCGGCGCCCTTCCTGGCGAGCATCTGCGACGAAGCCGTCGTGTTCGACAACGTCTGGTCGAGCCCGACCTGCTCGCCGACGCGCGCGGGAATCCTCACCGGCCGGCACAGCTTCCGAACCGGCATCGGCGAACAGGCGAACACCACGAACGGGCTCGTCATCGGAGCCACCGAGTGGACGCTCCCGCGGGTCCTCGATGCCGCCGAGTCCGGGTATGCACACGCGAGTTTCGGCAAGTGGCACCTCGGCGGCGATCTCGACAACCCCAACACGATGGGCTGGAGCCACTTCAGTGGGCTGTTCACCGGAGGTCTCGGTGACTACGAGGACTGGACGAAGACCGTCGACGGCGTCCAGGAGAACGTGACGACCTACGCGACCACCGAAATGGTCGACGACGCCTCGGCATTGATCACCGCACAGGACAGCCCGTGGTTCGCCTGGGTTGCCTTCAACGCCCCACACTCGCCTTGGCACCTGCCCCCGTCCGACCTGCACTCTCAATCGCTCTCAGGCGTCCAGGCCGACATCGACGCCAATCCCGAGGCGTACTACGGGGCGGCGGTCGAGGCGATGGACACCGAGGTCGAGCGCTTGCTGGGGAGTATCGATCCGGCCGAGCTGGCGAACACCACCATCATCTTCATCGGGGACAACGGGACGCCGAACGCGATCAGCACCCAGCCCAACGGTCGAGCGAAGGGCACGTTGCACGAGGGCGGTGTCCACGTGCCGATGATGATCTGGGGCGCCGGAGTCGACACACCGGGCCGCAGCGACGCGCTCGTGGCCACGATGGACCTCTTCACGACCATCCTGGACATCGCCGGGGTCGATGCCGCCGCCGAGATCCCCGTCGGTGTCCCGGTCGACTCGGTCAGCGTGGCTCCGGTTCTGGCGGGCGCCGCCGGGGAGCGGTCCACCGTGATGACCGAGTACTTCGGGACCAGCGCGAACCCGGCCCGGGTCGGCCAGGCGATCCGTGACGACCGGTACAAACTCATCGACTACACGAACGGCGGGACCGAGTTCTACGACCTCGTCACCGATCCGTGGGGGCAGACGCCGTTGGGGTCGCTGAGCGCGGCCGAGCAGGCGGCGTTCGACGAGCTGGCAGCTGCGCTGGGTGCGCTGAATGCCTCGTGACGCTGGGCGCTGCGACATGTGAGGCGAGACGTCGCCGGCACTACACGGCCCGTCCGGCCCATTTCGATGGAGCACGGCGAGGGCGCCACCGATACCGGGTTCATGATGAAGATGGACTGGAAGGAAGCCGCCTTCCACGCGAAGGAACGGCCCCTCATGCTCGGCCTCGCCGGCGGGACCGTCTTCATGGCTGTGGCGGGCCTGTTGGCCGTGGCGATGCGAAACATGGACGTCGCCCTCGCCTTCGCGCTGGTCATGGTGATCTTCTACTTCCTGACCCTGGTCGCCCACGCGGAGCGCTGAGCGTTCACTCGGGCATCAGGAGAAGCGGTCGCCCGTGCCGAAGCTGTCGGTGTCGTGGACCGGCGGCTCGAACGGTGGATTGGGCAACCGCTCGATGCCACGCTCGGCGAGCAGCGCGTAGTACCCGTCCTTGTCCGCAGGCACCGGGAGCGGGTCGTCCAGCCACGTCTCGAACATGAGACAGCCCTCGTCCTCGTCCGCGATCAGCGGGCCGAAGGCGGCCCCCTCCTCCAACACGATGAAGGTCCCCTTCGGGCAGTCGCGGTCGCCGACCCGGACCCGGCCTTCGAGGATGTAGATCAGATGGTCCGACTTGTGGCCGTGCCGCTCGATCACCATGCCCGGGTCGTAGCGGCCGAGCACCACCATCCGGTCCGCGCACCACTCGAGGAACTTCTCGTGAACCGACACCCGCCGGTCGCCGTGTTGCTGGGCGACCACCTCGGTCCACGGCACCTGGCTCTCGTGCACGATCGAGAACCTCGGTTCGGCACGTCGAGGGCGTCCGGTGTCGACCTGCTCGACCGGATCTTCTGCATTCGGCGGGATGTATGAGGCCATGTCCGATGTTGTCCCACGCAGCGGCCGTCATCCAACCGCATCGGCCCGCCCCGCGCCGGTGCCGCCCGGTACGCTGCGCGCCGTGACTGCGCTCTGGACCCCATCGCCCGCACGCATCGCCGAGACCCGGATCGCCGCGTTCATGGCCGATCTCGGGGTGGCGTCCTACGCCGAACTCCACGCCTTGTCGGTCGATGACCCCGAACGGTTCTGGCGGCACGTGTGGGACTTCTGCGGCGTCGTCGGCGAGCCGGGCGGGGTCGTCGTCGAGCCCGCAGCCCACATGCCCGACGCCCGGTGGTTCCCGGAAGCGCGGCTGAACGTCGTCGACACGCTCCTGCACCGCGACGACGACGGGCTGGCGGTGACGTTCCACGGCGAGGCCGGTCATCGTCGCGACCTGACGTTTGCGCAGCTGCACGAGCTGGTCTCGACGTACCAGCAGTTGCTGGGATCTCTCGGGGTAGAACCCGGGGACCGCGTCGCGGCGATGATGGCCAACACACCCGACATCTACGCCGTGATGCTGGCTGCGGCGTCGATCGGCGCCGTCTTCACCTCGGTTTCACCCGACTTCGGCGTCGCCGCCGCCGAGGACCGCTTCGGTCAGATCGAGCCCCGTGTCCTGTTCGCCAGCGACGGCTACCACTACGGCGGCAAGCACTTCCAGGTCGTCGACAAGGTCGCCGAGCTCGCCGCGGCGCTCCCCTCGGTCGAGCACACCTTCGTGGTGGCCTATGCGCCGGGGGAGGAGTCGCAGCTGCCGGCGCCGCTCCGCAGTGCCACCGAGGCGCTGACGGCATTCGAGCCGGCGCCGGTGGTCACCGTGCCGCTGTCGTTCGACCACCCCTGGTACGTCCTCTACTCGTCGGGGACGACGGGGAAGCCCAAGTGCATCGTGCACCGAACCGGCGGGGTGCTCCTGAAGCACCTGGTCGAGCATCAACTCCAGTCCGACGTGCGGTCCGGCGATCGGGTCTTCTACTTCACGACCGCGGGCTGGATGATGTGGAACTGGCTGGCCAGCGGGCTCGGCTCCGGAGCTGCCATCGTGCTGTTCGACGGCTCGCCGTTCCATCCCGACGGCAACCGGCAGTTCGATCTCGTGGACGCGGCCGAGGTGACGTTGATGGGCATCTCGGCGAAGTTCATCGACGCCATCAAGAAGGAGGGGTATTGCCCCCGCGAGACCCACGATCTCACGTCGGTCCGGACCCTCTGTTCGACGGGCTCGCCCCTGGTGCCCGAGGGTTTCGAGTACATCTACGACCACATCAAGCCGGACCTCCACTTGCAGTCGATGTCGGGTGGTACCGACCTCTGTGGGTGCCTCGTTGCCGGCGACCCGACGGGCCCGGTCCACGCGGGCGAGATCCAGGTCGCGGGTCTCGGCATGGCGATCGAGGTGCTCGACGACGACGGCGATCCGGTCGCGCCCGGGGTCCAGGGCGAGCTCGTGTGCTCGTCGAGCTTCCCGTCCACCCCCATCGGCTTCTGGAACGACGAAGCCGGCGAGCGCTATCGCGCGGCCTACTTCGAGCGCTATCCCGGCCGGTGGCATCAGGGCGACTTCGCGGAGTGGACCGCCAACGGCGGCATGATCATCCACGGCCGCTCCGATGCCACCCTGAACCCGGGTGGGGTCCGGATCGGCACGGCCGAGATCTACCGCCAGGTCGACGCGATCGACTCGGTCCTCGAGAGCCTCGTCATCGGCCAGGCCTGGGACGACGACACCAGGGTGGTGCTGTTCGTCCGCCTCGCCGATGGGGCGGTCCTCGACGACGAGTTGCGTGGCGAGATCAAGGCCAAGGTTCGCGCGGGCGCCTCGCCCCGCCACGTTCCCGCGGTCATCGTGGCCGTCGACGACCTGCCCCGCACACGAAGCGGCAAGCTGACCGAGCTGGCCGTGCGCGACATCGTCCACGGGCGCGAGGTGAAGAACGCGGAGGCGTTGGCCAATCCAGAGGCGCTGGAGTTGTTCCGTGACCTGCCAGAGCTGGCCTGAGGCCGCTACTCGGTGAGGCGGATCGGGTCGCCCTTGACCCGGACCGTCCAGGTCTGGCGTTCGGTCGCCTGACGTGGGTTGCCGTCGCCGTCGACCTGGCTCTGGTCCAGGTCCTGGAACACGGACCAGTAACAGCTCGCACCACAGGTGTAGGTGTCCGGAATGTCGACCTCGAACATCACCCACGTGTTGTTGTAGGGCCGACTGTTGTTCGACGGGTTGGTGGTGATCCGACACGTCGAGAGCGACGTCCACGACGGGGTCACGGTCTGGTTGTGATCGAGCACGGCGAACCGGCAGGGCGGCACGTTGTTGTTGCCGTCGCGGATCTCGAGCTGGGTGTTGGGCGGCACCTCACCCGGGTCGTAGATGCCGATCTCGATCGTCTGCCCGTAGTAGGCCTCGTCGATCTCGGCGAGCCAGAACGCGATGTCTCGGGACGTGTCGGCGTTCGAGATGAACCCCAGAGCGTCCAGACCGTAGAGGCGCAGGGAACCCGCCGTCCCCGACGCCCGGATCGAGTACGTGTTGACGTTCCGTCGATCCGACGCCGTGGTCGGCGACGGTGTCCAGCTCCGCCATCCGTCCATCCTGACGTTCACCGGGTAGATGCCGGGTTCGGTCGCCGTGAACGTACAGAGCGTGGCCCAGCGGTCGTCGTAGGTGGCGGCCTGATCCTCGGGGCCGAGGTACAACTGGCACGCGGGGCCGAGGGGCAGGTTGTCCGTGTAGTCGTGAGGACTGTTGTCGGTGTCGAACACCTCGAAGGCCACCCCGCCGGCGGACCCACCCCACCACAGGATGTCGCACTGTTCATCGGGGAAGTCGCAGTCGTTCTCGTACCAACCGGCGTCGTAGAGCGACACCGTCACGGTGCCCGGCGTCGAGACCTCGATGGCATACCAGTAGCCGTCGGGTCGGAAGAGCGCGTTGGTCTCGGTGCAGCTGTTCGTCGGGCCGGCACACGAGGTGGCATAGGGGTCACCCTGTTGCTTCGGGGTGTTCGGGCCGGCGATCGCACCCCAGATCTGCTGGTCCGAGGGTGTCACCGGCACCGCGGAGGCGCCGAAGGTGTTGGAAGGGCTGCCCAGCGCGATCGGCGGCAGATACCTGGCCGTGGCGCTGCGGCTGGTCGAGACGTTCGACAGGATCGGTCGCGAGAAGATCGTTTCGACGTCGCTGTCGGACACGTCGACCTTCACCTCGCCGGGCCGGGGGTGGGTGATCGACACGCTGATGTCGGGATCGCCGGGGTCGATGCCGTTCGCCCGCAGCGTCGAGGTGGCCATGACCGCGGCTGCGGTCTGGTCGGGCATCTCGGCGGCCGCGGCGAGCGCAGCGAGGTCGGCGGAGGTCTGCAGCTCCTGGCCGCGCTGGAACCAGAGCCCCAGATCCGTGGCGAAGGCCACGAACAGGATGAGCGGGAACATCACGATGCCCATGATCACGGCGGCTGCGCCGCGGTCGTCACGGGTCGAGAGGGTGCGGATCATGCGCTCGGCTCCAGTCGGGCGACGGCGTGGGTGGCGATGTCCTCGTTGAGTCCGGGGAGGTACTGGGTCACTCGCGAGTGGGTGTAGGAGATGTGGACGCCGATCATCGTGGGGGCGACCCCTGAGTCGACCCGGTCGTCGGGGCACCAGCCGTCGGCCAGGGCTCCTCCGCACGGGTTCCCCGCACCGCCGCCGTGGCTGCCGCCCGAGATGAACGTCGCCAGGCTGAGCGATGCCAGGTCGTCGCTGCCATAGACGCTGCACACGCCGGCGACGCCACCGCTGGTGTACGCGGCCGCGGTCATGCAGCCGGCGGGAACGGTGCCGTCGGGAGCGGTCGAGTCGTAGACGACCACGCTGTCGACCGAGCTGATGTCGCTCCCGAGGGATCCCCGGACCGCCTGGAGGACCTCCCAGTCCGCGAGGTCGTCGTCGCCGGCCTGTGCTGCGACCCGCGCCGCCGAGGCGCTCGCGGACTCGACCTTGGACGCCGAGGACCAGGCGAAGCCGTATTCGACGGCTCCGAAGAAGAGCAGGGCGATGACAGGGAGCAGGATCGCCATCTCGACCGCCGCGGCACCGGACTCGGAGGAGCGCGTCCGCGTCATGATCCCGACGGCTCCACCGGAAGGACCTGGCTGGTCGTGAACGTGAACGTGTTGCCGAGGAACCCCGTCATGTAGTGGTGCTCCGCGGTGACCTCGACGCCCACGAGTTCGAGTGCGCCGACGTCGGCTGTGCGACCGGTGGGGCACCAGAAGCGATCGGGAGCCGAGACGCCACAGCCGAACTGCGCGTCGGTGAACGAGAAGTGGACCGGGGTGTAGACGTTGCACTCGCCGGCGACCGAGGTGCCGCCGCTGCACGCGGCGCTCGGAGCGTCCGTCGGTGAGGTTGCCCGGTACACCACCACGCGGGTGATGTCGACGCCCGTGATGTCGAGGGCGTCGGCGACCGCCTGGACCGTGTTGAAGTCGGCCGTCGCGTTGTTGGTGCCGACCGAGGCTGCCCGGACGCCGCTGGCGACGGCGTTGCCGACGCTGTTCCGGGTCCGGAATGCCATGGACACTTCGATGATCGCGAAGACGAGGCCGATCACCAGGGTGGCGATCAACGCCATCTCCACCGCCGTTGCGCCCCGTTCGGGTTCCCGCCGCATCCTTCAAGTGTCACGATCGGCGGCCCCGAGAGACATGGGCGGATCCCCACGGAGCACGGTGGGGCCATCGCACCACCGTGCCTGCGACCCGGCTCGTGCGACCTACGCTCGTTCACCCAGCGTGGTCGTCTCGGGACGTCACGTGGCGGAGCGTCCCCGGACGACCAGGGCGACGACCACCAGCGCGATCCCGACGACCTCGCCGCCCGTGGGTGTCTGGGACAGGGCGATCAGTCCGATCAGCGCCGCAGACACGGGAAGCATCGCCTGGAGCAGCGCGAACCGGTACTGGTCGATCCGCTGCAGGACCAGCTGGTCGATCGCGTAGGGGATGGCGTTGGAGAACAGCCCGGTGCTGAGCGCGAGCAACAGCAACCCGGGCGTGTCGAACGCGGGTCCGAGATCGCTCGCGCCCACGATGGCGATGGCCCCGGCCCCGAGGAGCATGCCGAGCCCGAGGCCGTCCACCGAGATCCCCGCACGAGCGACGCGGTGGCCGAGCACGATGTAGCCCGCCCAAGCGGCACCGGCTGCCAGGGCGAATGCCACACCCTGCGCCGACCCCTCGGGCTGCACGCCGGCGAGGAGCACGACGCCGCTGACGGCGAGGACGACAGCCGATGCATTCCGCGCCGACCGCGCACCCAGGGACGCGACGACGATCGGACCGAGGAACTCGAAGGCGACCGCATTGCCCAGAGGCAGTTCGTCGATCGCCAGGTAGAAGAACAGGTTCATACCGGCGAGGGCGACCCCGAAGGCGGCCGTCCATGCCAGCTCCGCTCGGGTCCATGCGCGCCGCCACGGACGACGGATCGCGATCACGATGAGGGCGGCACCGAGGACTCGGAGCAGCGCCACGCCGGGTGCATCGATGTCGTCGAAGAGGCCGACCGCGATCGCTGCGCCCACGTACTGGGAGATCGCACCCACCGCGAACAGGCCCTCCGGCGCGACCCGGGTTCCGATGTCCTCTGCCCGCATCCGGCGCAGGTTAGGCGCCCGCCGTCACCGACCCGGTGTGCCGCAGAGTTCGATCAGTCGCTCTCGCGCCTGGTGACGGGACCTGTTCCAGCTGAGCCACCCGTCGCTCGGAGGTGGGTCGTCGGCGCACAGCTCGCGTATGAGGTCGCCGCGCTGGCGCGGATTCAGGACGTCCATCCGGTCGATCAGCGTCGGCACCGAGTCCGTGGACAACTGCGATGTCAGGTAGTCCACGTCGAAGCGTTCCGCACTCGTGGTGTCCGCACGCACGACGAGGGCCTCCGGGTTCACGACGTTCAACGCGAACAGCATCCCCAGCCCGACGGTTCCGGCGCGCAGCGTCAGCCACGACGGTGGTCTGTGGTGCGCGGCTCGTACCGCAACCAACGCGAACACCGCCGCGATCCAGAGTGCGAACAGGCCGGCGTACAGCCGCAGCATGGTCAGCCCGAACGCGTCCGAGTAGCGCGCGATCCGGATGACCGACACCGCGACGACCACGCACGTCAGCGCGCAGGTGGCCGCGACCAGTCGCCGGTACGAGCGCACGCGACCGACGTCGCTGCGGTCGACCACGCGGTCGAGCACGAGCACGACCCCGAGGGTCAGTCCGGCGGCCCAGAGCAGCTGGAAGAAGCCCTCGCGCGCCCAGTCGGCGGTGTTCACAGGGTCGTCGAGCAGGTTCGACGCGGCGCCCAGCGCTCCTGCGACCTGGAGTGCAGCGAAGCCGGCATAGAGCACGACGATGCCGCCGAGGACGACGGCCGCCTCGACCGGACCGAGCAGCGGGCCGGTCAGCCCGAGCGGCTCGGGGTCGCGGCTCGAAGCTCGGAACAGCAATCCCAGGACCAGCCACGAGCCGAGGAGGATCAGAGCGACGTGTCCGAGCCACGTGCCGAGTCCCGCCGAGGCGAGCACCTGGTCGGTCAACGCGTCGCCGTTGGCCAGCAGCGCGGCCAGCACGGCGACGACCGGGATCATGATGCCCAACCCGACGAGCAGCGGACGTCCTTGGGCTCGTGCCGCGGCGACCTGCGCGGATGTCAGAGCCCGCTGGACGAAGCCCACGTTGCCGACGACCGAACCGATCGTCAGACCCACTTCGCGAATCGCCTGGACCGGTCCGATCGCCGTGGCGGGGGTTCCCCCCGATGTCGCCAACGACGCCACGATCAGCAATGCGGCGGCGGCCAGGTCGAGCGGGATCAGCCAAGGCGAGTCCCGGAGCGCCAGCCAGACCGTGAACAGGGGTACGGCGGCCATCAGACGTCGGCTCTGAGCGCTCTCGAGTCGACCGGAGGCGAGCAACGCCACGGCCGTCGCAGTGAGGAACAGCGCGACCGAGACCGAGGTCAAGGTGCGTCGTACCGCCAGATCGAACACGACCCCGCAGAGCAGAGCGGCAACCACGAGCCGGCGGTCGAGCGGCCGGCGTTCCGGCGGCGAAGGCTCGAACGGATCGTCGACCGGCCCCGCGTCGGCGGTCGGCGGTGGCCCGGGTGGCGGTGGCAGGGTGCTTTCCATGGGTGTCTCTCCCTCGGTGTGTCTGGCGCCCGGCGGCCGTTCGAGCGCGCCGAAGCAGGGGTGGGGTCGGCGGCGACCTCAGGTCGTGGGGGTCGGCAGGACGACGGTCATCTCACACCCGCCGTCCGGGTGGTTCGCCGCGATGACGTCGCCCTCGTGGGCGTGGACGATGCCGCGGACGATCGCCAGTCCGAGGCCGGCGTGGCCGCCGCCGGGGTCGCCCGTGGCCCGATGGAAGCGATCGAACACGAACGGGAGTTGCTCGGCGGGAATCCCCGGCCCTCGGTCCCGGACCCTGACCGTGACCGAGTCGGCCGTGGCGCTCGTGGCGATCTCGAGCGACTCGTCCGCAGGCTGGTGACGAATCGCGTTGTCGACCAGGTTGGCGAAGACCTGATGCAGCCGAGCGGGATCGCCGATGCACGGCAGCGTGACCGGGCCGTCGAGTGCGATCTTCGGTTCGGGGTCCCGGAGCCTGGCCTCGTCGATCACCGATTCGAGCACCGTCGAGAGGTCGATCGGCCGCCTGTTCATCGGCGCTGCGCCGGCTTCGAGACGGGAGAGATCCATCAGGTCGTCGATCAGGCCCCCGAGCCGGCGCGTCTGACGGAGCATGGCCTCTAGCATCTGGTCGCGGTCCTCGTCGAGACCGTCCAGGAGGTTCTCGACGTTGCCCTGGATGACCGCGACGGGGGTGCGCAGCTCATGGCTCACGGTGGCGAAGAGGTCGCGGCGCTGCGCCTCGAGAGCGGCGATGCGCTCCGCCATGGTGTTGAACGAGCGTCCCAGTTCGCCCACCTCGTCCGCCGAAGACGCCGCCACCCGTTGGTTCAGATCGCCGTCGGCGATGGCATCGGCTGCCGTGGACATCTCTCGCAACGGCGCGGTGAGACCCCGGGCGAGGATCTGGACGAGGACCAGGGCGACCCCCACCGCGATCAGCAGGCTCCATCGCGGACGCACGTCGAGCCAGAACCCCACCGTCGTCGTGGTCACGGTGACGGCGATCGCAGCCAGGATCAGGATGCTCAGCTTGAGCTTGATCGAGGGGATGCGCTCGAGCGGCCGCAGGCGCCGGAGCGGGACGATCCGGTCGAAGGTGTCGGCGATGCGTTCGAGGGCGGACTCGAGACGGCTCACGACGCGTCCCCGATCGAGATCGCGTACCCGACACCATGGACCGTGCGTACGAGGTCCTCGCCGAGCTTGCGTCGCAGGGCCCGCACGTGACTGTCGACCGTGCGGGCTCCCGAACCGTCCCGGTAGCCCCACACGGCACTGAGGAGCTGGTCGCGAGTCAGGACCGCACCGTCGCCCATCGCCAGGGCGCGCAGCAGGTCGAACTCGGTCGCGGTGAGGTGGATGGCCCTTCCCTTGCGCTCGACCGTGCGGGTGGACTCGTCGACCACGACATCTCCCACGATCAGACGCTCCCGGGTCGGTTGGCCGGCGGCCGTGCGTCGAAGCACGGCGTGGACGCGGGCCACCAACTCCCTGGGGCTGAACGGCTTGGTCAGGTAGTCGTCGGCGCCGACGCCGAGGCCGATGACCGTGTCGGCTTCGTCGTCCTTGGCCGTCAGCATCACGACCGGGGTGCGATCACCCTCCTGGATGCGTCGGCAGACCTCGATGCCGTCGAGGCCGGGAAGCATCAGGTCGAGCACGACGAGATCGGGCTGCATCTCCCGACACCGCTCCACGCCGCTGAGCCCGTCGCCGCAGATCTCGGTGGCGAAGCCCTCGCTCTGCAACCGGCTCGCGACGAGCTCGGCGATGTCTCGCTCGTCCTCGATGATCAGAATCCTGCCGCCCATCACCGACCGATGGTAGGGATCGGCTGTGCAGAAGTCCCGCGCTCGATGTGAAAGTTTCGTGCAGGTCCGCTGACGCTGGGTGGTCAGGCGCCGTTGACGATGAACGACACGCCGTGGTGTCCGGTGGCGCCGTCGGGCGCCGGGGGCACGATCTGGTCGGTCTGGGTCGCACCGTCGCCGTCGGTGGCCCGGACCCGCACCTCGTGCTCACCGGGGACCTCGTCCCACTCGATCATCCACTGACGCCAGGCATTGTCGGACAGCTCGTTGCTGAGCTCGGCCTGCATCCACTCGCCGCCGTCGATCGAGATCTCGACCCCGTCGATGCCGCGGTGCGGCGCCCAGGCGACGCCGGCGATGGCCGCCGGGCCCGGGGGGATCCGCTGGCCGTTGCGAGGGACATCGATCCGGCTCTGCGTCTTGATGGGGCCTTCCTTGCCCCAGCCACGCGGGATCCAGTAGCCGTCGAAGCCGTCCCAGGTGGTCAACTCGATCTCGCTGAGCCACTTGGTGGCCGAGACGTAGCCGTAGAGCCCCGGTACCACGAGCCGGGCGGGGAAGCCGTGGTCGACCGGCAGCGGCTCGCCGTTCATGGTGAGCGCCACCATGGCCGGACGGCCGTCGAGGGCGATCTCGGTGGGGAAGCCACAGGTCCAGCCGTCGACGGAGCGGCTTGCGAGCTGGTCGGCGCCGGACTGGACGCCGGCCATGTCGAGGAGCGTCGCCAGCGGCACGCCGGTCCAGACCGCGTTGCCGACGAGGTTGCCGCCGACCTGGTTGGAGACGCAGCTCAGCGTGATGGTCTGCTCGATCTGATCCATCGCCAGCAGGTCGTCGAACCTCAGCTCGATCTCGTTGTCGACCATGCCGGTGATGCGCATGCTCCACGTGGCCGGGTCGATCTGGGGCTTCCGGAGGGCGGTGTCGATCAGGTAGAAGTCGTCGTTGGGCGTGATGATCGAGGAGATCCCGTCGATCGAGTCGAACGTGCCGCCGGTGGCGACGGCCTCGCGGGTGGCTGCGGCACCGTCCACGGCGTTGGTCGCACCCAGGTTGGCGGCGACCTGCTCACGGGCGCCCTCGACGCTCTGATTCGAGCGCAGCGCCCGACCGAGGCCCGTGCCGAACAGGGCGAAGAAGGTCGCGCCGCCGGCGAAGCCCAGGAAGCTCCGGCGATCCGGCGTGCTGACCATGGTGGCCACGCCGGTGCTGCTGCCGCTGCGGAAGGGCAGGTGCTTCAGGAGGGTGAGCAGGACGGCGATGCCGACGCCTGCCGAGAGGATCGCCGACACCCAGGACCAGCCGTCGGCGCTCAGGGCGGCCCTCGCCGCGGCCCAGCCGCCCAGGATGCCGAAGGCGGCGAAGCCGGCGATGCCGATCTTGCGGTTGCGGAGGGAGTTCGCGCCGAGCACCGCACCGACCGCCAGGGCGGTGATCGTGATGCCGGTGGTGAGGATCGTCTTCTGGTCGGTACCGAAGGTGTTGATGCTCCACCGGATGATGCCACCGGGGGTCTCGGCGGTGAAGATCTCGCCGATGCCGACGACCAGGGAGGGAATCGACTGCGAGAAGCCGGACATGATCTCGCCCGTGGCGAGGGCCGCCGCTGCAGCGAGCAAGCCGCTCAGCGCCGCCCACCAGACCGAGCCCGTGGTGAGGGGGCGGTCCGGCGTGGTCTGGGCCGGCGCGTCGTCGGGGGCGTCGTCGGCGAGGGTTTGGGGGTTCAGCGTCTCGGTCATGGTGTTTCCGGGTCTCGGGAGGCGACTACATGATCGCCCGATGGCATGACCCGATAACGAACCCATCGGCAGAAGAGTTCCCGTGGCGGAGGATTGTTGGCCATTTCGGGCCCGAATCGCCTGTTTCGGGCCAAGATGGGAGCGTGTTCGACCCCTCGGCAGGCCCGTGACCAGCGACGACGTCCTCGACCGGGTCGGGTGGACGGCGTTCCGAGAAGCGCTGGATTCGCCGCCCGACGGCACGATCGGGCGGGTGCGTCGGGTCGACCGGGGGGAGGTCGACGTGATCACGGCCGACGAGGAGGTTCGGGCGCTGTCCGACAGCACGCGCGCCCAATCGGACCTCGCTCCTGCGACGGGGGACTGGGTGGTCGTCGAGGAGGGCGAACTCGGCCTCGCCATCGCCCGGATCCTGCCGAGAGCGACCGCGATCGTCCGGCGGGATCCCGCCGAGGAGGTGGTCGAGCAGGTGTTGGTGGCCAATGCCGACGTGGTCGGGGTCGTCGCAGGTGTCGATCGTCCCGCCAACATCGCGAGGATCGAGCGCTTCCTGGTGCTCGCCGAGGACAGCGGCGCCGAGCCGGTCGTGGTTCTGACCAAGGTCGACCTGGGGCTGTCTGAGGAGTGGGGCGAGCTCGTCGACGAATTGGCCGACGTGCGGTTGATCCAGACGAGCGCGCACGACGGTGTCGGCGTGGACGAGGTGCAGGATCTCATCCGAGCGGACCGGAGCCTCGTGTTGCTCGGGGAGTCGGGGTCGGGGAAGTCGTCGCTCGTCAACGCGCTCGTGGGCGAGGAGGTTCAGGCCACCACCGAGGTGCGCGAGCGCGACGCCAAGGGGCGGCACACGACGACTGCTCGGGAGCTGGTGCTCGTGCCCGGTGGCGGCGTGCTGATCGACACGCCCGGCATCAGGGGTGTCGGCCTCTGGGACGCCGAGCCCGCCGTCGAGCGCGTGTTCGCCGACGTCACCGATCTGGCTGCGGACTG
>JBCCFK010000080.1:0-15159 GCA_039029775.1 Actinomycetota bacterium | reverse complement strand
GGGGTGTCCCCCCGGGGGGGGGGGGTTTGTTTTTTTGGCCCCCCCCCCCCGCGCCCCCCCGCCGCTCTGGGGGAGAAGCAGAAGGTCAGAAGTCGATTCCGTAGTTGCCGTCCAGCTGGTCGGCGTAGAAGTCGAAGTCATTGGCCGGGTTCATACCACCGGAACCCGGATCGATCGAGAACGCCGCGCCGCACTGGCTGTGCTGGCCCGAGCTCCAGTCGATCGGGCAGGTGAGGCCCAGGGTGTCGAACTCGCCCTTGAGTGCCTCGGTGAGGCTCTCACGGCTGAGCTCGCCCGAGTCGGCGGCCCGTTCGATCGCCTGGTGGAACACGTAGCCGTTCAGGTAGCCGTGCACGAAGTTGAGCGTCAGCTCCTCGCCACCGTGGCCGGCGAGCTCGGCACAGCGGGCCAGGTCGTCCGCTGCATCGGTGTCGATGTTCGAGGTCAGGAACGAGTGGATGCCGAACACCTGGTCGGTGATGTCACCCGGACCCTCGTTCCAGACCGAGTTGGCGGCGATGCCGTGGATACCGATGATCGGGATGTCGGTGATGCCGGCGTCGGACATGCCCTGCATCACGACGAGTCCGGCACCCGGCGAGCCGTGGAGGGTCACGTAGTTGACACCTTCGTCGTCGATCGCTGCCTGCAGGTCCACCATCTGGGCGGTCACCTCGGTGGCGCCCGGAGCCACGAACAGCGTGCCGGCGTACGCGCCGCCGCCGTTGGTCACCGACTGCTCGACGTAGGCCGCGAACTCCTGGCCCGAGGGAACCTCGAGGCTGATGCCCATCACGACCGCGTTGCCGAGGCCACCGAGGTCGCCGGCGATCTGGCCGGCGGCGATGTCACCCTGGTCGCCGTAGTGGGCGAGGTTGTTGAAGTACTGGTCACCCTCGAGCTGGATGTCGATGGTCTGGGGCGGGCCGATCACCGGGAGGTTCAGCGCCTCGATGTCGGGCTGCAGCTGCGTGCTGATGTGGGACCCACCGAGGCCGACCAGTGCGATGACCTTGTCGTCCTCGGTCAGCTTGGTGAAGTTCACCGCCGCCGTCTCAGCGGAGAAACTGTCGTCCTCGGCGAGGAAGTCGATCTGTCGCCCGAGGATGCCGCCGTCCTCGTTGGCGCAGGCGAAGTAGGCCTCGCTGCCGTGTGCGTTGAACGCCTGGGACGAGGCGGTGGGGCCGGTCAGGTCGCCCATCCAGCCCACCTTGATGGTGTCGCTGGTGACGCCGTTGTCCGGGTTGTCCCCGACACTGCCCCCATCGTCGTCGTCGCCACACGCTGCTGCCACCAGCGTGAAGGCGAGGAGTACGGCCACGAACGTGAACCACTTGCGTCGCATCAGGATCCCCCCTGGTTTATGCGAATGAATTGCAGGAACCTCAACCTAGTGCACAACGACGGCAGCTGTCCGTCGTGTTATGCAGCGCCGTCGACCTCGGCGCCCAGATAGGCGGCGATGACCCGCTCGTCCTGTTGGACCTCGGCGGGTGTCCCGAGCGCGATCCGCTTGCCGAAGTCGAGGACCATCACCCGGTCAGCGATCGACATCACGACGCCCATGTCGTGCTCGATCAGGAAGACGGTCATGTCGAGCTCGTCCTGGGCGGCGTAGACGTAGCGGATCATCGCCTGCTTCTCTTCGACGCTCATGCCCGCCATCGGCTCGTCGAGCATCAACAGCTCGGGCTCCATCGCCAGAACCCGGCCGAGCTCGATGCGCTTCTGCACGCCGTAGGGGAGCCCGCCGACGAGCTCGCGTCTGACGTCGCCGAGGTCGAGCAGCTCGATGATCTCCTCGACGCTGGCGCGGGTCTCGAGCTCCTGTTGGACCGCCTTCCGAGTGAACAGGCCACCGCCGAAGATCCCGGTTTTCTGATGGATGTAACGGCCCAGCATCAGGTTGGTCAGCACGGTCTCGCCTCGGAAGAGCCCGAGGTTCTGGAACGTGCGAGCCACGCCCTTCCGGGCGATCTGATACGGGCGGTGCGCGAGCAGGTCCTCGGAGCCGCCGACTCGCGGGTGGAGCTGCACCGATGCGCCCTCCAGGGGGACGTAGATGCCGGTCACGGCGTTGACCAGCGTGGTCTTCCCGGCGCCGTTCGGGCCGATGAGGGCGAACAGCTCGCCGCGTTCGACGGTGGCCGAGATGCTGTCGCACGCTCGGACGCCACCGAACTGGACGGTCAGGTCGGAGATCGTGAGGAGGGGGTCACTCATGAGCCATCACCTCCTGCTCGGTGGCGCCCTGGTCGTTCGATCGACGCATAGGCGTCTCGCGCTTCCCCGCCACCACCCAGATAGAGCTCCTGCACCATCGGGTCCTCGCGCAGGTCGGCCGCCTTGCCCTGCAGCACGACCTCGCCCAGTTCGAGCACGTAGGCGTCGGTGGCGTTCTGGAGCGCCAGTCGAGCGTTCTGTTCGATCACCAGGACCGACGTGCCCTGTGATCGGTTGATCTCGGTCAGCAGCTCGAACAGTTGCTGCACGATCTTCGGTGCGAGCCCCAGCGACAGCTCGTCGCACACCAGGAGTGACGGCTTGGACATCAGCGCTCGACCGACCGCCACCATCTGCTGCTCACCGCCCGACAGGAGGCCCGCGGTCTGCTTCCGGAGCCGTTCGATCTGCGGGAAGATCTCGAACATCTCGGCGAGCGTCTCGTCGATGCCGTCGGCGTCGTCGCGGGTGGCCGCGCCGCACAGCAGGTTCTCCTCGACCGACAGATTCGGGAACAGCTTGCGGCCTTCGGGGACCTGGGCGACGCCGGCCTTCACGGTCGCTGCGCTCTTCTGGCCGAGGATCGACGCACCGTCGAGTCTGATCGTGCCTTCGCGGACCCGGCCGCGGTGGAGGTACAGCAGGCCGGTGATGGAACGCACGAGCGTCGTCTTGCCGGCGCCATTGGCTCCGAGGACCGCGACGAACGCTCCGCGCGGCACGTCGATGTCCACCCCGTCCAGTGCGGTGACACCGCCGTAGACGACCTTGAGCCCGCGGATCTCGAGGCCATCGCTCATGAGCGCGCCTCCCACCACCGGACGAACGCACTCTTGCTGTCCGCCCACAGTCCGGCGAGGCCGGTGGGCTTGAAGACCAGGATGATCACGGTCAGGAATCCTCTGATCGCCAGGTCGACCTCGCTGGCGTGGTCCGCCAGGAAGTCGATGTCGTTGATCAGCCAGACCTCTTCTCGGGCCCACTTGAACCACTCGGGGAGCGCCCAGAAGAAGATCGATCCGAAGATCGCGCCCTGGATGCTCGAGAACCCGCCGACGACGATGATCACCGCATAGTCGAGGACCAGGTCGAGGTTGAAGGAGTCCTCGCCGCGGGCCCCCAGGTAGTACGAGCCCATCGCTCCCGACATCGACACCACCGCCGAGGACACGGCGAAGGCGAGGAGCTTCGAACGCGCGACGTTGACGCCGAGCAGCGATGCGGAGACGTCGCGTTCGCGGACGGCGGCGAAGGCGCGACCCTCGCGGGTGCGGACGATGTTCACCATGAACAACAAGGTGGCGACCGTGATCGGCATGATCACCCAGTACCAGCGGAAGTTGGAGTTGATGATGAACTCGCCGTTCTGGTCCGGGTCGATGAACGGCAGCCAGTGCAGCCACGACGGGATGGTCGGATCCTCGAACCGGATGCCCACGAAGCCGAAGTTGGCCTGGAGGTACTCGCGCCAGATCAACAGCATCACGAAGTGGACGCCGAGTGTCGCCAACAGGAGGTAGAGGTGTTTGAGCCGCAGCGCGGGCAGGCCCACGACGACGCCGACGATCGCGCCCATGAGCGCGGCGGCCGGGACCGCCGCCCAGAACGTGCCGCTCCACTGGAGGCCGATGACGGCGCCGGTGATCGTGCCGAGGACGAGGAAGGCCACGTGGGCGAGGCTGATCTGGCCCGAGTAGCCGACCAACAGATTGAAGGCCGCCGCGCCCAGGGCGAAGATCAGGATCTGGTTGATGATCGTGAACCAGGTGGCCCACGGGAAGTCGAACGGGGGGTCGAAGTCCGACGCCAGCACGAATGGGACCACCAGCAGGAGGAACACGGTGACGGCGGCCCACGCCCGGTCGCTGGGCGTGCGCCACAGGCGCATGTCCTCGCGGTAGGTGGTCTCGCCCCGCGGCGTGTTCGTCCAGGCCATGCGGGCGACGAGGACCATGATCCCGAGGCCGACGATGGCCTTCCACCGGAATCCGAGATCGACCGTGATCAGCGCCATGACGAACGGGGTGATCGCGGCGATTGCGAACGGGGTGGCGCGGTGTGCCTTCACCACATCGAGCAGCGTCTCGGGTTCGTCCGGGACGTCGGCCGGGGTGGGAGCATCGTCGAGCGTCGTCATACCCGCTCCAGGTCCTTCCGGCCCCACAGGCCATTCGGGCGGACCAGCAGGACGACGAACAAGATGGCGAACGCCACGGGTTCTCGCCACTTGGTGCCGATGTGGCCGCCGGCGAGCTGTTCGATGACACCCACGACGATGCCGCCGACGATGGCGCCGCCGAGCGAGGTGAGGCCTCCGATCACCGCAGCCGGGAACGCTCGGAGGCCGATGGCCGCGAGGTTCTGGTCGATCGCACCGGTGACGTGACCGAAGAGCAGTCCGCCCAGGCCGGCCATCGCCAGCGCCGCGGCCCAGGTCATGGCGTAGACCTTGTCGGGGTCGATCCCCATCGCCGCGGCCGCCTCGAGGTCGTCGGCGACCGCCCGGATGTGGAGGCCGGTTCGCGTGTACTGGAAGAAGGCGAAGAACAGCGCGACGCAGACGGCGGTCACGCCGAGGATGATCAGGTCGACGTAGCGGATGGTCGCGCCCCACAACTCGAAATTGCCCTGAGGCAGGACCTCGAGGCGCCCGCGTTCGTCGGGGCCGTAGAAGATCAGCAGCATCGCTCGGATGATCGTGGCGATGCCGATGGTGGCGAGGACGATGGCGAAGAAGCTCTGTCCGACCATGCGACGCATGATCCCGTAGTGGATGAACAGCCCGAACAAGGCCATGACCACGACGACGATCGCCAGTCCGACGAAGAAGTTCAGGTTCTCGGTGACGAGGATGGTGACGGCGAAGTAGGCGCCGAGCATCAGGAACTCGCCGTGGGCGAGGTTCAACACGTCGGTGCTCTTGTAGACCAGTACGAACCCCAGGGCGACGATCGCGTAGATCGCGCCGAGGGCCAGACCACCGACGATCAGCTGCAGATTCACGCTGGCGTCGAAGTAGCTGGAAGCGACGAGCATGTTCCCCCCATCGATCGAGGGCGGCCATGGCCTCCGACCTGTATGTGTGCCGGCTCCCCCCGAGCCGAGCGAGCGTTAAGGTAGCCCGAGGAGCGAGTTCCTGCGAATAAATCGCTGGATATGACCAATCGGGGGGAGCCGCCATGACGGAGGACCTGAGCATCCGCCTCGCACGGATCGAGGCCAAGGACGCGATACGCGACCTGGTCGTGCGCTACGGGATGGCCGTGGACGATCGGGACATGCCCGCCGTGGGGGAGGTGTTCACCGACGACGCCGTGTTCCGCCACGGCGACGACTCGATCGTCAACCACGGTCGAGACGAGATCGTGGCGTTCTACACCGATCGGCTGCGGGCGTTCGGCGCCACCTACCACTACCCGCACAGTCACCTGGTCGAACTCGATCCGCTCGACCCAGACCGGGCCACCGGCGTCGTGTGCGCCCACGCCGAGCTGGGCATCGACGGCAGGACCTACGTGACGGCGTTGCGCTACCACGACGAGTACCGGTGCGAGTCCGGCACCTGGCGCTTCGCCGAGCGCCGGTTGGCGATGCTCTATTACATGGACCTCGCCGAGCTGGTCGGAGGTGGGCTCGCCCAGGACGACCGCAAGCGCTACTTCGGCACGATCGGGCCGTCCGAGATACCCGAGAAGCTGCCCAGTTGGCAGGAGTTCTTCGCCGGGGCGGCATCATGAGCTGCACGGCGCGCCCCCGACGTCGGAACCAATCGAGCCCCGGGTGGGGGCGCCAGAAAGCGAAGGTGGAGCGATGAGCGCCGACCCGGTCGCCGACGTCGTCACCGCATGTCGGGCGCTGGCCGCGAGAGGGTGCGACACCGGGATCGGCGGGCACGTCTCGATCCGCGACCCCGAGCGTCGCGAGTTCTGGATCAACAGCTTCGACAAGACCCTCGGCGAGATGACCGCGGCCGACGTCGTGAAGCTCGACCACGACGGCAACAACGTGCTGAACGATCGCGAGGTCAGCCTGGGCTACGAATTCCACGCCGGCATCTACGACCAGCGGCCCGACGTCAACGCGATCGTGCACACCCACGGCTTCTGGGTGACGGCGCTGGCGTCGCTGGCCCGTCCGCTCAAGATGCGCCACAACCTCTGCACCCTGTTTCACGACGAGCAGGTGATGAGCCCGGACGACTCGTTCGCGTCGATCGGCGCCGCGTTGGGGCAGGCATCCACGATCATCATCCCGTGGCACGGCGCCATCACCGTCGACCGCAACATCGGTCGAGCCGCCGCGCTGCACGCCACGCTCGAGGACATGGCCAAGCTCGACGTCACCCTCGACGGGAGCGACGCCCCCGAGCTGCCCGAGGAGATCCGACCGCAGCTCCGCAAGCTCGTCGACGAGATGGCCGGGTACCTGGAACAGACCTGGGACCTGATGCAGCGGCAGGCGGAGAGGTACGAACATGTCTGATCGAGGAGCAGCCCGCGGGGTGAGCGACCGTGTCTGAGCTGGCCGAGGAGTTCAACGCATACGTTGCCGCGCCGGATCGAGGTGAGCCGTACTCGATCTTCGCTCGGATGCGCGACGAGGAGCCCGCTCTCTGGAGCGAGCCGCTGCAGGCGTGGGTCATGACCCGTTGGCCCGACGTCTCGCGCATGTTCGAGGACCAGGAGTGCTTCGGACCGCTGATGAACCAGCCGGGAACGTCGAGCATCTTCGGCCGTGCACTGCTGCAGATGACGGGCGACGAGCACCGACGCAAGGAGGCGATCATCGCCAAGCGGATCCGCAGCCCCAAGCGGCTGTCGTCGGATCTCGACGAGATGATCACCCAGCTCTGTGAGGAGTACGGAGCTGAGCTCTCGACCGCGCCCGAGGTGGCCGATCTCCGGGTCGGGTTCACCGAACCCGTGCCGCTGGGAGTGATCGCGGAACTGATGGACATGAGCGAGGCCGGCAATTTCCGCCACTGGTACAACGACATCGTCTCGGCCGGGATCTCCAACGTGAACAAGGATCCCGAGATCCACACGCGCGGGGTGACGGCACGCGACGAACTCTTCGACTTCGTGACGCCGTCCATCGAGCGCCGGCGTGATTGTCCCGGCGACGAGTTGCTGTCGGACCTCTGCTCGATGGAGTACGAGGGCGAGCGGCTCTCCGACGACGAGGTCCGCAGCTTCACCGCGTTTCTGCTCTCGGCGGGCATCGAGACCACCGACCGGGGGAGCGCGAACCTCTTCAAGCATCTGATCCTCGAGCCCGAGCAGTGGCGACGTCTGAAGGACGACCGTTCGCTCGTGTCCTCCGCGGTCACCGAGATCCTGCGCTTCCGGCCGCCCGTCCAGGGGACCATCCGGCTCGCCAAGCAGGACGTCGACGTGGACGGCACCACGATCCCGGAGGGGTCGAAGGTGATGTCCTTCATCGCCAGTGCGAATCACGACCCGGACAAGTTCGAGGATCCCGAGACCTTCGACGTCGGCCGGTTCGTCGGCACCGAGCGACCCAACTACACGCCGATCGGACCGGTCCGGGCATTCGGCGCGGGTGAGCACACGTGCACGGGCTCGCTGCTGGCCAGGCTCGAGATGGAGCGCAGCCTCGAGTACCTGCTCGATCGGTTCGACTACATGACCTTCGCCGGCGACGTGCCGCCCGACACCGGACTCATGCTGCGGTCACCGAGCGCCCTCGACGTGGTGCTGCACTGATGTCGTCGTCGCGGGCGAGGCCCTTGGCCGAGCGAAGAGCCGGCTCAAGAAATCGACATGCCGCCGTCGATGGTGATGGCCGCGCCCGTCGTCCACGAGGGCTCGTCGGACGCGAGGTGCAGGGCGAGCTGGGCGATGTCGTCGACGGTGCCCAGGCGGCCGATCGGGTGCCGCACGGTCGCGGCATCGATCAGCTCGTCGATGGTGGCGTCGGCCGGCGCGTTCGCCGTCGCCGAGAACCCGCCGCGCTTCTCGTAGGTGGCGCGCACGAGGGGGGTGGGGACGGTGCCCGGGCAGATCGCATTGACCCTGATCCGGTCCGGCCCGTAGTCGACCGCCATCTGCCTCGTCAGTCCGATCACGCCGGACTTGGCGGCGGCGTACGACGCGATGCCGGGGACTCCGATGACCCCGCCGACGCTCGCCTGCAGGACCAGCGAGCCGCCCCCCGCCTCGATCAGGTGCGGGATGGCGTACTTCACCGAGAGCCAGACGCCGGTCAGGTTGATCCGGATCACGCGGTTCCACTCGTCGATGTCCAGGTCGCCGGCTCGGCCCGACCCCGCGACGCCCGCGTTCGCGTAGACCGCGTCGACGCCGCCGAATGCCGCGACGGTGTCCGCCGTCATCCGTTCGCAGTCGCCGGGATCGCCGACGTCGACGCGAGCCGAGATCGCAGCGGCGCCGATGTCTGCGGCCACCGCCTCCACCGCATCGCCGTTGATGTCCGCGCACGTGACCAGCGCACCCTCCGATGCGAAGAGGCGTGCCGCCGCCTCCCCGATGCCGGACCCCGCCCCCGTCACGATCGTGCGCTTGCCTTCGAGTCGTCCTGCCATCCGCCGAGCATAGGTCCGGCGCCCGCGCCCGTTCCCGGGGCGTCGGTCGCCCGAGAGGAGTAGATCAATGGCCACCCGCATCGACGTCGAGGAGCACGACGCCCAGGAGGAGTTCTTCCGGCAGGGGTGGACCGACGGCCTCCCGGTCGTTCCACCGACCCCCGAGCGCGTCGCGGCGATGCTCGACCACGCCGGTGTCGCCGCAGATGTCGTGGTGGGCACGGTCCCCGAGCGGTCGCGTGACATCACGGCCGAGAAGGCTGCGATCAACGCGGTCATGGCGGGATGTGCCCCGATCCACTTCCCCGTCGTGCTCGCGGCGATCACCGCCATGTGCGACCCGGCGTTCGGCTGTCACACCGCCGTGACGAGCACGGGAGGCGCCGCGCTCTGCCTGGCGGTCAGCGGTCCAGAGCTCGGTGCCTACGGGTTCAACGCCACGCGCAATGCGCTGGGGCCCGGCCACCGCGCCAACGCCACGGTGGGCCGCGCCGTTCGGCTGGTGGCGATGAACGTGCTCGGCGCGCGGTCCACCGAGCTCGACGGATCCTCGCTCGGGCACCCCGGCAAGTACACGATGCTCGTCGCCGAGGAGCCGCCACCGGAGGGCTGGACGACGCTCCGCGAAGACCTCGGCCATGGTCTCGACGACACGACGGTGACGGTGTTCGCCAGCGAGGGCTCCCATCAGGTCGCGAACCAGCTCAACGGCACGCCCGAGGGTGTTCTGGCCACCTTTGCCGCAGCGATGACCAACCCGGCCACCTACGGCGTCGGCAAGAAGCACCAGGTGCTGCTGGTGCTCGGGTACGAGCACCGCACGATCCTGGCCGAGGGCGGCTGGACCCGAGATGCGATCCGCGAGCACCTCGCCGAGGCATCGCGCGTCACGCCCGACCACCTCGAGGCCGGCGGCATCGTGATGGAGCACACGACCCAGAACGACATGACCCCCGACGCCGACGGCAAGCTCGCGACCGTGCGCGGCCCCGACGATGTGTTCCTGATCGCCGCCGGCAGCCCGGGTGCCGGCTGGTCGGCCTACATCCCCACCTGGGCCCCGGTCCTGCACTCGGTCGCAGCCACGCGTCGGGTCATGCCCGCCGGCGCCGGTCTACCCTCGAACTGAATCAAGGAGGTCGCCATGTCGACCATCACCGTGTTGAATCCACTCTTCGAGGCCACCGGCCCCGAGTCGGTCACCATGGCGCAGCGGTCCACGCCGGCCGATCCCGTCGTCATCACGGTGATCGAGAACTCCAAGCCGCACGCCAAGGAGCTCCTGAGCTACGTGGCCGACGGGCTCCGAGAGCGCCTCCCGGTCTCCGACGTAGTCGTGCACTCCAAATCGGCCGCCGGCAAGCCTCTCGATGCCGACGAGGCCGAGATGTTGGCGGTCCGGTCACACCTGGTGATCACCGGGCTGGGCGATTGAGGTGCCTGCACCGCGTGCAGTCTGCACGATGCCGTCCAGATGGAAGCCAAGGGCATCCCCAGCACCCTGATCATCACCGAACCGTTCGCCCCCATCGTCGCCGGATTCGCCCCGACGGTCGGCATGGACGAGTACACCGCGTCGATCAAGGTGCCCCATCGGGTGGCCACCATGGATGACGACGACCTCCGCAAGCTCGCGGAATCGGTCATCGACGAGGCGATCGCTCACCTCACCGCCTGAGGCACCGACCGTCACGCCGGACCGCGGCCTCCGGCTGCCTGGCGCGTCCCGACCGTCAGCGAGGCACGTCGCCGACGACCTCGGTCCGGTGCATGAGTCGGTGCTCCGAGTAGTCGTAGACGCCGTAGTGCTGGACGCATCGGTTGTCCCAGATGACGACGTCGCCCGGTGTCCACGACCATCGGCAGGTGTATTCCATCCGAGCGCCGTGCGCGAAGAGGAAGCGGAGAAGGACGTCACTCTCGGCTGGCTCGAGTTCGTTGATGCGCCGTGTGAACGTCTCGTTGACGTAGAGAGCTCTGCGGCCGGTCTCCGGGTGGGTCCGGATCACGGGATGGACCGCGTTGAAGGCGTCTCTCCCGCCCTGGATGGTGCCGCCCTCGAGCGGCAGGTTCTGGCCGGTGTGGTAGGCGGTGAGACCGTCGAGGAACCCCTGCATCGACGCCGAGAGCGCGTCGTACGCGGCGTACTGGCTGGCCCACATGGTGTCGCCGCCCGCCTCGGGCGAGATCAGGCTGCGCAGGATGCTCAGCGCCGGCGGTGTCGCCGACCAGGACACGTCGGTGTGCCAGATGTCGGCCCGTATCCCGCCGTCGCTGTCGAGGACCGCGATGTCGGGATGCCCGTTGTCGGCGTTGGTCGGCAGGTACTCGACCGGCGGCCGCACGCCACCCAGCGCCTCGGTGAGCTCGCGGTGGTGGGTGTCGTCGATGTGCTGGTCGGGAAGGGCGACGATCTGGTGGTCGAGGATCGCCTGCCGGAGGGCACCGACAGTGCTGTCGTCGAGCCGCGTCAGGTCGAGGCCTCGGACCTCGGCGCCGATCAGTCCGGCGAGCGGGCGCGCGTCCACGATCCCGCCCTACTGAATCGACATCGCGTTGTCGAGGACGATCTCGCTGCCGTTGACGAACCGCGACTCGTCCGAGGCGAGGAACAGCACCACGTTGGCGACATCCTGCGGTTCGCCGAGACCGACAGGGCTGAGTTCCTGCTTGTCTTCGAGGCCGAGGATCGAGCTCGTCATGTCGATCATCGGTGTGTCGATCGCTCCTGGGTGGATCGAGTTGCACCGGATCGCGTAGCCCGCGGTCTGGCAGTAGACCGCGATCGACTTCGTCATCGCACGGACCGCGCCCTTCGCGGCGGAGTAGGCGAAGAACACCGGGTAGCCGAGATGGGAGGCCGTCGATGACATGTTGATGATCGAACCTCCGCCGTCTTCGGCCATGAGCGGCATCGCGTGCTTGCAGCCGAGGAAGACGCCTTCGTTCATGACCTCGTTCTGCTTGCGAAAGGAGTCGAGGGTGCACTCCTCGGGCGTCTCCACGATCACCATGCCTGCGTTGTTGACGAGGACGTCGAGACGGCCGTGCGCCTCCCGGATGTGATCGATGGTGGCCTGCCAGTCGGCCTCGCTCGAGGCGTCCTGGTGCAGGAAGCTCGCCTGTCCGCCATCGGCGACGATGCCGTCGGCGACCGCCTGGCCGCCCGCATCGTTCACGTCGGTGAGCACAACGGTGGCGCCCTCTCGTGCGAGTGTCTCGGCGTCGGCCTTGCCGAGCCCCTGTGCCGCGCCGGTGACCAGCGCCACCTTCCCGTCAACTCTTCCCATGGTCAGGCCTCCTGTGCCTCTGGTCGGCCTTCCAACGGCCGGGGACATCTTGTCAGGCGCTGACGTGGCAAGCTCGGGCGATCGAAGAGAGGAGCTCCCCATGGCCTTCGATGTCACCAGTCCATTCCACGTCGGCTACATGGTCGCCGACGTCGACGAAGCGATGGCCCGCCTCACGGCGGCCACAGGCGTCACCTGGCATCCGCCGCAGGTCTTCGCGCTCGACATCATGGTTGGCGAGGATCGCCAACAGTTCGAGACGCGGTTCACATACTCGGTCGAGGGTCCGGTACAACTCGAGGTCGCCGAGGGGCCCGCGGGCACACTCTGGGATGCCAGCATCCACGGCGGGCCCAACCACAACGGGTACTGGTCCGACGACCTCGTCGGCGACATCGACAGGCTGATCGCCGGTGGGGGCGAGCTCATCTTTGCCGGGGCAGGCGACGAGGGACCGCAGGGTTTCGCGACGCTCGATGTCGCGGGGTCGCGGATCGAGCTCATCGACGAGGTCATGCAGCCGATGTTCGAGAACTGGTACCGCACCGGGACGTTCGGCTAGGCGGCTCCAGGCGCCTTGACCCGGGCCCGATGGTAGGTTCCCGCGCAGAGATGGTCTGGGGGGATCACCATGAAGGCAGCGGTCGTGTACGAGTACGGCGCTCAGATCGAGGTCGTCGAGACCTCGGTTGGAGCCGTCGGTCCGAACGATGTTCGAGTCGAGATGAAGGCGAGCGGACTCTGCCATTCCGACGTCGCGGTGCAGACCGGGGAGCTGCCGTTCCCGCTCCCGATGATCCTGGGTCATGAGGGCTCGGGGCTCGTCACCGAAGTGGGCGAGCTCGTCACCACCTGCGACGTAGGCGATCACGTCGTGCTTTCGGCCCTCATCCACTGCGGGGTGTGCACGAACTGTCTCAAGGGTCGGCCCAACCTGTGCATGTGGGGCCTCGAGACGATCTTCGGGGGGAAGAACCCCGACGGCACACTGCGTGTGAGCGATGCCAGCGGCAACGAGCTCTACCAGTTCTCCTCGATCGGCACCCTCACCGATGAGCTGGTCTGCAACGAGAAGCACGCCATCCCCATCCCGCGAGACGTGCCGTTCGAGTCAGCGTGTCTGACCGGCTGCGGGGTCCTGACCGGGACGTCAGCTGTGTTCAACCGAGCCAAAGTCGAGCCCGGTTCGTCCGTCGTCGTCATCGGGTGCGGCGGGGTCGGCCTGAACGTGATCCAGGGCGCCGGTCTCGCCAGCGCGGGCATGATCGTCGCGGTCGACCTCCATGACGACAAGCTCGCCATGGCCACCCGGTTCGGCGCCACTCACACGATCAAGAACGAAGACGGGGCCGATGTTCCCCAACAGGTCATGGAGCTGACCGGTGGCGAGGGGGCGAACTACGTCTTCGAAGTCGTCGGCATCCCCGAGCTCGTTCGGCTCGGGTGGGACTGCCTTCGCGTGGACGGCACGCTCGTCGCGATCGGCGTGCACCCGTCGGACTCGGACGCATCGCTTCCCGCAGGGCAGTTCGCCACCACCGAGAAGACCCTGATGTCGTGTCTGTACGGCACGTCCCGCCCGACGAAGGACATTCCCCTCCTGGTTGAGATGTTCCGCCAGGGCCAGCTCCGCCTCGACGAGTTGGTGACGCACCGATTCGATCTCGAAGACATCAACGCCGCGGTCGCCAAGATGGACAGCGGCCACGACGCCAGGGGAATCGTGGTCTTCGACTGACGCCGCAACCGATTGGAGCATCATGGGCCGCAGAGACTACGCCGCATACGCGACGTCGTGGAACAAGCCGGCGTACGACGTCGACGACAACGGGAAGACCGTCGGCGCGTACAGCCCCGACGGGCCCAACAACTGGGGTCGATGGGGTCCCGATGACCAGCGTGGGACACAGAACCTGATCGGCCCGGACGAACGTGTGCGTGCGGCGGGTCTCGTGCAGTCCGGGAAGGTCTTCTCCCTGGCGTTGCCGATCGATGCCGACGGGCCGCGGTTCCACACGCGTCCCGCACCGCTCCACTGGTTCCTGATGACCGGCTCGGACCAGATCGTCGGTTCTCCCTACAGCGACGTCGACCCGGGGTTCCAGTGGAACGACGACATGTTCCAGATGCCGCTGCAGGGCTCGACCCAGTGGGACGGCTTCGGTCACGTCATGTATCGGGACACGATGTACAACGGCTTCTGGGCCGGGAACGTCACCGCTTTCGGTGGCGCGTCGGTGCTCGGGATCGAGAACCATCGGGAGAGCTTCGTCGGGCGAGCGGTCGTGCTCGACGTCGCGAGATCCGAGGGGCACGAGACACTCCCGTCGGGGACCATCATCGACACGCCGATGCTGGAGCGGTGCGTCGAGTCCCAGGGGACGACCGTCGAGGTCGGCGACATGGTGCTGGTGCGGACCGGCTACCTCGCGTTGTGGGACCCAGCGTTCGACCCGGCACAGCAGATGGACTACTTCACCGGGTCGCCCGGCTTCGGCGCCAACGCGCTCGACTGGTGCGACGCCAATGAGATCTCTGCGGTTGCCGCCGACACGATCGCCGTCGAGGTGTTGCCGCCCGAGGACCCCGACGCCCGCAGGTACCCGGTCCACTGCGGGGCGCTCGTCGATCGCGGTCTCCCGTTGGGGGAGTTCTGGGTGCTCGACGCGCTCGCCGCCGACTGCGCCGCCGACGGCCGCTACGAGTGCATGCTCGTCGCGCCGCCGCTGAACATCCCCGGCGCGGTCGGATCGCCGCTCAACCCCATCGCGCTGAAGTAGTCGGCGGGCGGTTCTCGCGGCGCCGCGCCGGTCACCGCGGATCCGTCCGATTGATGCGTATAGATCGGACGGACTACGGTCGTGCGCACATCGCGCCCGACCATCGCGTCGGGCCGTGCGAAACGGGGGGTTTCCATTCATGCAACCGAAGGTCCGACATCTCTGGCGTCTTCTCGCCGTCCTACTCGCGTTCTCGCTCGTCGCTGCGGCGTGCGGTGACGACGATGACGGCGACGCAGCCGAGCCGGCACCAGCCGACGAGCCGGCACCAGCCGAGGAGCCGGCTCCCGCCGATGAGCCC
>JBCCFK010000079.1:0-15272 GCA_039029775.1 Actinomycetota bacterium | reverse complement strand
CGATGTTGCGTGGCGGAGCCACCGACGACGAGATCGCCGAGGCGCTCAAGGGTGCGGTCATGGACAAGTGGGCCGGCCACCAGATCGGCCAGGTCCACTTCATCCGACCCAAGAAGTCGATGTCCCAGATCGGGGGCTAGTCGACTCCGGTGGAGAGCCGCAGGTTCTGAGCCAGCGGCGATCGACCGGTAGTCTTTCGCCATGTCTGATCAGGGGTTCACGCATCTCGATCCGCTCGGGCGCGCTCGCATGGTTGACGTGACGCCGAAGGATCCGAGTCACCGTCGAGCGATCGCGCGGGCCAAGGTGCACATGACGGCCGACACGGCCTCGGCCATCGCCCGCGGCGCCATCGGCAAGGGCGACGTCCTCGCCGTCGCCCGGGTGGCCGGCATCCAGGCGGCCAAGCGCACACCGGAACTGATCCCGCTCTGCCACCCGCTGCTGGTGGGAGCGGTGCTGGTCAACTTCCGGTTGGAGGAGAACTACGTCGAGGTCGAGGCCGAGGTCGAGACCTACGACCGGACCGGCGTCGAGATGGAGGCGTTGACCGCGTGCTCGGTCGCCGCGCTGACCATCTACGACATGTGCAAGAGCCGGGACAAGGCCATGGTCATCGGCGACGTGGCGCTGTGGGAGAAGACCGGCGGACGGTCCGGCACCTACCGCCGCGAGCCCGATGCGGAGCCCACGACACACGATCTCTGATCGCCGCACTCCGACGCTCGACCGCGCACCGCGCGAATTTTCGCGCGGATTGCAAGCGCGACTGGAGGAGTCGGGTCGACCGACCTAGGCTGGCACGCCGCTGGTCCTGCACCCGGTTGGATTTCACCCCCATCCGGTAGTAGAACCGCAATGTTCGTCAACTGTCCGTCATCGTCCCGTCGCGTATCCGCCACTTGCCGCGCGCGGGATGAGAGCATTTTCGAGGTAAAGCAGTCCGACCCATGGAAACGATGGTGCTCCTCGTCTTTCTCGGAATCGTCTGGGCAGCCGTAGGTATCTACTGGCTGCGCACCCGGATGCCCGCACTGAACGTGTCGGTCGGCAGCTATGCCCGCCGACTGGGAACGCTCGATGCGATGCAGCCACGTCGCCCCGCCGATGCGCTCGCTCCACTGCGTGCGGTCGGCGGCAACGGCATGTCCACCGGTGTCACCGAACTCCGAACCCGCACGCCTGCCGGACCGCCAGGGCACTCCCTGACCGCACCGGCCCGCGCCCCCCAGGCCGGCAGTGGACCAGCGCGTTCGGTCAGCAGCGAGCAGGCCCGCCTGCGTCGCCGCAACGTCCTCGTCACGCTGGCCTGCCTGGCCGCCCTGACCCTGATCGGCGTCTTCACGATCGGCGGCACGACGATGATCCTGCTTCACCTCGTCGCCGACGCCCTGTTGCTCGGCTTCGTGATGCTGCTGGTCCAGTACCAGCGGGCGATCGAGCTGGATCGGACCCGGAACCTGCCGGTCTACGCCGCTCCCCGGGACCAGCAACTGCTGGCCACCGGCACCGACGGCCGCTGGCGCTGAACCGCCCGAGAGCGCGGATTCCGCCTGTCACGATCCGGCGCGCCGCTGGTATGGTGACGTTCCCTTCGGGGCTGTAGCTCAGCTGGCTAGAGCGCCTCGGTCGCATCGAGGAGGCCAGGGGTTCGACTCCCCTCAGCTCCACGTCTAGCAAGCCTGCACTCGCAGGCTTGCTCGTGCGTTTTGGTCGCGTCCACCGCCCTCCGGGCGGGGCGTTCGGGCCACGCAGGCCCTTGGCATCTGTTCTGGGTTGCTCGCCCCTCCAGGCTTGCTCGTGCGTTTTGGTCGCGTCCACCCCTCCGGGCGGGGCGTTCGGGCCGCGCAGGCCCGCTGGTCACCCTCACAGGGAGGCTGAATAAGTCGCGTGTAAGTGGCGCCACGTCGGATGCCTTCATGCACGAGGACACGGCAATTCCTAGATTGGGCTCTGGCGCCGGGGGGAGGAGGCCAGGGTTGGAGTATCGGGTGCTCGGGACGCTCGAGGTGGTCCGCGACGGCCGACCCGTCGACATCGGGCAGTACAAGCGGCGCGCGGTCCTGGCCCTGCTGCTGATCAACGCGGGCACCGTCGTGTCCACCGATCGCATCATCGACGAGATCTGGGACGCCGACAGCGGACGCGACCGCCAGAACAGCCTCTGGGTCGTCATCTCGGCGCTGCGCGGCCTCCTCGACCCCGACCGGAAGAAGCGGACCGACGGCACGGTACTGTTGACCCGTTCGCCCGGCTATCTCCTGGCCGTCGACCAGGCGGACATCGACGCCGCGCGGTTCGAGCACCTGGCCACCGAGGGTCGGGCACTGCTCGACACCGATCCGGGCGCCGCGTCGTTGGTCCTCAACGAGGCCCTCGCGCTGTGGCGTGGCCAGCCGTACGCCGAGTTCACCTACGAGCCCTTCGCCCACGCCGAGATCGCGCGCCTCGACGAGATGCGGATGACGGCGCTCGAAGACCGCATCCTCGCCGACCTCGGCACGGGTCGCTCCCGAGAGCTCGTGGGCGAACTCGAGGCACTGGTTCGCCAGCACCCGCTGCGGGAGCGCCTGACCGCTCATCTGATGGTGGCGCTGCACCGTAGCGGCCGCCAGGCCGACGCGCTCCGGGCCTACGCGGCGCTGCGCGGTCGACTCGCAGAGGAGCTGGGCGTCGAGCCCTCGGCGGACATCGTTCGTCTCGAGGAGCGCATCGTCGTCGACGACCCTGGGCTCGCGACGGCTTCGGCCGTTGCGGACGGGCAGGCAGGCCTCGTCGTCCGCGGGTACGAACTGCGTGACCGACTCGGTGAGAGCCCCGTCGGGTACCGGTATCACGGGCGCCAGCCGACCGTCGGACGAGACATGGTCGTCCAGGTGGTTCGACCCGAGCTCGCCAACGACCCCGACTTCATCCGTCGGTTCGAAGCCGACGCCAGGGCCGTCTCCGCGTTGGAGCACCCCCACATCGTTCCCCTCCATGACTTCTGGCGGGAGCCCGACGCCGCCTACCTCGTGAGCCGCCGGTCCCAGCGCGGCAACCTGCGGGACCTGCTCGACGAAGGCCCGCTGCCCACCGAGCTGGGGTTGGCCATCATCGAGCAGGTGGCGGGCGCGCTCCGTCTCGCGCACGGTCGCGGTGTCGTGCACGGCGATCTGAAGCCCGAAGCCATCCTCATCGACGACGAGACCAACGCGTACATCACCGACTTCGGGATCGCCCTGTCCGCCACCCTCGACGGCCACGGCCACCTGTCACCGGAGCAACTCGCCGGTCACCCGCCGACATCGCAGAGCGACGTGTACGCCCTCGGCGCCGTGGCCGCCGAGGTCCTGCGAGGCTCGACGGGTGAGTCGGATGCACCCCTGGTCGGCCCCGCGGCCGCAGTCATCGCTCGGGCCATGTCCACCGACCCGGCGGATCGTCACCCCGGCGTCGAGCACTTCGTCGCCGAGCTGGCTGCTTCGGTGGGGGCAGTGCCACAGCTGCGGGGCGACATCGAGAATCCCTACCAGGGGCTGCGAGCTTTCGACGAGAGCGACGCTGCTCGCTTCTTCGGTCGCGAGCGCCTCGTCGAGCGACTCCTCGCCCGGCTCGGGGACGCCGGACCTTGCGGTCGCCTCATCGCCGTGGTCGGCCCCAGCGGCGCCGGGAAGTCGAGCGTGGTGCGCGCCGGCGTCGTCCCGGCCGTCCGAGCCGGTGCCCTCCCAGAATCCGACCGGTGGTTCGTCACCACGATGACGCCCGGCGAACACCCCTTCGAGGCGCTCGAGACTGCGCTCCTGAAGGTGGCCGTCGATCCGCCGGCAGGCCTGCTGGACCGCCTCACCGAGCGCGGCATCTCCGACACGGTGGCCATGGTCCTGCCCGAGCCGGGTACCCAGCTGCTGCTCGTTGTCGACCAGCTCGAGGAGCTGTTCACGCACGCGGCCTACACAACGACGCAGGCGTTCCTGGATGCGCTGGCCGCCGTGGCCGGCGACGCACGCTCCAGGGTTCGCGTGGTCGTCACGCTCCGCGCCGACTTCTACGACCACCCGTTGCGACACCAGGCGTTCGGCGAGCTCCTGCGGTTGGGGACCGAGGTCATCACCCCGATGTCGGCTCAGGAGGTCGAACGGGCGGTCGCAGGACCGGCCGAGGGCGTCGGCGTGCGGTACGAGCAGGGACTCGTGGCTCGCGTCGTGGCCGACATGCAGGGTCAGGCAGCGGCGCTGCCCCTGCTCCAGTACGCCCTCACCGAGCTCTTCGACGCTCGCGACGGTGCGACGATCCCGATCGCGGCGTATGAATCGATGGGCGGTGTCTCGGCGGCGCTCGTCCGGCGAGCCGACAGCATCCTCGGGTCGTTCGACGCCGACCTTCGCGCCGCGACCCGCGACGTCTTCCTGCGCCTCGTCTCGCTCGGCGACGGGAGCGAGGACACCCGCCGGCGTGTCCTCCTGCGCGAGCTCGCCGATGGGGGCGGCGGGAACGCGGCCGAGTCGGTGATCGACACGTTCGGGCGCCACCGGCTTCTCAGCTTCGATCGCGATCCCCTCACGCGTGGACCCACCGTCGAGCTCGCCCACGAGGCGCTGCTGACCGAGTGGAAGACGTTGCGGCACTGGATCGGCGACGCGCGGGCCGACGTCGAGGCGCAGCGCCGCCTGGCGACTGCAGCAGCCGAGTGGCGTGACAGCGACCGGGAGCCGAGCTATCTCCTCACCGGTGACCGCCTCGGGCGCTATGTGGGCTGGGACAAGGGGCCGCCGGTGCGACTGACCGGGGGCGAGGGCCAGTTCCTCGCGGCGAGCAACGAAGGTGCAGAGGAGCAGCGGCTCGCAGAGCAACGACGGGTCCGCCGGCTCCGACGCCTCGTCGTGGGTGTCGGTGTCGCCCTCGTCGTGGCGCTCATCGCCGGGGCGCTCGCATTGCGCGCCCAGCACCGTGCCGACGACGAGGCCGAGCGCGCGCAGTTGTCGGCGGAGGAGGCCTCAGCGGCAGCGACCGCAGCCGCGGCCGCAGCCGACCTCGCCGACCTCCAGACACTGATCGCCCGGTCGGCGGCGCTCAGCGACGACAACCCGGAGGTCTCGTTGCTCCTGGCCCTGGAGGCCAATCGGCGAGCTCCGAGCAGCGAGACAGAACAGGCGATCCTCAGCGCCTTGGGTCGGAGCCCGATCGGCAACCGGCTTGCCACGACCGCGCTGCTCTCGCAGAGCGGGGAACCGTGCGCCCAGCCCTACATCGGGACCGATGGTTCGACGGAGTTCGTCACCGTGCCCGACGGGACGCGCAGCCTCGACATCCTCGGCGGCCAGATCATCGATCACGGCCCCGCGCCGGCACCCTGCCATCCCTGGTTCGCCGACCTCGGCGCGGGGCGACGGCTGGCGCACAGCCCCGAGGGAGATCGGTGGTGGTTCGCCCCGCTGGACGGCGACTGGGGCGAACCGGTCAGCTACCGCGAGCCGCTGTCGCTGGTGAGCCGTGAGGTCGTTGGCGACCGGGTCCTGGCGCGATCCGGACCGAATCAGGAGAACGTCTCGATGTGGCTGCTCGACGCCACGACCGGCGACGTGGTCGGGGAGCCGGCCCGCCAGCTGTTCTATGCATGGGCACCGCACGCCCTCAGCGCCGACGGCGCCTTCGCTGCGTTCGGGGCGGTCACGCCGGGAGGAGCGGATGGCCGCGGGCTCATCCACATCCGAGACGCCCGGACGGGTGAGGATCTGCACCGCATCCCCATCAGCTGGCCCGCAATGCGACTCGCATTCGACCAGGTTCGAGGTCACCTTCTGGCCGTCACCGATCGGGGCAAGCTGATCACCGTCGACCCGGCCACGGGCGAGGTCCTGGCTGACGTGCAGACCGCTGCGACGAGCGATTTCGTCGCCGTCGGATCGCGCTCTGATGGTCTGGTCGTCGCCGTCTCGCTCGGCGGGGCCCACGTCATCGATCGTTTCACCGGCAACTCGACCGGGACCCTGGAGCTCCAGGACGTCGTCGACGCCAGGGTTCGCCCAGACGGGAGCGTCCTCGTGCTCTTCTCCACCCGTGCGGCCACGATCTACGACCTCGACGGGTCCGCACTCGTCGACCGGTCGCACCCGGTCGACCCGTTCGGTCAGGTGCAGCTCGCCGAGGGCCAGGCGTTCATCACCGCCCCAGGCCAGGAGGGCTACGTGCGCCTCGATCTGTCCACGGGCGAGCGCGACCGGCGGCAGCTCCTCCGAGCGGACGGTGATCCGTTCCCGTCGATCCGTGTGAGCGCTGACGCGGACGGTGTGTGGTCCATGGCCGAGGACATGACCTTGGCCCGGTTCGAGAACGGCAACGAGACCGAGTCCGCCCGACCCGATGGCGACCTGCGAGCGCTGATCGGCATCGGCTATGCGGACCAGGGCACCACGATCGGTCTCCGCGACGGACAGTCGGTCGAGGTGCTCAGGCTGTCGACGGCACCGCAGGCATTGGGAGTGCCGCTGGCGGTGTCGGCCGGTGACGCCGCGAGCGCGGCCCCGGCCCGCGACGGCGGCCTGCACATCATGACCCGCTCCGGGGTGCTGAAGACGTACGACGCGTCCGGCGCGGTCGTCGCCGAGCTCGACACCGGGATCGGCGATCTCTTCGTGGGGACCGCCGACTCGAGCGGCTCCCTCCTGGCGTTCGGTGGCTCGTTCGGGGCCATCATCGTCGACACCACCGATCAGAGCTTCGATGTGTTGCCGGACACGAGATCGATCCGGGGCTTGGGGTTCGCGCAGGACGGCGAGGTCTTGATCATGGTGGGCGGCGACGGCGAGGTGCGCCTGTGGGACACCCGCGTCGGCGGGTCCCCGACGATGGTCTGGAACGGTACCGGCGCCGGCGTTCCCGTCCCGCCGTGGTACGACGACAGCACGGAGTCGGTCTGGGTCGTCACCAGCGGACTCGTGATCCGCGTCCCGCTCACCCCCGAACGATGGCGGGAGCGAGCGTGTGAGCTCGTCGGCCGCGAGCTGACCCAGGACGAGTGGGACCGGTTCGTCCCGGGCGACGAGCCTCGTCAGCCTGCCTGTGGCTGATCGACGTGCCGGCGGCGCCGGAGGAGCGACCTGAAGGAAACGTGAAGGTTCGCGGTCATCGTGCCCCTGACACCCAGGAAAGGGGAGATTCATGCGAGGACGCGTCTTCTACGTGGTGGCCTTGGCGGCGTTGCTCGCCGTCATCGCCGCCGGGAGCCCGGCGAATGCCGGCGGCTCCGACTGGCAGGGCGAGGGCGAGAAGTGGGAGGAGGTGACGGTCGACCCGAAGACGGGAGGCAAGAAGGACCCGCCGGCGAAACCGCACCCGGACGAGCCGAAGGACGATGAGCCGGCCCCCGAGCCACTCGATCGGAAGGGCGACCTCGAGGTGATCGCCACGGGGCTGGACAACCCGCGCGGGATCGATGTCGGCAAGCGACACAAGATCTACGTCGCCGAGGCCGGCAGGGGTGGCCCGACGCTCGTCGACACGCCGTTGGGTGACAGCGAGGGCCCGATCTGTGTGGGGATGACCGGCCGCGTCACCAGGATCTGGCGAGGGGAGAAGACGACGGTCGTCACGACACCGTCGGCAGCTCCTGCCGTCGACGGCATGTGCGAAGGCCCCGGGACAGGCGCCGCGGCCACCGGAGCACATGGGGTGACCGTCCGCAAGCACAAGCGCGTGAGCTACACGGTGGGCCTCGGCGGCGACCCGGAGGCACGGGACGCCCTCGTCGCCGGCGACCCGCTCGCCGCCGCGTTCGGATTCGTCGATCATGCATGGCGGCCGAAGGCCGTCGGAGTCGACCTCACCGGCTTCGAGGCTGCCGCCGACCCGGACATGCAGGGCGTGGACTCGAACCCGTATGGCTTGACCCGCATCAAGGGGGCGACGCTGGTCGTCGAGGCCGGTGGAAACACCCTGTTGCGCGTGGGTCGCAAGGGCGCGATCGACGTCGTGGCCGTCTTCGCGCCGCGCTGCGTGCCGTTCATGCTCGGTCCGAACCCGATCCCGCCCGAGGCGAACCCCTGCGGCGACCCGAGCCTGTTCCCGGCCGACGCCGTGCCGACCGATGTCGCCGTCCACGACGATGGTGACTACCTCGTGACGGTCCTGGGCGGATTCCCGTTCAACGTCGGCGCATCGCGCGTCTTCAAGATCGACCCCGATCACGCGGGCCCAGCGATGTGTTCGACCTTCGATCCGGTGCCGGGCTCGGGCTGTGAGGTGTTCGCCGACGGTCTGACGGCACTCGTCGGCATCGACGTGGACAAGCACGGCAAGGTCTACGTCGTGCAGATGACCGACAACGGTCTGCTCGGCGCCGGGTCTGGCGAGCCGGGTGCCGACGACGGCAGCGTGCAGGTCCTGGACGGCGACGGCAACCATCTCGGTGCGATCGAGGGCCTCCTCGTCCCGGGTGGGATCGCGATCCGAGGCGAGAAGGTCTACGTCACCAACCTGAGTGTCGTCCCCGGAGGCGGCCAGGTGCTGCGTGCGCCGCTCCACTGCTCCGACCCCAGCCGGTGCGCCGCCTATAGCTGACGCCGCCCATGTTCGGCAGGCGAGCGGTCCGCTCCGGCGGGCCGCTCGTCCGCGCCGGCGCTCAGCTGGGCCGCAGGCGGCCGCAGTTGGCCCGGTCGGTGCGGGCGAGCGTCTCGGTGTCCATGTACAGGCCTTCGAACGGGGCGGACGTGAACAGCAGCGTGGCGCCTGACTGGCTCGTCCGGGTGATGTGCTCGCTCATCGGCGCGACCTGCTTCGACGAGAAATCGCCCCACTCCGTGCTGACCCAGAACGCCCGAGTGGTGTCCGACCGGTTCACGAAACGCAGCTCGAACTCATCGTCCCCGGGCTCGATGCTGCTTCGGTCGAGCTCGCACGACTGGCCGTCCCAGACGACGGCGAGCGGCGCGAGGTCCTGTGCGGTCTCGACTTGAAGGAGTCCGCCTGACGGGATGAACGGCACGGTTCGCCGGCCCGCCGTGACCTCCTCGACCAAGTCGGCGATCGCACGCTTCGCGTCCGACGAAACCCTGGTCGACGTCACCACCGTCGCCGCACCGTCATCGAGGGCGGCCAGCTCGGCCCCGGGGGTGAACCCACCGCTCGCGACATCGGCCAGAGCCGCCGTGAGCACGGTGGTGCGATGCCGAATCGTTTCGCCGAGCAGGTGCCCGACGGCCGTGCCTGATCCACGCGAGAGGCGGTCGGTCGCAAGCCGGTCGTCCCGACTGCTGATGATCCAACGCTGCTGCCCGGTCGCCGTTGTGAGCGCAGCTGCGATGTCGAGGTAGTGGGGGATCTCGTCGGTGCCGGGTGCGTACACGACATCGGCGCCCGCTTCCATCAGCGCACGGGCCTCGTCCCGCCAGCCGTACGTCGCGAGGATCTCGACGTCAGGGTTCGTGGCGAGGGCGCCGGCCTCGAAGCCGGCACGCTCGCCCTCACTCCAGTGGTTCTCGGCAGACCCCAGGTACGCCACGGCGTTCGTCCGGGTCGAGAGCCCTGCGAGCGCCCCGGCGAGGAAGCCGACCTCGTTGTCGGCGATACGAATCGCAAGGGCGCCGTCCAAGGCCCATCCGTCGACCGTGATGAAGGCGATCTCGGGGTGGTCTGCGACGATCAGCCCGAAGCTCGGCGTGGGGGACTCGAACGGCGCCATGATCAGCGCGTCCGGCCCACTGGCCGCCACGTCGCGATAGAACGCGGCCAGTCTCCGATGGTCGGGACTCCCGCCGGCGATCAACGGGGCCTCCTGGCCATCCTGGGACAGCACGCGGTGCTCGACCGCGAGGTCCACCCCGTCGCCGACCGAACCGAAGTTCGTGGCGCCGAGTGCCTCGGATGCGTCATGGGCGATCTCGACCTCGGCCACCGACAACGTCCGCACAGCAGCGTCCTCGCCGCCGAACGCGAACCATGCCGCCGACGCTGCTGCGAGGACCAGCAACCCGGCGCCGGCGACAGTCGCGAGGAGCCGTCGGCGTCGCATCGTTCGGGCCGCCACCTCGGTCGCCTGTCGAGTGGCCAGGGCTTCGTCGCGGAGTGAGGTCGCGGCATCCAGGTACCGCCGCTGTTGCAGCTGGAGGGACATCCTCGGCTGGGAAGCGAGCGTCTCGAACGTTGCAAGTCGGGCACCCGACGCCAGATAGTCCGGGTCCTCGCCGGACTCGGCCCACTCGCGCGCTGCGACGTCGAGCACGTCGAGTTGGCGCAGGTCGTCGCGGCTCTCCTCGATCCAGGAGCGCAGCCGACTCCACTCGGTCAGCAGGGCCTCGTGCGCGACCTCGACGGTGCCCGATCCTCGGCGGCTGCGGTCCATGGTGACGAGACGTTCGCCGGCCAGTCGCTGGAGGACGTCGTGGAGCACGACCGCGTCGAGGTCGAGCGCCAACAGTTCGGCGGCATCGACCCGACGCCTCGTCCACGTGTCCTCCTCGATCGTCACCAGACGAAGCAGCAGCTGCTCGGCCACGCCTTGCTCGGCGGGCGTCATCGACTCGTACAGCGCGTCCGCCCGCTGGCTCACGACTTCTCGGACCCCACCCATCAGGCGGTAGCTCTCCAGCGTCAGGGTGTCGCTGGTGCGAGTCCGGAAGAGCTCGGTGAGCGCATATTGGAACAGAGGGAGGGACCCCGGGCGGCCCAGCACATCGCCGAGCAACGTGGCCAGCAGAGCGGGATCGATGCCCACGCCCAACTCACGCAATGGGCGCTGTGCGGCCTCCTCCAGTTCATCGGGCGCCAACGCCACGACGTTGACGACGGCCTGCCCCATGAGACGGGCGAAGTCGGGGTGGGCGAGTGGCCGATCGTAGAAGTCCGCGCGGAGGGCGACGACGAGGCTGACCCTGCGCTGGGTGTCCCGTGCGATCGTGACCAGACCGTCGAGGAATCGATCGACGATCGCCTCGTCGGCGCCTGCTGTGAACAGCTCCTCGAACTGGTCGATGACGAGGAGGAGGTGGCTGTCGTGTTCCGGGAGGATGCGGGTGGCTGCTTGGAGCATCCCGACCTTGGGCTCGCGGAGCTGGTCGGTCAGCGAGTCCGGGGGCTCCGGTGCGGCGCGTAGCAGTGCGTTCTCGAACTCGATCAGCGGGTACTGGCCGGGCACCATCCGGGCGACGATCCAGGACGCCGAGCCCTCCAGCGCACCGCGCCGGAGCGTGGGGACCAGGCCGGCGTGGACCACGCTGGACTTGCCCGATCCCGACGGGCCGACCAGCGCCAAGAGAGGCTCGCCCTGGCCGAGCCGCCGGATCAGCTCGGCCAGGAGAGCCGACCTTCCGTAGAAGTCCTCGGCATCGGCCTCGGTGAACGGCCGAAGACCCTTGAACGGGTTTCGCGCTCGCTCGGCGGACGATGCCGGGAGGGGCGACTCCACCGCCGTCGTGTCGTCCGCTGCGCCTCGCAACGGCGTCAGCTCGTGCATCAGGACCTGTTCCTCGACGAGCGCGAGCTCGGGCGATGGCACGATTCCCAGCTCCTCGCCGACGTGTGCCCGGTACTCCTCGTAAGCGCGGAGGGCGTCAGCGGGCCTGCCCGAGTGGTAGGAGGCCAGCATCAGTTGACGCACGAACTCCTCGTTCAGCGGGTCGTCGGTCCGCAGCGCCGTCAGCTCCGGGACGAGTTCGGCGGCTCTCCCGCAGCGCAGATCGGCTTCGATCCGATCTCGCAGCGCCGCGGTTCGCAATTGGTCCAGTCGGGTGATCTCGGCCTGAGCGAACCCCCAGTCGGCGGCGTCCTCCAGCGGTCGGCCGCGCCACATGTCGAGCGCGCTCCGAAAGCGCGACGCCGCCGCTGCCGGGTCGGCGTCGAGCGCGTTGCGGGCCTGGCGGGCCTCGGACTCGAACGACGATGCGTCGAGCGCGTCCTCCGGGACCTGGAGCAGGTAGCCGTGGCCGCGGGTCACCAGCACGGTTGCCTCGCCCCGGCTGCCTCGATCGGGCTCCAGCACACCACGCAGCTTCGAGATGTACACCCAGAGGGTCCGCTCCTTGCCCTCGGCGTCCTCGCCCCACAGCTCCTCGAGGATGCGATCGGTGGTCACGACCCGGTTCGCGTTGATCAACAACAGCCCGAGCAGCGCCCGCTGCTTCGGCGTGCCGAGGTCGACGATGGTCTCGCCGTCCAGCACCTCGAGGGGCCCCAGCATTCGGAACCGCAAGTCGCTCACCGGCTCGCTGACCAGCACATTCTCGCTCATCCCCCCATTCCAACGCCTCGAACTTAGTGGGCCCTTAACGCGTCGGCCCCGGGCCCACCAGCCCACCACCAGGTCCCTGCAAGCCGTCCGTTCGACGCTTCGAGCATCCCGGAACCACACCGAAGGAATGAAGCGATGAACATCACCACCATCGACCGCACGACCAGCCCCTCCAAGATCAAGCGGCGCCTGGCAGCGGCTGCGCTGGCCCTCGCCGCGCTGACCCCGGCCGTCGCCTGCGGTCAGGAACCGGTTCGAACGACCGCGGTCGAGTTCACGACGGCGGCCCACGGCGTACCGGCGATCGGGGTCGCGGGCCCCGCGGGCAACTCGATGTCCCGGGCAACGACCCGGGCGATCGTCCCCCGCCCTGCGCTCATCGGCTTCGACCCGGCCGTGAACGGCCCGGGCTCGATCACGCTGCTCATCCCGGCAATCGACACCCGGTCTCCCTTCGGCGCCCAGGACGGCCCGGGCGGAACCAGTCTGACCATCCCGGTCGACGACGTCGTCGGCTTCGATCCCGAGCAGGGCCCGGGCAGCAACAGCCTGTGATCCTCGAGGGCGGCGCCCGCGCCGAATCGGCCGGCGGCCCGGCTCAGACCGAGGTCACCGCTTCGAGTCGGAGCAGCGCCAGTTGGAGATCCGCGTCGTCGAAGAACTCGACCAGGTCGACCTGGGAGTTCCGCACAGCGACGAGCACGATGTCGGTGGCGAGTCGCCCGTCGGGCCGGGCCCTGGCCTGGGACCGGCTGGCGACGACGCCACGCCCATTGACGTGGTGGATCTCGGTGATCACGTCGGTCACTTCGCGGTCGCTCTCGAGCACCGACCGGACCAGATCCATCACCTCTGGCTTGCTCAGGGTGATCGGAGACTCGTGACGACGGTCGACGTGTCGCAGGTCGCGCGTCGTCAGCGCCTCGATGGCGGTGTAGTCCCGTTCACCGATGGCGATCATCAGTCCCGACGCGGTGTTCATCACGCCCGCAGGGACCGGATCGAGCGTCGACGCGAAGTCGCGTGCCAGCCGGGCGAGCGCGACGTCGAGGTCTCCGCCGTCGAACAGAGCCAGGCGTTGGATCAGGCCCGATTCGGCGCAGGCCATCACGCAGTACATGTCCTCGATGCCCTTCGGTGGATAGGAGATCGTGACGTGCACGAGCGCGAGTCGCGTGCCTCGTTCTGCCACGACCTGGATGTTGAGCAGCTCGCCGCCGTCGATCGGGAACGTCGACATCACCGAGTTGAGGGCGTCGCTGGTGGGCACCGGGCGATCGACGCACTGGCGGAGGTCCTCGACCTCCAGGTCCGGAGCGATCATGGCGACGACGCCATCCCAGTGGCCGAGATCCCGCAGACGGAGGAACTGGGCAACCAACTGGTCGGCCAGGTGTCTGCGGCTGAACCTCGCCGCGAAGGAAACCTCGGTCATCACGCCCTCCTGATCATCCGGATGAACCGGTCGCGACGCTGAGCCCCGCGGCGGCGCGAACCGCGGGGAAGGCCTGTCCCGGCAGATGCGTTGTAGCACCGACGACACGTCGGCCGCCAGGTCAGACGTAGGTGGATCCCTTGGCCGCGCCGATGTCCTTGCGCATCTCCACGTTGACGAGCGCCGGGCGTCCGGAGGCGAACGCGCGAGCGATCGCCGGAGCGATGTCGCCGGGCTCGGTCACGTGCTCACCGTGCCCGCCCAGCGCCTCCACGACGAGGTCGTAGCGCGTCGGAGCGAGCTCGGTCGCCACGAGCCGGTCGGCGCCGTAGATCATGGACTGGGGCCGCATCATCTGACCCCAGGCGGCGTCGTTGCCAACGATCCCCACGATCGGCAGATCGAAGCGGACAGCGGTGTCGAACTCGAAGCCGTTGAGCCCGAAGCTGCCGTCGCCGTAGACGATCATCACTCGCTTCTCCGGGTATGCGAGCTGGGCCGCGAGGGCGAACGGCATCCCGACGCCGAGCGTTCCCAGCGGACCCGGGTCCATCCAGGCCCCGTTCCTGGGCACTCGGATGACCTTCGACGCATGTGCGACGATGTCGCCGCCGTCACCGATCACGATCATGTCGTCGGTCACCGCGTCCGCGATCTCCTTGCACAGACGCAACGGGTCGATGGGGACCTCGTCGCTCTCGAGTTGCCCGAGGAGCTCGGCAGACGCCTCGTCCTCGAGAGCCCGCAGCGACGCGGCATGATCGGCCACCTGCAGAGGCGTCGCAGCCAACTCGTCGGTGAGCGCGTCCAGATTGGAACCGAGGTTGCCGACCAGGCCGACATCAGCGGCGCGGTTCTGGCCGACCAGCGTCTCATCGAGCTCCAGTTGGACGATCTTGGCGGTCGGGGGGATCGAGGCGCCGAACCGCATCCGGAAGTCGAGTGGTGTTCCGGCGAGGACGACGACATCGGCCTGGCCGAGGGCCTGCTTTCGGGAGCGGTTGTAGAAGCCGGGGTGGTCCATGGCGAGCAGGCCGCGCGCCATGCCATTGGTGAAGCAGGGGATGCCGGTCGCCTCGACGAACCGCTTCAACGCATCGGCCCCGTCGCTCCACTTGAGGGAGGTCCCGGCCATCACCATCGGCGTCTTCGCCGTTCGCAGGAGATCGGCGGCTTCCGACACCGCCGTCGCCGGCGCCATGCCGGCGACGCGGTAGTCGCGAAACCTCGGCTCGGGGACATCGTCGAGGTCCAGCGGCGCGTGGAGGACGTCCATCGGTATCTCGAGGAACGCCGGTCCGGGGATCCCCGACACCGCCGTGCGGATGGCGGTCTCCAGGTACTCCCCGAGCCGCTCGGTCTGGTAGCACGCGTCGGCCCACTTGCTGATGGGCTTGATCATGCCGACGTGGTCCATCTCCTGGAGCGAGCCGCGGCGCAGGTTGGCGAAGGGACCCTGGCCGCCGATGATGAGGCAGGGGCTGTTCGCGCGCCACGCGTTGGCGATGCCGGTCACCCCTGCGTTTTCGATGTCGAGCAGAAAGCGATTGCCTGTGGCTTTACATTCTTTGCCAATATTGGCGACGCTCGCGTCAGTCTACTGAGGGATACACGTATTTTTGATGCTGCCGGCAT
>JBCCFK010000078.1:0-15371 GCA_039029775.1 Actinomycetota bacterium | reverse complement strand
GAAAGCACGGCAACTGGACATGTAAACAGACAAACTTGGGGTCCTTGGGCAGGGGTTCTCAAGTAGGTGAGCCACCCCGGCCATCCAGGGTCCGTTCTGGTCGAACCGGAAGTGGTTGCGGCCGCCGTAGGTCGAGTTCGCGAACGCGAACAGCGGTGGTTCGACCCAGCTGTCGCCACCGATCGCGGTCGACGACTCCTGCGCCGGGTTGACCCACCAGGCGTTGTTGGGGAGCCACCCCTCCGGCGCGAGCTGCTCGAGGAACACATCGCCGATCAACGTGTCGAGTTCCCGTTCGGCCGACTCCACGATGCGGCGCTCGGCGGCGCGGGCGGCCACCACCGCCATGACGATGACCGCGATCGCGAGCACGGCGGTGAACAGCACCGTCAACTGGACCCGGGTCCGACCGAGGTTCATGGCGCCCAACCGTACGGGGTCGACCAGGTGCTCACGGCGTCAACTGGTAGCCGACGCCCCGGATCGTCTCGATCGGTACGTCCGCGCCCGACACCGCGAGCTTCCGGCGGAGGTTGGCGATGTGGACGTCTACGACGTTGGAGAGACCGTCGTAGTTGGCATCCCAGACGTGCTCGAGCAACTCGCTCCGGGTGAGCACCGCACCCGGCCTGCGCATGAGGTACTCCAGCAGGCTGAACTCCCGAGCTGTCAGCGGCACCACGATGGCGCCGCGCCACACCGTGTGCGCCGCGGGGTCGAGGCGGATGTCACCGACCTCGAGCACCGGGCCGGTCGTCTCCGGCGGGCGCCGCAACAGCGCTCGGACCCTTGCGGCCAACTCGAGGTAGTCGAACGGCTTCGTGAGGTAGTCGTCCGCGCCGGCGTCGAGCCCGGCCACCTTGTCGTTGAGACCGTCGCGAGCGGTCAACATGAGCACCGGCACCCGCAGCCGACGATCGCGGAGTCGTCGGCACAGCGTCACGCCGTCGCCATCGGGGAGGCCGAGGTCGAGGATGACCAGGTCGTAGTCGCTGTGGTCGATCGCGTGCTGGGCGCCGGCCGAGGTGCCCTCGAGGTCGACGGCATACCCGTCCTCGGTCAGGCCGCGGACCAGGATCTGTCCGAGCGCGACGTCGTCCTCGACCACCAGGAGCCGCATCGGCCCATGGTGGCATCACGGACATGAAGCGGAGGTGAAGGCCGGCTTCATGGTCGGCTCACGCACCGATCCGTACGTTCCCGGCATGGCGACCGAACCAGCCCGAATCGCACACCTCCTCCGCCGAACGACCTTCGGGCCCGCGCCGGGCCTGATCGCCGGACTCGACGACCTCGACTACGACGCCGTGCTCGACGCGGTGCTGGGCGAGGGTCCGATCCCGGTGTTCGACGGCCCGGTGCTGGACGTCCCCGACGTCGACAACGGCAACCGCGGCGAGGACGAGCTGATCCGGTGGTGGACCGAGCGGATGCGGGCGCCGCTCGGCGGGCTGCACGAGAAGATGGTCTGGTACTGGCACGGCCACTTCACCACCTCCGTCGAGAAGTGCCCGGCCAGCGCCCTGGCCATCCAGCACCGGACGGTGCGCCGCCATGCCCTCGGGAACTTCAGGGAGCTCGCCCGGGCGATGGTGATCGACCCGGCGATGCTCATCTATCTCGACGGCGCGGGTTCCCAGGGCGTCGCCCCCAACGAGAACCTGGCCCGGGAGCTGATGGAGCTCTTCACCGTCGGGCCGGGCAACTACTCCGAGCGCGACGTCAAGGAGGCCGCGAAGGCGCTGTCGGGCTGGTGGGTCGACTGGGAGACCGGGGAGACCGGGCGCGACGAGGGTTCGGCGTACCCGGGAGCGGTCCGGTTCCTCGGCCGTCGGGGTCGCTTCAGTCCCGAGGAGATCGTCGATGCCCTCTGCGACCTGGACGCGTGTCCTCGCTTCGTCGCCGACCGGATCTTCCGGTTCCTGGTGGGGGCCGAGCCCGAGCCCGAGCACCTCGACGAGCTCGCCTCACTCTTTCGTGCCGAGAACCTGGAGATCGCGCCCCTCGTCGGCGCGATCGTCCGCTCGCGCGCCTTCGACGATGCGATCCACGCCCGGCCGCGCTATCCGATCGAGTGGTTCGTCCATGTCCTCGGCGCGTTGGAGGCGCCGGCCGTCGTCGAGGACCATCTCTGGATCCTGCAACAGCTCGACCAGCTGCCCTTTCTCCCTCCGAATGTGGCGGGCTGGCCCGAGGGCGACCGCTGGGTCTCCCCCAGCCAGATGCTCGCTCGCGCTTCCGCACTCTTCTCGATCGCCGACTCGGTGGGCGACGACGGCCCGCGATTCGGTTTCGACGAGGACGACCCGATCCCCGAGGTGATCGCTCGCTGCGGGATCCACGACCCGTCCGAGGCCACCCTGAGGGCGCTCGACGAGGCCTACTGGGCACCGTTCGACGCCGAGGAGGTCAACGCCCTCCTCGTGTTCCTCGCGCTCAACTCCCCCGACGTCGTCCTGGCCTGACCGAGGAGAACCATGTCCGAGCCCGATGCCTCCGATCCTTCGACCATGAACCGTCGCCGGTTCCTCACCTCACTCGCCGTCGGCGCCGGCGGCGCCGCCGTCGGACTCACCGGCTGCTCGGGCGGTGGCGGTGAGGGCGAGTCGGTCCTCGGCTCGATCGCCGCCGACATGCCCGAACCCACCGCGACGCCCATCGTCCCCGAGACCGTCGAAACCGCAGGACCGTCCGATGACCGCGTCCTCGTCGTGATCGAGCTCGAAGGCGGCAACGACGGGCTGGACACGCTGGTGCCCTACGGCGACCCCCGCTACGTGGACAACCGGGCGAACGTGGGCGTCGAACCCGAGGCGGCGCTGGCGATCGACGACGAAGTGGGACTCAACCCGAACCTCGCCGCGTTCCACGCGTCCGGCGGCGCGGTCCTCGAAGGGGTCGGCATGGCCGATCCCGATCTCTCCCACTTCGAGAGCGCCCGTCGTTGGTGGACCGGCGACATGACCGGATCGGCCACCTTCACCACCGGCTTCCTCGGACGACTGTGCGACGAACTCGCCCGCGACGAGGCCGTCACCGGCGTCTCGATCGGCCGGGGCGCCGCCCCGACGATGCGGAGCGGCCACGCGGTCACCCTCTCGGTCCCCGACCCGTGGGCCGGCGGGGGTCTGACCGCCACCGACTGGCCCTTCGCCATCGCCGCCCGCGAGGGCCTGGCCACGATGGCGGCGAATCCCGACGGTTCGCCGCTCGAACTCATCGCCGGCGCGAACATGAACCGAGCCCTCGGGTTCCTCGACGTGCTGGACGACCTGCCCGAACGCGATGACGAGGCCTACCCCGGAAGCCAGATCTCCTTCCAACTGCAGACCTGCGCGCGCCTGCTGGCGGGCGACACGGGGGTCCGCGTCATCCACGTGCCCTGGGGGTCGTTCGACACCCACGACGACCACCGCGGCTCGCACGACTACCAGCTGATGGAGCTCGACCAGGCCGTGGCCGCGTTCCGAGCCGACCTCGGAAGCCTCGGGCTGGCGGAGACGACGCTGATCGCGACCACATCCGAGTTCGGCAGGCGGCCGGCCGAGAACGCCGGCGGAACCGACCACGGAACCGCCTCGACGATGTTGCTGGCCGGACCGGTGGTGGCCGGCCGGCACGGCGAGGCGCCCTCGCTCCGCCACCTCGACGACGACGGCAACCTGATCGCCACGGTCGGTATGGACGCGTACTACGCCACGCTCGCCGAGGGCTGGTTCGGCGTGCCGACGACCGCGGTCCTTCCCGGCTCCCCGACACCGATCGCGGGCGTGATCAGCCCCTCCTGACCGCCCCGGTCCCTCGGGAGGATCCCCACGGTCCCGCAGCCACCGGATGTACTCCCCGGGGAGTACGCGCGAAGTCTCCCGGGGGCGGATTCGGTGCCGCCCGGGATTTCGCACGATGGGTGCATGATCGAAGTCACCCACCTCACCAAGCGCTACGGCCAGACGTTGGCCGTCAACGACCTCAGCTTCACCGTCCGGCCCGGCATCGTGACCGGCTTCCTCGGCCCCAACGGCTCGGGCAAGTCGACCACGATGCGGATGATCCTCGGCCTCGACGCCGCCACGTCGGGCACCGCCACCGTCGGTGGCCGCCCACTCGTGGAGCACAACCGGCCGCTGACCTCGCTCGGCTTCCTCCTCGACGCCGGCGCCGTCCATCCGACCCGCTCGGCCTACGACCACCTCCGGGCGCTCGCCGTGACCAACCGGATCCCGACCTCCCGGGTCGACGAGGTCCTCGAGATCGTCGGCCTCGGCCAGGTCGGCCGACGCCGCAGCGGCGGCTTCTCCCTCGGCATGGGCCAGCGCCTCGGCATCGCCGCAGCGCTCCTCGGCGACCCGGAGGTCGTCATGTTGGACGAGCCGGTCAACGGCCTGGACCCGGAGGGCATCCTCTGGATCCGCCATCTCCTGCAGGACCTGGCGAAGGAGGGTCGCACCGTGTTCGTCTCGTCGCACCTGATGAGCGAGATGGAGCTGATGGCCGAGCACTTCGTGATCATCGGCCAGGGCAGCCTCATCCGGGACATCTCGGCCGACGACCTGCGAGCCATGGCGGCGGGCGAGAAGACCCACGTCCGTGCCGACCGACTCGCCGACCTGGTGTCGCTCATGCGGGCCGACGGCGTGGAGATCGTCTCCGCCGACCGGGAGACGGTCAGCGTGACCGGCCTCGATGCCCCCCAGATCGGCGCCATCGCCCGGGACCACGGCATCGCCCTCACCTCCCTCATCCCCGAGCAGCGTTCGCTCGAGGACGTCTTCATGTCCCTCACCGCCGACGCCGTCCAGTACCACGGCAGCGGCCCGACGCCGATCGCCGCCTGATGAGCACGACCACCCCGTTCACCTCACCCGACCCCACCACCGAGAGCGAGCCCACCATGACCGCCACCCTGACCCCCGCCCCCACCGAGGCCCAGATGACCCCGACCGAGACCACCACCCCCATCCGGCGCGGCAAGGTCCGCAGCATCGACGTGATCCGCAGCGAGTGGATCAAGTTCTGGTCGATCCGATCGACCTCGATCACCCTGATCGCCGCCGGCATCGCCACCGTGGCCTTCGGCATGATCTTCTCCGCCGTCGCCGAGTCCGACGCCCAGACCGGCCCCGCGGCATTCCTGACCGACCCGGTCGAGGTCGCGCTGGGCGGCATCGGCCTGACCGAGATGGTCATCGGCGTGCTCGGCGTGATGTTCGTCGCCGGCGAGTACTCGACCGGCCTCATCCGCTCGGCGTTCGCCAGCGTGGGCCGCCGAGGCCGGATCATCCGGGCCAAGACCGCCGTGATCGCCGGTTCGGTCTTCGGCATCGCCCTCGTCTCGGTCACCGCCGCCATCACCGCCGGCCAGGCGGTCTATGCCGGAAGCGAACCGACCGTCCCGGTCACCGATGTGCTCGACGTGGTGCTCGGCACCAGCCTGTACCTGACCGGCATCGCCCTGATCGGCATCGCCCTCGGTTTCCTGCTGCGGTCCACCGCGGCGGGCATCGGCACCCTGGTGGGCGGCGTCTTCATCGGCCCGAACCTGTTGAGCCTGCTGCCCGACAGCGTGACCGACGCCTTCATGAAGTACCTGCCGTCGGAGGCGGGCTCTGCGATGATGACCCAGGTGTCCGACCCCGACCTGCTCAGCCGAGGCGCCGCCTACGCCGTGTTCAGTGCATGGGTGGTCGGCCTGCTGGCCCTGGCGACGGTGCTGGTCAGCCGACAGGACGCATGATGGATCCGGCCCGACCGATGGCCTGGCTGCGGGCCGATCCCCGCCGCCTCGACGTCCTCGTGGCCCTCATCACCCTCGGTCTGGGCACCGCACTCATGTTCGGCGCCCCCGAGCGATTCGACACCGGCTGGCCAGAAATGGCCGCCGGTGCCGGCGCGTTCGTGCTCACGTTGTTCCGGCGCCATCTCCCCGGGCTCCTCCTGGCGATCACCGTGACCTGGACCGCCATCCACGTCATCGTCCTCGACCGCCCCACGCCCATGGTCATCGCCATGCTCGTCCTGTTGTTCACCACGGCGGTGCGGCTCGAGCGGTGGCAGGCCATCGTGCTGGGGATCGTGATCGGCGTCAGTCTGTACGTGATGGGCCTGACCAGCACCGACGCGGAGCTGGCCGACTCACGGGCGGTGATCGGCATCGTCTGGTCGGCGCTCGCCATCGGCGTGGCCGACGCCGTGCGGTCCTGGCGGCGATACCGCGAATCGGCCGACGCCCAGGTCAGATCGGCGGTGCTGGCCGCGGAGGCCCAGACCCGCCAACAGGTCAGCGAGGAACGGCTCACGATCGCCCGGGAACTCCACGACCTCCTGGCCCACAATCTGTCGGTGATGAACGTCCAGACCGGCGCTGCCCTGCACCTGCTGCGGACGGACCCCGACCAGGCCGAGGCCTCCCTCACCGCAGCCCGCGACGCCGGCCGCTCGGTCCTCGACGAGCTGAAGGAGTTGCTGGCCGTGCTCCGCCACGACGGCGAGGACGCACCCACTGCAGCGCTGCCGTCGGTCGATGAGCTGGAGACACTGGTGGAGACCATGCGTGCGGCCGGCCTGGGCGTGACCTGGAGCCGCTCGGGAGCTCCGCGATCGCTGGCCCCGGCCGTGTCGCTCGCCGCGTACCGGATCGCCCAGGAGGGCCTGACCAACGCAGCCAAGCACGGCACCGGCACCGCCGAGCTGACGACGGATTGGGGCCCGGCCGGTCTGACCGTCCGGATCTCCAACCCGGTCGATGCCGAGGCCTCCACCGGCGGTGGCCACGGACTCGTCGGCATGCGCGAACGAGCCACGGCCAACGGCGGGCGACTCACGGTCGAGCCGATCGACGACCGATTCGTCATCACCGCCTGGCTGCCCGCGGCCGCAGACCAGGAGGTGTCGCCATGACGATCCGAGTGGTTCTCGTCGACGACCAGGCGCTGATCCGGGCGGGTTTCCGGGCGATCATCGACTCCGCACCGGATCTCGAGGTGGTCGGTGAGGCGGACGACGGGGCCGACGCGGTCGAGACCATCCGCGATGCCCGGGCCGACGTCGTCCTCATGGACATCCGGATGCCGGGCCAGGACGGGATCACCACCACCCGGGCGATCACCGAGGACGAGGACCTCGCCGGCGTCCGCGTGATCGTGCTGACCACCTTCGAGTTGGACGAGTACGTCGTCGCCGCGATGGGCGCCGGAGCCAGCGGGTTCCTGGACAAGGGCGTCGATCCCGACGTCCTGCTCGACGCCGTCCGCGTGGTCGCGGCAGGCGACGCCCTCCTCACCCCGAAGGCGACTCGAGCGCTCCTGGCGTCGCTCGACGACGACACCGCCCCTGCGGTCGACGAGGAGGCCGTTCGCCACCTGACCGCCCGCGAACGCGAGGTGGTCGGGCTGGTCGGGCGCGGCATGTCGAACGACGAGATCGCCGGCACCCTCTTCCTGTCTCCGCTGACCGCGAAAACGCATGTCAGCCGGGCGATGACCAAGCTCCACGCGAGGGATCGCGCCCAACTGGTCGCCATCGCGTTCAAGACGGGCCTGACCTCGGTCGACGACCTCTGACCCGCGTCGCCCCCGCGCCGCGGCGGCCGCGACCCGAACGCCACCTCTCCTCTTCCTGACGCGCGCAACCCTCAAGAAGCCTCCGCGCCGGCCGACTGGGAAAGCCTCAGCGGACTACGACGGCCCGAGTCCCGGGGAACCACCCCAAGCCGTCGCAGCGGAGGGACATGATGAAGAATCGCAGCATGCTCGGCGTCATCGCCGCCGTTCTCCTGGCCCTGGTCGGTGGACTGCTCTTGTGGCAGAACTCGGAAGACCCGGAATCGGAGGCGGCAGTCGAACAGCCGGTCGAGGAGACCCAGGTGGTCGTCGCCAAGCGCGACATCAACGCCGGTGAGTCGGCCTCGTCACTCAGCGACAACGCTTTCGCCTTCGTCGAACTCGTCTCCGTCCCGCTCGACCAGGTCGAGCTCGGGGCACTGACGAGCGTCGATGATCTCGCCGATCTCGCGATCGGCCGCAACGTGTTGGCCAGCACGGTCCCCGTCGGCGCGCAGCTGTCGGTCGACGACTTCGTGGTGCCGGGCCAACAGGAACTGTCGGCGCTGCCCGACGTCGACCCCAATCTCTTCGAGGTCACCGTTGCGCTCGAGTCGCAGCGGGCGCTCGGCGGCAACGTCCGCCCGGGCATGGTGGTCGCCGTGGTCGGCTCCTACGCCCTCGGCCCCGACGTCGCCGACGAGGCCCCGACCACGGTGGTCGTCACCGAGTCGACCCTCGTGACCAACGTCCAGACCGAGCAGCTCTTCACCAACGAGCAGCTCAGCAACGATCCCCTCGCTCCGAGCCTGGCGCCGACGAGCCGCCTGTTCGTCACCTTCGGTGTGCCGGTCGAGGACCTCGAGAAGATCGCCCACGCCGCCGAGTTCGGTTTCATCTGGCTCGCCAAGCAGGGTGACGAGGCCTCCGTCGACGGCTCCGAGCTCAAGGTCGTGGACAACGTGCAGGTGCCGCTCGACCCCGATGCCGCCTCCAACGAGGTCCGGGTCGATCCCTTCGACCCCGACCGAGTCCTGGCACTCGTGGACGAGGCAGCCGAGGCCACCGAGGAAGGCTGATGGCTCTGGGGCGCCGAAACAAACAGCGCGACGAGGTCGGAGCCTCGGACGACGCTGTCGACGGCCCGACCGAGCCGTCCACCTCCCTCCCTGTCGGCGCAACCGGCGGGGACCAGACCGCCGACTCGTCGGATCTTCCCGACGCACCAGAGCCGGCGAGCACATGGAACGCTCCCGAAGAGGACACGGCAGCTTCCGAGTCACCGGAATCGGCCCCGACGGCCGAGGCCGGCGACGAGGACGAGGCCGCTCCGGAGAGCGCACTCCCCGTGCCGACGGACAACCACCCGGAACTCGTCGAGGACAACGACGACCTGCTCCCGGTGCGGCTCGAGTCACCGTTGCTCCCGCCGCACCTCCAGGAGCTGAAGGTGCAGGCGCAGGAAGCGCTGATCGAACGGATGGGCACGCGGCTCTACGATCGCACGCTCACCGAAGAGCAGATCGAGTCCTATGTGGTCACCGAACTCGGTGGCTGGCTGTTCGAAGTGGACGCCCGCATCACCGACGTCGAGCGCGAGCAGCTGACCGCTGAGCTGCTCAACGACGTCCTGCGGCACGGCCCGATCGAACCGTTCCTCGACGACGACGGCGTCTCCGAGATCATGGTGAACGGCCTGTCCCACATCTACGTGGAGCGCAACGGCAAGCTCGTGCGCACCCAGGCCCAGTTCCTGACCGAAGCGCACCTGCGCCAGGTCATCGAACGCATCGTGTCCAAGATCGGCCGTCGCATCGACGAGTCGAGCCCGATGGTCGACGCCCGCCTGCCCGACGGCAGCCGCGTGAACGCCGTCATTCCCCCGCTCGCCGTGGACGGTCCGAGCCTCACCATCCGCAAGTTCTCCAAGGACGCGCTCGGCGTCGACGACCTCATCGGCTTCGGCACCCTGTCTCCGATGTCGGTCGACTTCCTGTCGTCCTGCGTCCGGGGACGGATGAACGTCCTGGTCTCCGGTGGCACGGGCACCGGCAAGACGACGTTGTTGAACGTCCTGTCGAACTTCATCCCCGAAGCCGAGCGCATCGTCACCATCGAGGACGCGGTCGAACTCCAGCTGCGCCAGGACCACCTGGTGCGGCTCGAGAGCCGGCCGGCGAACGTCGAGGGCAAGGGTCAGATCACGATCCGCGACCTCGTCCGCAACTCGCTCCGCATGCGTCCGGACCGCGTGATCATCGGCGAGTGCCGTGGCGGCGAGGCCCTCGACATGCTGCAGGCGATGAACACGGGCCACGACGGCTCGCTGTCCACCCTGCACGCCAACGGCCCGCGCGACGCCCTCGCCCGACTCGAGACGCTCTGCCTGATGGCCGGCATGGACCTGCCCGTCCGGGCGATCCGTGAACAGATCGCCTCCGCGGTCGACCTGCTCGTCCACGTGTCCCGTCTGCGTGACGGCACCCGCCGCGTGACCCACATCAGTGAGGTCGTCGGCATGGAGAGCGACACGATCACGCTCAGCGACATCTACACCTTCGACTTCGACGCCGGACTGGACATCGAAGGCCGCTACGCCGGCCAGCTCCGTCCGACAGGGCTCATGCCCATGCTCACCACCAAGCTCCGCGAGCACGGTGAGGACGTCGACATGTCGATGTTCGAACCCGACGACGCCATGGCTGGAGGACAGTGATGGACGGACGACGTCAGTGCCGGCGGAGCACGGGGTTCGCGATCCGGTTGGCCACGGCCACCGTCGCGTGCACCGCGCTGCTGACGGCCCCTGCCCTTGCGCAGGGTGAGGATCCCGACCTCTCAGAGCTGCCCAGCGGCCCGCCCGAGACCTCGGAGGAGAACTCCGAGAATCCGGTGGGGCTGGACTTCAGCGGCATCGTCGAGGTCGACGACGAAGGCAACATCATCTGGAACGTCGAGACCGACACGGTCGACGCGGACGAGGTGGTCGTCGAGCCGACCGCGATCCCGGAGGCCGGGATCACCGGCACGGGCAACGTCGACGGTCCGTCGTCCGAGCCCGTCGGCGACGAGGGAGAGGGCGGAACCTTCGAGGAGGCAGCCGCCGGCACCGGCAACGGCTTGTTGCTGGTGCTCGCCATCGTCGGTGGCGTTCTCGTGCTCGGTGCCGCGGGCATCTTCCTCGTCCGCATGCGCCGCCAGAAGAAGGAAGAGCTCGACCAGATCGAAGAGGTCATCGACCCGCTGGCGAGTGAACGCCTGGCGGGCGAGTTCCTCGAGCCCGAATACGCGGGCGCTGCCGAGGCCGGCGCCTACGAGGAAGGCGGCGCGGCGTACGCCCAGTACACCGAGCCGACCTACTCGGCCAGCAACGCGATGGCCGCCGAGCCGACGGCACCGACCAACAAGCTCGACCAGATCCGCATGTCCATGGCCGATCTGGCCGACAAGGGCCTGCAGGACAGCGGCCAGGCGCACCTCGTGGCGAAGAAGCTCGAGGCGGCCGGCTCCAAGATGCGGCCGGGCGAGTGGCTCGTCATGGCGATCGCCGGCACGCTCGGCGCCTTCGCCGGCGGCACCTTCCTGTTCGGCGTGCTCCTGGGCGCGTTCATCGCAGTGCTCGCCGCCGGCGGGTTCTGGATGTACCTGTCCGCCCGCCAGGCGAGCCGCCAGAAGAAGTTCGCCGAGGACCTCCCGGAGACCCTCCAGCTCATCGCGGGCAGCCTCCGCGGTGGCACCTCGATGATCCAGGCGATCCAGACCGTGGCCGACGAGGCCGACGAGCCCACCAGCGAGGAGTTCCAGCGGATCATCACCGAGACCCGCCTCGGCCGCGACCTCGCCGTGAGCTTCCGGGACCTCTCCGACCGCATGGGCAGCAAGGACTTCGAGTGGGTCGTGACCGCCATCGAGATCCACCGAGAGGTCGGCGGCGATCTCGCCGGCATCCTCGACCGGGTCTCGGACACGATCCGTGCCCGCAACCGGGTGCGCGGTCAGGTCAAGGCGCTCAGCGCCGAGGGAAAGATGTCGGGCGCGATCCTGTTCGTCCTGCCCCCCGGCATGGTCGGGGCGATCTCGCTCCTGAACCGCGAGTACCTCAACGAGATGCTCGACACGACCGAGGGCCAGGTGATGTTGATCATCTCCGGTGTCCTCCTGATCACCGGCGGCGCATGGCTGAAGCGCCTCAGCCGGTTCGTCTACTGAGGTCGAAGGGAAGCAGATGAACATCATGCTCGGAATCGTCGCCTTCGGCGGTGCCGCTCTCGTCCTCGTCTGGGCCGTCAGCGGCCAACGGCAGACGGCGAACGGCGCCACGGAGACCAACGTGCACCAGCGGTCCCTGGACTCCTCGGGGTTCCAGCGGCTGATGTTGCCGATCCTCACGAAGCTGGGTCGCCACATCGCCCGCCTGCTGCCACCCGGTCGACTGCAGGCGATGCGTCGCCGCATCATCCACGCCGGCAAGCAGATGACCTGGAACGTCGAGAAGGCCATGGCCCTGAAGGCCGCCGGCACGATCGCCGGCGTCGCCGGAGCGCTCTTCATCCTCTCGCAGGAGCGCACGACCATGACGATGGTGCTCGCCGCCCTGGTTGCCGGCATCGGCTACTTCGGCGTCGACTACTACCTCGACAAGGCCGCCAGCGCCCGCCAGCTCGAGATCCAGCAGTCGCTGCCCGACATCCTCGACCAGATCAGCGTCTGTGTGGAGGCCGGACTCGGCTTCGACGCCGCCCTCCAGCGCGCGTCGCAGAGCAACGACAACCCGCTCGGCGACGAGCTCGGGCGCACGCTCCAGGACATCCGCCTCGGCGTGCCCCGCACCCAGGCGCTGCACAGCCTGCTCGACCGCACCGACGTCCAGGACCTGCGCCTGTTCGTCCGGGCGCTCGTCCAGGCCGAGCGGTCGGGTATCCCGATCGCCCGGGTGCTCCAGGTCCAGTCGGACGAGGTTCGTGAGAAGCGGCGCCAGGCCGCGGAGGAACGCGCGATGCGCCTACCGGTCATGTTGATCATGCCGCTGGTGCTGTGCATCCTCCCGTCCCTGTTCACCGTGATCATGGGCCCGGCCGTGCTCCGAATGATCCGGGAAGGCGCAGTCTGATGCGCGGGCTCAGCCGGCCGGCTGAGCTGCCCCAATCCTGGGACGGCGAGCGCGAAGGCCGAGGTGATCACGCGCGACGAGATCGCGGCGCGGCCGCCGTCGAAGCCGGCATCGTCTCGCTGCTCGTCTTCGTCCTGTTCTTCGGCATCATCGAGTTCGGCCTGCTGTGGCGCAACATCAACGTCACGGGAGACGCCGCCCGAGAGGGCGCGATCGAAGCCTCCCAGCTCACCCGCGTCAGCACGTACCACACCGACGCCCTCGGACGGATGGAGCTCCGGCTCGACGCCATGCCGCGCGGGGACGCCTACCGGATCGTCGTGTTCAAGGCCGATCCCGCGACCGCCGCTCCGCTCTCGGGCGAGGCGACCGAGACCTGCGTGACCGACTGCTACCGGTGGGACTGGAACGCCGGCAGCGACACCTGGGTCCTCGACTCGGTCGCGAGCTGGCCCGCGTCGACCCACGACACCTGCGACTACGTCGGCGTGACGATCTACGCGCGCTACGACTGGCTGACCGGCTTCTTCGGACCCGACCGCGACGTCATCGAGACGCAGGTGAAGCGCATGGAGCCGGCCCCCGGCGACGTGAACTGCCCGACCGCAGCGGCTCCGACCGTCGAGCCGACACCGACGCCGCCGCCCACCCCGACGCCGACACCGACCCCGACCCCGACGCCCACCCCGACGCCGACACCCACGCCGACCCCGACCCCGACCCCGCCGGCCACGGCCACGCCGACGCCGACCACGACCCCGGATCCGTCGTGGACGCCGACACCCACGCCGATCCCGACGCCGACACCCACGGTCGGGCCGACCAGCACCCCGGCGCCGACACCCCCGCCGACGGCGACGCCGATCCCGACCGCGACCCGAACGCCGACGCCGACGCCGACCACCGGCCCGACGCCGACACCGACACCGACCCCGACGCCCACACCGACGCGGACGCCGACACCGACCCCGTTCCCGACGCCGCCCCCGGTGGACACATGATGCGTACGTCACTCGTCACCACCCCGTCGCGCCGCACCCGACGCACCGAGCAGGGCCAGCGCGGCGCGATCGCGGTCGAGTTCGCCATCGCGAGCTCGCTGCTGGTCATGTTGTTCTTCGGCATCCTCGAGCTCGGCATGGTGCTGCGCACCCGCACCGTCATCACCGACGCGTCCCGGGAGGGAGCTCGCGTCGCCGCCGCACTCCCCCGCACCGAGAACTGGCAGAACAACGCCCTCGCCGCGGTCAACGGTGTCATCGCGACCGAGAACAACGAACTGATCGACTACGTCGTGATCTACCGGGCCGATCCCAACACGGGCCAGCCCCTCAGCGGTGAGGACATCGAGACCTGTGTCACCGACTGCTGGCGATACGAGTGGATCAGCGGCGGCTTCGAGCAGAAGCTCGGCGCCACTTGGGACTACCAGGACCAGTTCGCCTGCGGCGGGCTGAACGACACCGACTGGTTGGCGGTCTACATCCGCGGCCACCACACCGGCCAGCTGCCCTTCCTCAACCTCGGTCGCTCCTTCACCGACACCACGTGGATGCGCCTCGAACCCATGGAACTGGGGGTCCAATGCAGGCCCTGATCGACTCGACCCGCCGGCGCTGGTCCGCCCTGCGATCCCGCGTGGCCGACGACGGCACCGCCGCCGGCGACGGCGGCTACGTGATGGTCCTGCTCGCCCTCACGTTCACCCTGTTGCTGGCCTTCGCCGGCTACTCGGTCGACGCCGGCAACTGGAACCTGCATCGCAACGAGACCAGGACCGCAGCCGAGGCCGCGGCCCTGGGCGGCGTGGCCTTCCTGCCCGACGACTTCACCACCGCCCAGCTGACGGCCGAGCAGATCGCGCTGCACCACGGGTACGACAACAGCGACGCCGACACCACGGTGACGGTCGCGCTCGGCGGAGGCTCGAACCAGCTCGAGGTCACGATCACCAAGGACATCGACAACTACTTCGTCCGGGCCATCGGCATGGCCTCGACGTCGATCACGGGATCCGCGACCGCCGAGTTCGAACAGCCCGTCGAGATGGGCAGTCCCGAGCACGTCCTGGGCAACGACCCCGAGACCGGCTTCTCGCCCGACTACTGGCTCAGCATCGCGTCCCGCAACGTCCGCAAGGACCTCGGCGACCGGTTCAACACCCGCCGGTGCGTCACGGGAATCACCTACGGCTGCGGCGGCACCTGGAACTCCGAGTACGACAACAGCGGCTACAAGTACGCGGTCCGCGTGACCGACACCAGCCAACCGCTGCGCATCCAGATCTTCGACCCGGCCTGGGTGTGGACCGGCTCGACCTGCAACATCCCCAACTGGCCGACCGCCGCCGAGGTCGCCCACCTGCAGTCGATCGACGACGGCTCCTACCCCGAGATCCCGGTCGGCTGGTACGACGATGCCGTCTCACGGTTCGCCGCCGGCGACACCGCCTGGTGCAACGGCGACGACCGTCCGGGCAGCACCGGCCCGGCCACGCGATTCACCGTCCGCCTCCCCGACGACTCGCCGTGGGACGACAACGACAACACGGTCATCAACACATCCGGGTGCCAGCGCGAGACCTTCCCCGCCTACACCCCGACCTCGATCTACGCCCCGCCGACCGAGTCGATCTTCGAGCTGCTCGACCCGCTCTCGGCGTCGACCGACAGCTGGGAGGTCGACCTCACCGACGACGACTTCCCGTTCGCCGAGGTGTTCCG
>JBCCFK010000077.1:0-15421 GCA_039029775.1 Actinomycetota bacterium | reverse complement strand
TTACCTCGTACGTGTTCAACCCCTGGGGTTACCGCTTGTGGGCCCGGCCCCCCGGGCGCCCGCTCCGTCGGGGGGGGGCCCGGCGCCGTTTTGACCGGGGACCACTGCGCCCGAGCTTGCGCCGCGGGGCTCGGTACGATCTCGGCCATGGCGATCGAATTGTGCATCGAGGCCGCGATCGGCCTGGCCGGCCAATCTGCGCACACCGTGGCGGCCAATCCGATCCTGCGGCGCGCTCAGCGCCCGACGGCGCCGGCCATCGACTCCCACGACGACCTCCGTGCCGCGCTCGAGTCCGCCCTGCCGACCCTGACCCACGCCGAGGCCGAGGTCATCTGGCTTGTCGACGTGTGCCGGTGCAGTTATGCGGAGACGGCCGGGACCACGGACCGGTCGGTGGCGAGCGTCGCGCGGCTCGTCCGGTCCGGCCGACGCCGCCTCCTGGGCGACATCCAACGCAACCTCGCCTGAGCACCGTGATGACCCGGATCGACAAGCTGACCGGGTTCACCGGCGCCGAGATCCGCGGTCTCGACCTGCGCGTCGTGGACGACGAGACCGCCACGACCCTGCTCGAGGCGCTCGCCGCACACCACGTGGTGATCGTCCGCGATCAGAACCTGTCGCTGGGGCAACAGAAGGCCGTCACCGAGGTGTTCGGCCCGCTCGCGACGCTGCCCTACATCGACCCACTGCCCGACGACGCCCAGGTCATCGCCGTCTTGAAAGAGGCCCACGAGACGGACATGGGCGTCTTCGGCGGCGACTGGCACTCGGACTTCAGCTTCCTGGCCAACCCCCCGGCCGGGTCGGTTCTCGCGGCCGTTGAACTCCCACCGCATGGCGGCGACACCGTGTGGGCGAACCAGGTCGCTGCGCACCGAACCCTGCCGCGGGACCTGCGGGACGCCATCGACGGAACCGACGCCGTCCATGTCGGCAAGCCCTACGGCGTCCGTTGGGCACCGCCGGAAGAGGAACGGTCCAGCGCCTCGATCGGGATGCGCCGGGGAGACCCGGACGCAGACGAGAACCGCCTCCACCCGACGGTCATCACGGTCCCGGAGACAGACGAGCAGGCGCTGTTCGTCAATCCGATCTACACGACGCGACTCGCACACCTGAGCGAGTCCGAGTCGGCGCCGATCCTGGATGAGCTGTACCGCCACGCGACCCGCCCCGACTTCTCGTATCGGCATCGCTGGGAGCCCGGCGACGTGGCGATCTGGAACAACCGGACGACGATGCACTACGCCACCAACGACTACGACGGGCACCGACGGCTGCTCCATCGCACGACCTTCGCCCGGGAGGCTCCGCGCCGGTGATCACCACCTCGACGATCGAAGCCCGCGGGCTCGCGTTCACGGTCAGGGCGACAGGGCCCGCCGACGGCGAGCCCGTGCTGTTGCTGCACGGCTTCCCGGACGACGCCGCGACCTTCGACGACCAGCTCGAGGCCTTGGGTGCGGCCGGTCATCGGTGTCTCGCACCGACGCTCCGCGGGTATGAGCCGTCGTCCCAACCCGCCGACGGGGACTTCGACGCGTTGACGCTGGCCGGTGACGTCATCGGCTGGCTGGACGCGCTCGGGATCGAGCGAGCCCACATCGTCGGTCACGACTGGGGCGCGGTGATCGCCTATCTCGTCGCCGGCCACCACGCGGATCGCTGCATCAGTGTCACCACGATGGCGGTGCCTCCCGTGACCCGGCTGCCGGAGGCGATCCGTCGGGTTCCGCGGCAGGCGCTGCTGAGCTGGTACATGACCTTCTTCCAGCTCCGGTGGGTTGCCGAACGGGCCCTGCGGGCGCGCCGCTGGGCCCTCCTGCGGCGCTTCTGGCCGCGATGGTCACCGGGCCTCGACGCCCCGCCACGACTCGTCGAGACGTTCGAACGTCCTGGCGTGCTGGGAGCAGCGCTGGCCTACTACCGCCAGAACGCGACGCCACCGGTCCTGCTCGGCCTCAGGCAGGCCCCGGCCATGGAGCAGGTGCCCTTCGACGTGCCGCTGATGGTGATGCACGGCGACCGCGACGGCTGCATCGACGCACGCCTCTTCGACCATGCGATCGTCGCGGACGACGTGCCGCAGGGGGTCCGACGTCACGTGGTCACGGGCACCGGGCACTTCCTCCACCTCGAGGACCCCGACGAGGTGAACAGGCTCCTGCTCGAGTGGCTGGCCGACCCGACACCGTGATCTGTGAACCCAAATATTCGACACTTTGGGTTCACAGATCAGCAGCCGCGCACGGTGTCCACCCCGCGGCCGCCGCGGCAGTCGTCGTCGCCGCGCCCACCGCGGATGCGATCGGCGCCACTCCCACCCCTGATCGTGTCGTCTCCGGCGTTGCCCCGGAGGTCGTCGGCGCCGCCGCGGCCACACACGACGTCGTCGCCACCGCCGCCGCGGATCACGTCTGGGCCCGAGGTTCCCACGATCACGTCGTCACCCGACGTCCCGACCGCCGGCTGGCCGGGTGTGACGACGATCGTCGCCACCCGGCCGAGGCAGGTGGGAGCGCCGGCAGCGGCGGTCGCCGCCGGGTAGGGCCACGGGTTCGGTAGGCATCCGCCGAGCGACTTGGTCTGTTGCATCATCAGTGGCGCCAGTTGCCCCGCGCCGGGGCAGCTCACGTGCCGGAAGTCGAGACTGTGGCCGACCTCGTGATTGATCAGGTAGGCGCGATAGTCGTCGATGGACCCCGCCCAGTGCGAGACCCCACTGAGCCACCGGTCGAGGTTGAACACGATGCGGAGATCGCGAACGTTGCAGGAGAGCCTGCCGCCCGTCTGGAACGGCAGGCACAGACGATCGGTCGTCCTCGGTGTCGCCAGATAGATCCGCTCGTCCGCCCGATCCGGACGCACGCGTTGGAACCGCCCGTCGCCGCCCGCTGCCCAGCTGCGGGAGTCGGCCAACACCGCCTCGATGATCCTCGCCACGTCCTCGGGGTGCTGCCCGGTCGCGGCCTCGACCTCGACGCTGTACTTGATCAGGGGTCCCTCGGTGCCCACCACCTCGCCACCGCCGAGCGCCGGCAACATGGTGGCCCCTGACCGATGCCAGCAGTCGATCCCGCGCCGGTCACCGTCGATCACCGCGCTGGCGCACAGGCTGTCCGCGACGCGTCGGTCGAGTTCGACGTCCCAGCCCCACGCCACCATCGCGCCCGGCAACACACGCTCGGCATCGATCCGGCGCAGGGTCGGGACGAAGCCGTCCACCGACTCGCCGTCGGCGACGAGGCGAACGGTCGGCGCCATCGCGGCGCCGGTGGCCACCCAGCCGACGACGCGGGTCGAGCCGTCGTCCCGGTCGACCAGGTCGACGTTGCCCCACACATCCGGGGCGTCGTGGTGGTCGGCGGCCAGGAGGCCTGATCCGGCACCGGGTATCACCAGCCCGGCCACCAGCGACAGGGCCACTGCGATCAGCCGACCTGTGGCCCTCATCGGTCGTCCCGGACCGGCACGTCGAGGCCGAGACGGGTCACGACCTCGTCGGTCTCGGCGATGACCCGCCGGTACAGGCTCCGCGTGGACGGGCTCAGACCCCCGGCGTCGAGCGCCTGTGGCAGCGGAACGATCGTGTAGTCGCTGCGGTCGACCCTCGTCGGCACGAACGACACCGCCCCAACGGCCCACCCGGTCTCCTCGCTGCCGACCACGTCGAGGTACGCGATCAGGCCGTTCTGGCTCGCCGCCGGGCAGCACGCGGCCGACTGGTTGCTCAGGAAGTTCCCGACGCCGTAGAACACGAACTTGTGGTCGATCTCGTCGACGGGTTGGACGACGTGGACGTGGGCGCCGACGATCGCGTCCACCAGACCCGACGTGAGGAATCGCTTCGCTTGGCGGACCTGGCTCGCCGACGGGTCGACCTGGTACTCGTTCCCCCACTGGATGCTCAACACCACCAGGTCGGCCCCTGCGTCCTTGGCGGCCTCGGCGTCGGCGAGGACCTCGTCGACAGTGGTCACGTTCACCAGGTAGAGCTCGTCGGACGGGAGCCGGAACCCGTTGAGACCGTACGTGTAGGAGAGGTGGCCGATCGTCAGGTCGCCGAGTTCGTACAACCTCGGCCGGTCCCGGAGCCGCTGCGACCGCGCCATGCCGGTCTGGGGCAGGCCGGCCTCGTCCATCACACGGAGCGTCGCCCGCACCCCGGCGGTCCCCTTGTCCATCGAGTGGTTCGACGCGGTCGAGCACCCGTCGTATCCCACGTCGACGAGGGCCGCAGGCAGATCGCGCGGGGCGTTGAAGACCGGATACCCGGCCAGGCCGACGTTGGTCTCCGAGACCGGCGTCTCCAGATGACAGATCGCCAGGTCGGCCGACTCGAGCAGCGGCCGGACCTGATCGAACATCGGCCGGTAGTCGTGGTCCAGATCACCTCGCGCGTTGCGGGCCGCCCGGTCGATCACGGCGCCGTGACTCAGGATCTCCCCACTGAACGCCAATGTGGTCGTGGCCTCGCACTCGGCCTTGGTGTCTGCGCCGGGGCCGCCCCCGCACAGGTCGGGGCCCGAGCCGCCGATCAGAGCGTCGTCGCCCTTCTGCCCTCGGAGCCGATCATGCGCCGTGCCGCCATGGATGACGTCGGGGCCCGTCCCACCCCAGATCTCGTCCTGGCCGCTGTTGCCGTTGAGGGTGTCGCCCGCCGAGTTGCCGTGAATCTCGTCGCGACCCTTCCCTCCGTTGATCGTGTCGCGACCCTTGCCGCCGAACAGCTGGTCGCGCCCGCCACCGCCGGCGATCATGTCATCGCCGGCGTTGCCCCGGATCACGTCGGGGCCACCCAGACCGCAGACGAGGTCATCGCCGCCGCCGGCCCTGATGTCGTCGGGCCCCGACGTGCCCACGATGACATCGCGACCGTCGGTCCCGACCGTCCGCTCCCCCGGTGCAGCGACGATGGTGGCCGCCTGCCCGAAACAGGTCGGTGGCTGGGCTCCGAGGACCGGGGGGATGGCTGCGACGGCGGCCGCGACGAGCGCGGTTGCGACGATCATCACCACCGGTCCTCGCACGACGACCCTCCTCGATCGCTTCCGCCAGCCGTGCGCCGCCTTTGTAACACAGGCTCGGGTGGGCCGAACGTGACCGCTCAGGCGATGTCGATGCCCGGGTACCCCTCGGCCACCGCCCCGGCGAGCAGGGCGTTGTACTTGGGCGCCGTGCCGAAATAGGCCTGGTATCGGATCGTGCCGGCCTCGTGACCGGCGACGTTCGAGTTGTACCCGGTGAACCAACCCTGGCTGCTCCGCAGCAGGAGCTTCTCGTGCTGGCGGACCACCTCGGCGACCCAGTCCTCCTCGGCTTCGGCGCTGGCCTCGATCCGCGTCCGCCCCTCGGCCCACGCGTGCTCGAGGAGGTCGGTGATCCAGTCGACCGCGTTCTCGATGGCGCGGGGAAAGTTGGTCGACCCGGACACGCTCTGAGGCCCGGCCACCATGAACATGTTCGGGAAGCCGTGGGTCATGATCCCGAGGTTCGTGCTCGGCCCGTCGCGCCACTTCTCGCCGAGCAGCCGACCTTCCATGCCGGTGATCGCGATCCGGTCGTAGCCACCGGTGATGGTGTCGAAGCCGGTGGCGTAGACGATCAGGTCGAGATCGTGGTGCGCCACCGTGGTCTGGTTGCCGGTGGCGGTGATGCGTTCGATCGGCGTCTCGGAGATGTCGACGAGGTGGACGTTGTCGCGGTTGTACGCCTCGAAGTACCTGGTCTCCAACGGGAGCCGCTGGGTGCCGAACCCGTGATCCTTGGGGATGAGCTTCTCGGCCACGACCGGGTCGTCGACGCGTCCGCGGATGCGGTCGGCGATGTAGTCGGAGATCTCGCGGTTCGCCTCGGGGTCCATGAAGATCTCGGGGAAGTTGGCCGCGAGGATGGCGAAGCCGGGCCGGGCGTAGAGCCCGTCCCAGAACTCGACCCGCTCCTGGTGGGTCAGGCTCCAGAACCCGCGCCGGTCGGGGACGTGCTCGAAGCCGCCCGGTGAGAGCCGGCAGTTGGCGAATATCTCGTCGTAGCGGTCCCGGATCGCCGCCATCTCCTCCTCGGAGATCGGCGCGTTGTTGAGCGGCGTGCTCCAGTTCGGGCGTCGCTGGAAGACCTTCAGGTCCGCGACCCGGTCGGCGATGTCGCTGATCACCTGGATGCCCGTGGCGCCGGTGCCGATCACCCCGACCCGCCGCCCCTCGAGGGGCACGGGTTCGCGTGGCCAGTGGAAGGTGTGCCAGGCGTCGCCGGCGAAGTCGTCCATGCCCTCGTAGCGCGGCAGCGTCGGGATCGACAGCGGTCCCAGCCCGGTGATCACGAACCGAGCGCTGAGGCGATCGCCGTTCTCGACGGCGAGGTCCCATCGGCCCTCGGTCTCGCGCCAGGTCATCGCCTCGACCCTGGACCCGAAGCGCATGTGTCGACGCAGATCGAACTTGTCGGCGACGAAGTTCAGGTACCGGAGGTTCTCGGGCTGCGACGAGAACCGCTCCTTCCAGTGCCATTCGTCGAGCAGCTCGCGCGAGAAGGAATAGCCGTAGGTGTAGCTCTCGGAATCGAACCGGGCCCCGGGGTACCGATTGCGATACCACGTGCCGCCGAGGTCGTCGTCGGCCTCGAGGACGACGGCGTCGATCCCGAGGTCGACGAGGCGCTTGATCTGGTAGATCCCGGACACCCCAGCGCCCAGGACCACCACCTCGTGGTGCATCCGGTCGGTCATCGCCTCACCCTATGCCGTCGGCCAAAACGCGTACCTGCCGGCACCGCTGTGCGGTGCCGGCAGGTGACGAGATCGTCGTCTGATCAGCGTGGATCAGGCGGTGCGACGGCGCTGGGTGGCGGTGAGCATCACGCCGCCGGCGAGCACGGCGCCGGCCACGATGGCCAGCATGCCCGACTCGACGCCGGTGTTGGCGAGCTCTTCCTCTTCGCCGGCAGCCTCTTCCTCGCCGCCCTCTTCGGCGGCTTCCTCGGTGGCCGGGGCGCCGACGGGCACGATTGCTCCACCGCTCTCGGTGTCACCCTGGGTGCCGAGGTCGAAGCCGATGATCGCGATGCCGCCCTCTGTCACGTCGACGGTCATCGATGCGGTGAAGTTGCCGTACGCGTCAGGGGTCACCGGCACGAGGTTGCCCGTGTCGCAGGTGTCGGAGTCGATGTCGAGAAGATTGCCGGACTCGGGTGCCGCACACGGGATGATCGCGGTCGGAGGAGCGAGCCAGCCGGCGCCCGTCACGGTGAACTCCTGCTCACCGGGTGCCTCGACGAATTCGGGGTCGACGGTGATCGACGGTCCGTCTTGAGCCGCGGCAGGCGCGCCCGAAAGCGCGAACAGCGCTGCCAGTGCAACAAGTGCCAGTGCAAGTCGCTTGGTCATGTCTCCTCCTCGCGGCATCCGCCGCAGACTCGAGGGCGTCGTGCCCTCGTGCCGCCCCCAGGCGTGCGGTTGTGGAACATAGCACAGCAACTTCGCCCCACAGCGGTTGCCAGGGGGCGGCGCCGGGGTCCCCGACCACCGGTAGGTTGGCCCGATGCAACGGCGGTTTCGGTTCGTCCTGGTCGTGCTCGCGGTGATCTCGGCCGCCTGTTCGTCGTCCGACGAGCCCGAGGCCGGCATCAGCGCCGCGGACATCGGGACCACCCCGTCGGCCGAGGCCGGTGAGGCCGGCGGGACAGCGTCCGGCGACGGGGGTTCCAGCCGGTCCTCGGCGGGCTCGGAGACCGCCGACGAGATCGAGACCGAGACCGAGATCGAAATCGAAATCGACGAGTCGCTGGCGGACATCGACGGGCTCGTCGCGACCTCGGGGATCGAGGGCCTGCGCATCCTCCGACCGACCGGCGAGATCGTCTATCGCTTCGCCGAGGGGCAGGCGGCCACGCAGCCGACCTGGTCGCGCGATGGCACCCGTCTCGTCACCACCGTCATCGGCATCGGTGACCCCGAGGTCGGGATGGTCGACGTGCGGACGGGGCGCTACGACACCCGTCCGGCCGCTCGCCCCTACTTCTTCTTCACCTGGGACTCGAGCGCCGACGTCCTGGTGGGGCTGGGGCCGAGCGACGACAACGCCGGCGTGTCCGCAGACATCCTCGACCGCCAAGCCATCCCCCTGTTCGAGACCAGCATCGACGGTCCGGTGATCTACGTGTCGTGGGAACCCGGCGGCTCGGATCTCGTCGTGCACGCCGGGCCGCGGCTCGTGCTGGTGTCGTCGCCGGCGGACGACGGTCGCATCTTCGACCTCGGAGAGGTGGGGACGTCGTTCCAGGCTGCGTCGTGGATTCCGGGGACCAGAGAGGTCGTCCACACGACCTCCGGGCCCGACGGGGAAGATGTCCGCCTGGTGCGCACCAACGTCGACACCCGAGAGCGCATCGACCTCGGCCCGGCCTTCGGCCAGGCCCAGATCTCGGTCCACCCGGATGGCGACCGTGCTGCGATCGGCCACGCCCGACCCGACCCCGACGGCCGCGCGACGCCCGTCGAACTCGTCGACCTCGACACCGGAACCCGAACGCCCATCGGCACGTCGCCCGCCGCCTGGCTCGAGTGGAGCCCCGATGGGACGCAGCTGCTGCTCGTCGTTCCCGACGGCACCGAGCTCCGCTGGAACGTGTTCGACGGCACCGACATCGCCGACCTCGGCGTCTACGCGGTCTCGTCGGGGTTCGCGTCGACGTACCTCACGTTCGCCGACGCCTACGTCGAAGCGCCGCGTCTGTGGTCCCCCGACGGCAAGGCGATCGTGTTCACCGAGCTGGTCGACGGGTTCTCGACCGCCACGCTCATGCGCGTCGAAGACGGCGAGCGCTCGCGGCTCGGCCGCGCCGAGGTCGCGTTCTTCGGCCCCGATGGCCGCTAGGGACGGGGCACGCCGACAGGCCAGCCGTCGATGACCTGATCGAGGAACTCGCTCATGCCGATTCCCTCGCGTCCGTCGCACTCGTAGCGGGTCATCGCCTCGGTGATCCTGGTGTGGAGCTGCTCGCCGTCCGGTGTCTTGCGGCGGTTGCGGAGCGGGATCATCGACAGCACCTCACCCGTGACGGCGTAGTCGCGCTCGTCGGTCGTGGCCCAGGCGGTGATCGTCGTCTGTTCCCCCTTGTCGTCCCACTCGGCGTCGACACCACAGTCGGTGATCAGGTGGTACTGGTCGCCCTCGAGCACCATGCCGCCGCCTCGCCCCGGGCTGTCGGCATCGCGGGCGACGACCGAGATCATCATGGCGAAGTCCTCGTCGAAGACGATCGGCAGCCACCGGTACCACGAGATCGCCTGCCAGTAGCGGGGGCCCCAGGACTTGTCGCGGAGCCCGAAGCCTTCGATCTCCAGCACCTCGTCGCCCACGACGATCGAGCCCTTCGTGCGGCAGTGCTGCTCGTAGTGCGCCTTGGCGAAGCTCTTCCCCGCCTCCTGCTCGATCTCGCGTCCGTCGGCGTACTGGGGCTTGCCGCCGTACATCGGGGACACGCCGTACCAGTCGATGTCGACGGTGGCCGGGACTCGGGGGTTGTTCGCGAACGCCTCCCGCGGGTTGGCCATCTCGGACGGGTCGTCCAGAAGGCACACCTTCCCGTCGTAGTGCACCGAGAGGTGTTCGAAGGGCTCGTGGACCTCGATCCTCAGACCGCCGGCCTTCATGTCGGCATTGGTGGTGATCTTGGGGCGATCGAACATGAACCCGACGCGCCCGTCGGGCAGGTAGATGCACACCGACATCTCCGAGTAGCCCTCGTTCACCCGGTTGCCGAGCCGGAACCAACCGCCCGCCCGTTGCCCGAGGTCGAAGGCGTTCAGGTACATCGATTCGTTGTAGTTGACCGCATCGTCGGGCTCGTGCGGGTACTCGTCCTCGGGCAGCAGGATGGTGACGACCTCGTCGGGGTCGCTCACTGCGCCTCTCCGAAGCGAGCGGCCTGCTGGGAGCGGTACTGGGTCATGGGCATGAATCCCGGGGAGTCCTTGAAGCGCTCCTCGATGTCGGCCAGGACCTCGTCGGCGGACATCGTGGGGTCCCAACCGGCGATGACGGGCTGCTCCACGTGCCACGGCGTGTCGCAGAAGATCTCGATGCCGTTGCCCTCCGGGTCCGAGAAGTACACCGAGACCGCGTTGCCGTGCGTGACCGGAGCGACCCGCGACACCCGATCGTCGGTGGACATCCGGGCGTGCATCTCCATCACGTCGCCGATCGACTCCACGCGGAACGCGTTGTGATCGACGTTCTTGCCTTCACCGTCGTCGGCCATCTCCAACAACCCGATCTGATGGTGATCGGTCGAACTCCCGCTCAGGAAGGCGATCCGAATGCCGGGCGCGACCTCGCCCTGGTCGGCGACGCGCCAGCCGAACGCTTCGCAGTAGAAGGCGAGCATCGTGTCGAAGTCACGCACCTTCAGCACACAGTGGGACCAACGGATCTTCATGACGGACCTCCTCTGACTGACCCGAGCCCACCACGCCGCCGGTTCTGCCGCAAGCGGCCCGGCGCACGATCACAGCATGCTGCGGAGGAACTCGAGGTCCTCGATCGCCTGGGCGACCAGTCGTTCCGGCTGATCGGCATCGGTCTGGAGCCCGTGGACGAACTCGATGCTCCAGGTGCCGTCGAAGCCCCCGCGATCGAACAGGTCGACCTTGCGGGCGAGGTCGTCGGCGACGTCGGCCAGCCGCGGTGCCCGGATCGACTCGCCGAGTTCGAGGTAGTTCACATGGACGTGGCGGATGCGGTCGCCGTATGCGTCGAAGCGCCGTTCGAGGTGCTCGACCGATTCGTGGGTGTGGACGATGGCGCCCAATCGCTCGGGCTCGCCCACCGCGGCGAAGATGCGCGCGGCGGTGTCGGGATACTCGGCGATCGAGATCCCGTGGTGACACTCGCAGAGCAGCGCGGCGTGCCGCGGCAGCTCCTCGAGCCACGCGGCGAGGCGTTCGACGTACGCGAGCTCGGCGTCCTCGTCGCGTCCCACGTTGAACTTCACGCCGCGAGCGCCGGTGGTGGCGACCCATTCGGCGACGCCGCGTCGACCCGTGGGGTCGGGGTCGTCGAGCGACACGTAGGTGTTGAACACGGTGATCGGCAGTCGGTGGCCGAGCACGGCGTCGACCTCGTCGGGCGCGGCGTCCGTGAGATGCCGTTCCCACAGCTCCAGCCCGTCGAAGCCGGCATCGGCGAGGGCGTCCAGCCAGGGGGACAAGGCGATCGGCGCGGGGATCTGGGGCCCGCGAGCCCACCGCGTCGGCTCGAGCGCGACGGTTCCGAGGGAGATCGAGGGTGCCACGAGCGCATTCTGATCCACCGGCTCCCGACGCCGCATGTCGACACGACACGCACAACGATCCGACCTGGGTCATACTTCGAGTCACGTTTTCTGGTTGGGGAGAGCCGGCATGAGAAAGACCCTGGTCTGGATCGCGGCGGTGGCCGCGGTGGTGTTCACGTTCGACGCAGCGTCAGCGCAAGGCGGTGAGGACGACCCGGCGCAGGTCGAGGCCGGCGCCGCGGTGTTCGAGGCGAACTGCGCCAGTTGCCACGGCGCCGAGGGTGAGGGATCGGCGGTCGGCCGCAGGCTCACCGGCGTGGCAGCGGAGAACGACCGCGCCCGGCACGTGGCCACGGTCACCGACGGTCGCAGCACGATGCCGGGGTTCGGGGCGGTGCTCAGCGCCGAGGAGATCGATGCGGTCGTCTCCTTCGTCCGCCTGACCTTCGTCGCGCAGGACGAAGGCGGCGAAGAACCCGCCGAGGAGGAACCGGCGGAAGAGTCGCCCGAGGAGGAACCCGAACTGGCCGACACGGGCGTGGAGTCCGCAGCGGCCCTGATCGCCGCAGTCGCCCTCCTCGGCGCGGGCGGGCTCTTCATCCGGAGTTCGCGCCCGGGACTCGGGCGGAGCTGACGACGGAGTCGCTCAGGCGCCCGGTTCGCCGAGTGCGTTGGCGAGACCCGAGTACCGGGGCTGATCGATCGCGAGCTGATTGACCACGGTCGCCCTCAGGTGATCGGCCAGCCCGTCGTGGTCGAGATCGATCGAGCCGTCCCGAAGGCCCGTGGTGAGCGCCCACCGCAGCTCGGTCAGCGCCCCTGCGGGGGCGGTGAACATCGATCGCAACCGTTCGACCTCCGCGGCGCGATGCGCGGGCGCGAGCGTCAACTCCCGGCGGACGATGTCGATCGAGTTGGCGGCCACGAGGGCGAGGAAGTTGTTGCGACCCTCGGTGGCGGAGCGGACGTCCTCACGCAGGAAGTCGCGGACGCTCGCGAGCAGCTCCTCGGTGGTCGGGGTGTCGATGGAGCTGATCGCATCATCGGCCTCGACCAGCGCCACCGGCCCCGGGATGATCAGGTTGGCGCAGTCGACCTGGCACTCCGACGACCGACGGGCGATGCCAGGCCGTTCGACGGTGGGGTCTGGTCCATTGCGCCAGCTGTCGGCCATGCCGAGGCAACCGACCGCCCACCAGTACGACCCGAACACCTCCCAGAAGTGGACGTGGGCGGGGTCGACGGCGATACCGGACTCGTCCTGGTAGCCGCGCAGGAGGTCGTCCAGTTCACCGAACCCGCCGACGCGGTGCTCGGTCCGCCCGAAGCGCCACGAGTTGGTACAGATCCAGCCCAGGTCCCGCAGCGGGTCCCCCAGGTGGGCCAGTTCCCAGTCCAGGACGGCGGCGATCCCGTCGGGCGCGATCATCAGATTCCCGTTGCGGAAGTCGTTGTGGACCAGCGTGGTGCGACAGTGGTCGGGGACATGGTCGAGCAGCCACCGGGCGGTGTAGTCGATCATCGGCTGTGGCGTCTCGAAGAGCCGGTACCGCTCCCAGATCTGCTCGATGAAGTCCTCGGTGGGCACCGCGTGGAGCACCTGGTCGAGGCCTGTGGCTGCGGTGTCGATCCCATGGATACGGGCCAGGACCCGACCGGCTTCGTATGCGAGGCGCGGCCGAATGCCGTCGAGCTCGGGAGCGCGCAGGACACGGGCACCCAGGGTCTCCCCCTCCAGCCACTCCATGACGAAGCCCGCACCCAGGCCGTCGTCGGGCCCGAGCACGTGCAGGATCCGTGGTTCGGGAACACCCGCGTCCCGGGCCACCCGGAAGAGTCGGGCCTCCACCTCCAGGCCAGGGCGCCCGGGCTCGGGCTCGCTCACGCCGCCGGCGGCGCGGCGCATCGCCAGGGTCAGCGGCGCACCGCCGGCCTCCAGGTTGATCCGATAGGTCTCCTGGCTGGCTCCCCCGCTGAGCCGGTTGGCCGACACGAGGCGCTCGAACCCGGGGACGCAGCCGGCGAGCACCGAAGCCAGCGCGTCGTCGATGTCAGCCATGCGGGTGGTCTAGCACGAGCGGTCAGCCGCGATCGGCGAGGTCGTACTCGGCCATGTAGTACGGGTGCTCGGGATCGAATGCCCCCAGCTTCTTCGGCTCCGCGACCCGCCCGACGGGGCGACGGGCCGAGCCCTCGACCCCCTTCGCGGCATCGCCCAGCTCGGCGCGAGCATCTGCCAGCAACCCCTGCAACCGGGCGACGACGTCGGGATGGGCAGCGGCGACGTCGGTGGTCTCGCCGACGTCGGTTCCCAGGTCGTAGAGCTCCTCGATCGGGTCCTGCGGCGTCGGACCGAACTTGCGTTTGTGGACGTGGAGCTTCCACCGGCCCGACCGCACCGCCTCGAGGAACGGCCCGTTCCAGTAGAAGAACGCCTCGTGGGGTGAGACGGCCCCGTCCACCAGCGTCGCACCGAGGTCACGTCCGTCGATCGGCTTGTCATCGGGCACCTCGAGGCCGCACCACGCCGCGATCGTGGGATAGAGGTCCATCGCCGTCGCCACCTCCGAGCACTCGGTGCCCGCCGGAAGCACGCCCGGGTAGCGGACGATGCACGGCACCCGCTGGCCGCCTTCCCATGTCGTGCCCTTCTTCTCACGGAGGGGTGCGTTCGAGCCCTCGCCGGGTCGACCGAGTGCCCCGTTGTCGCTCGTGAAGACCACGATCGTGTCGTCCGCGAGTCCGAGCGCATCCAGCTCGTGGAGCAGAACGTCGAGCGCCCAGTCGATGCACGCGACCGCAGCGCCGTACGTGCCGTTGCGGGACTCGGCCAGGAACCTCGCCTGGACGTAGATCGGCAGGTGGACGTACATGTGCGCGAAGTACAGGAAGAACGGGCGGTCGCGGTTGCGGCGCAGAAACCGCACCGACTCCTGGAGGTAGCGAGTCGTCAACGCGGCCTGGTCGGGTTGGGCCTCGATGATCTCGTCGTCGAGCATCAACGGCAGCGGCGGGTAGTCGAAGTCCGGCAGCGGGATCCCGCGTGCCCGGACCGCGTCGAGTTGCTCGTCGGTGAACGTCGCGGGCTGGCGGCCCATGTCGTTGCTGTACGGCAGGCCCAGCCACGAGTCGAACCCGTGCCTGGTCGGCGAGTGATCAGCCTGGTCCCCACAGTGCCACTTGCCGACGATCTGGGTGGCGTAGCCGGCGTCGGAGAGCAGCCGGGAGATGGTCATCTCGTCGGTGCTGAGGCCCTGGGGCATACCCGGAAACAAGACGTTGAGGCCGTCGAAGGTGTCGAAGCCGATCCGGGGCGGATAGCAGCCCGTGAGCATGGCGCCACGGCTGGGCGAACACACGGGCGACGCCATGTAGAAGTCGGTCAGGCGCACGCCGGCCGCGGCCAGGCCGTCGATGGTCGGCGTGTCGTGGACTTCGGAGCCGTAACACCCGAGATCGCCGTAGCCGAGGTCATCGCAGTTCACGAGGATCACGTTCGGTCGCCGCATGCCGTCACTATGGCCGATCCGCTCCGGCACCCGCTCCATCGGCGTCCTAGGCTCGGCGCCATGACCGAACCCGAGTGGCCCACAACGGGCTCCGCCAGCATCCGGATCGCTGCGTCGCCCGAGGCCGCGTACGACTACGTGACCGACCTGGACACCCTGCCGTCACTGTCGCCCGAGAATCAACGATGCGAGTTCATCGAGGGGTCGACCGAGATCGTCGAAGGGGCTCTCTTCCGCGGCCACAACGAGCACGGTGGCTACGAGTGGAGCGCCGAGTGTCGCGTGGTCGAAGCCGATCGGGGTCGCGTCTTCTCGTTCGTGGTGCCTCCCGCGTGGGAGTACGCCACGACGTGGAAGTACACCTTCGAGGCCGACGGCGATGGCGTCGTGGTCACCGAGAGCTTCGACAGCCCGATGCTGCAGTCGCCCGACATCTACCCGGGCAGACTCGACGGCAGGTCATCGCCTCGGGCACCAGCGATCGGCAGATCAAGGCGTTGGGCAACCGCGTCACCGGGCTCGCCGAGGAGTTGGGGCACCACCGCTTCGGCGAAATTTTACTGATTTGAATGCTAAAACCGGGCGTATACGGGTTTTCGGGGTCCCTGATTCCGAATCTACCCTCCATTTTGCTC
>JBCCFK010000076.1:0-15463 GCA_039029775.1 Actinomycetota bacterium | reverse complement strand
TCCCTGCTCCTCGGCCGCCTGGGCTGCGTCGAGTGGAGTCCCGAACCCGCGGACGCCATCGCTCGCTCCCTCGCGGCCGAGGAGCCGACCGAGGCGGTCGCCGCAGCGATCGCCACCGCATTCGTGTCACCGGAGGTGACCCTCGCATGACCCACCAAGCCCCCCTGCCCAGCCGTCGTCGATTCCTGACCGGACTCGGACTGACGGCCGCCGCCGCAGGCATCCTCGGCCCCGGGGCACTCGCCCGGGCCGAGGGCGCCCTCGCCGGCAACGCGGTTCCGTATCGGTCGCGGTTCGCCGCGGACCCGGGCCTCGTCCTCGTCAGCATCCAACTCGGCGGCGGGATGGACTTCCTCGACACGGTCGTGCCCGCAGGCGACCCCCGCTACCGGGCCCTTCGCCAGGAGACGCTCGGTGAGGCCTCCCTCCAGCCGCTCGACGGCGACTTCAGCCTGTAGTCGATGCCTCATCTGGCATCGGCATGGGACAGTGGCCACCTGGCCATCGTCCACGGCGTGGGACACCCGGACAGTTCGCTCAGCCACTTCGACGCCACCGACATGTGGGAGAAGGGCTCGCTCGATTTTCACACCAGGACCGGCTGGCTCGGTCGAACCCTGGACAATCTGGTCGACGACCACGATCCACTGCTCGGCGTCTCGGTGGGGGGCCTCAGCCCGTCGATGCACGCCGCGTCGTGGCGCCCCTACGCCCTGGACAACCCGTGGGACCTTCCGTGGACCCGAGACTTCGCCGAGGACTCCCCGAGCCTGGCCGCCGGGTTGAACGCGATGATCGCCGGTCCGGGCGGCACCGACATGGCGTCCCAGGTCCGGGCATCGCAGGCGCTCGTTCGCGACGTGGGTGGGCGCCTCGAACCGCTGATCGCGGCCTACGACGACGAGGACGACGACGGAGACGACGACACCTCGCGCCTCGCCGTCGATCTCGGGCTCGTCGCCGACATGATCAACACGGGAATCCCGACGCGGGCCTTCCACGTCTCCCACGACGGCTTCGACACCCATGCCGACCAGGCTTGGAGCCTCCCCGACCTGTTGACCACCCTGGACGACGCGATCCGCTCATTTCAGGCCAACCTCGGGGCCAACGCCGATCGGGTCGTGATCGCGACCTGGACCGAGTTCGGGCGTCGGCCCGAGTGGAACGGTCAGGGAACCGAGCACGGAACCGCCGGAACGCAGTTCGTGGTGGGACCTCGCGTCGTCGGTGGCCACCACGGTGAGCCCTCTCCGCTCGACCGGTTCGACGACGACGGCAACTTCCTCGTCACGACCGACTTCCGGGACTACCTGGGCGGCGTCGTCCAGCACACCCTGGGCGTCGATGCAGACCTGGCCCTCCCGGGGTCGACCCGCCCACTGGAGGTCGTCCGATGAGAACCCTCGCACCGCACATCGGCGCATCGACGAAGAAGCTCCTCGCGACCGCCGCCGTCGGCGCCGTTCTGGTCGGCGCCTGTGCTTCCGGGGCCGGTTCCCGCACGGTCCCGGAAGCGCTGACCGTCGACGCGGCGGCCAGCGTCGAGGCGGGCGGTTCGACGTCGGAGAGCCCGCCCGACGACGTCGTCGATCTCACCGCGGCCCAGCCCCCCGACCCGGCCGCTGTCGCCCGCTGCGAGGCGATCGTCGGCGAGGTCGAACGGCGCGAGACCCAGGGCCTCCTCGAAGAGGAGGACGACGACGGGGTCGAGCTCAGCGAGGAGGAGATCGAGCGCTTCCAGCACGAGCCGCCGGCGGTCGACGGTGGGGTGATGGGCCCCGAGGAGCGCCCCGAGCACCCGCAGATGCCCGACCGGATCGATCTCGGAACCGTCGTCCCCGAAGACCTGTTCATCGCGCTCGAGGCGTGCTTCGAGAACCGCGTGTTGCAGGACGGCTTCGACGACGAGGGGGCCGACGCCGAGTTCTGCGCCGAGTTGGCCGGATTGTCGGCCGAGGAGGTTGCAGAATGGGTGGCGGAGGAAGGCGACCAGGTCGTCGACGAGGAGTTCGCCTGGTGTGAGCTCGCCCGGCCCGATCGTCAGTGATGGCGGTGGCACGCCGATAGGAGGCTCGTGCGCATCCTTGTCGTCGAGGACGAACCCGACATCCGGGGGTCGGTGGAGACCGGCCTCCGGTCGGCCGGGTTCGCGGTGGACGCCGTGGCCGACCTGGCCGAGGCGTCCTTTGCCGCGTCGGTGAACGAGTACGACTGCCTGGTCCTCGATCGGATGCTGCCCGACGGGGACAGCCTCGGCCTTGTGGGGAGCCTCCGGCGCGATGGGAGCGCGGTCCCCGTCCTCTTCCTGACGGCCAAGGATGCGGTCGAGGAACGTGTCGCGGGCTTCGAGGCCGGCGGCGACGACTACCTCGTGAAGCCGTTCGCACTGGACGAGCTGGTCGTGCGCGTCCGGGCGCTGTGCCGCCGGAACGCTGCGCCCACGCCGACGATTTTGGACGTCGGCGATCTGCAGATCGACACCGGCCGTGCCGAGGTCCGCCGCAGCGGGGTGTTGCTGCCCCTCACGGCGAAGGAACGCTGCATCCTGTTGCAGTTGGCGGGTCGCGCCGGGACCGTGGTGTCTCGGGCCGACCTGATCGAGCACTGTTGGGACGAGGCGCACGATCCGATGTCGAACGTGGTCGACGTGCACGTCGGTTCGCTCCGCCGCAAGCTCGGCAAACCGAGCCCCATCGGGACGGTTCGCGGTGTCGGGTTCGTCCTCGAGGTCGACCCGTGACGGACACGACGGTCAGCGCGGCGACCGCCGCTCGTCTCGGCACGCTGCGGATCCGGGTGACCGCGTTGATCGCACTGTTGTTGACCCTGGTGGCCGCCGTGCTCGCCGTGGTCGTGATCCGCATCGACGCCGACCTGCGCGACGAGCAGATCGACGCCGAACTGCTGCGGCGCGTCGACGAGATCTCCCGCCAGGTCGACTTCGTCGACGGCGAGGTCCAGCCCGATGACCCGTCGGGCCTCCTCGAGGAGGACGCGGCGATGGTCGTCGCGCCCGACTTCGATGTCCTCGACCTCGTCGACGCAGGGCTCGGCGTCGAGTTGCCCGAACCCGACGGGACCGACATGGCGTTCTGGATCGCCGAGACGTTCGAGGATCTGGACGACGACCAACGAGCCGCTGTCGCCGGTGATCTCTACGAGGAGGGCTTCGACGACGACGAGGTCCTCGAGATCCTCCAGGACGAGCCGCCCGAGCTCCTGTGGGAGGAGGCGTATCGCCGCTTCCTGTTCTTCGAAGCGGAGGAGCGTGGGATCGACCTCGCGCTCGGGGCCCGCCAGGTCTTCGTCGCCGACGATGCGCTCGGTGATGCCGAAGTGCTGGTCGGCGCCGTCGACCGCGTCATCGAGGACGAGGAGGACGGCCGCTTCGAGGTCGAGACCTCGACCGGTCTGTTGTACGCCAGAGGCACGCCGCTCCTCGACGGCCTCGAGATCCGCGGCGCGATGGCCGCGTTCGTGGAGGCCGCGGCATTCGACGACGCCCACGCATCGCTGCGCAACCGCGTGATCCTGGTCGCCGGTGGCCTGGTGCTCCTCGGGGTCGTGGCCTCGTGGTTCGTGGCCGGCCGGTCGATCCGGCCGGTCGCCGGTGCGCTCGCCCAGCAGGAGCGGTTCATCGCCGACGCGGCACACGAGCTGCGGACTCCGATCGCGGCCATCCGGTCGACGGCGGAAGCTGCGGGCGACGATGCGCTGGTGCGGGTGACGGCCCTGGCCGAGGACGCCTCCACGCTCACCGACGACCTCATGACGCTGGCGCGGATGGATGCCGACCGGCTGCCGCTCGAGACCGAGCCGGTCCGGCTGGACCTGCTGGTGGAGTCCCTGATCGACGGTGACCCCGCGTTCGTCGAGCACCTGGACGAGTCGGTGGTCGACATCGACCCCGGCCTGGTCTCACGAGCCGTCGACAACCTGCTCCGGAACGCGATCGCCCACGGGGGCGCGTCTGCCGACCGGCCGGCCACGGTCCGCGTGTCCGCTGGTGTGGTCACCGTCGCGGATCGGGGCGACGGCATCGATCCCGCAGAGCTCGAGCGGGTCTTCGACCGGTTCCACAGCCGGAGCGGTTCTCGAGGCCATGGCCTGGGTCTCCCGCTCACCCGCTGGATCGCTCGGGCCCACGGTGGCGACGTGACCGCGTCGAGCGAGAGTGGAGCCGTCTTCCGGCTGGACCTGGGGAGCCGGCGCAGGGGCTGACCGTAGGGCCCCGGACTCGGCGCGACCGTTCAGAGGGCGAGGTCCAGCCGTTCCAGTCCCCGCAGGTTGATGCGACCGTTCCAGGCCGCGTCCTGCACGTCGGCATGGCCGAACCGCTCCACGAAGCTGCCGATGGCGACCTGCGCCTCGAGCTTCGCGAGCGACGCTCCGAGGCAGTAGTGCGCGCCCGAGCCGAACGAGACGTGCTGGCCCGCTCCGTCGCGATGGAGGTCGAGGACGTCGGCGTCGGGTCCGAACTTCGCCGGATCGCGATTGGCGGATGCCAGCACCGCCATGATGAACGAGCCTTCGGCGATCTCCTTGCCGCCGAACTCCAGGTCGGTTGTGGCGATCCGCCGGCTGATCTGGACCGGGCTGACATAGCGCAGGAGCTCGTCGACACCGTTGACGGCGATGTCTGGGTTCTCACGCCACACCCGCAGCTGGTCCGGGCTGCGGAGCAGCTCGTAGATACCCGTCCCGATGAGGTTGACCGTGGTCTCGTGGCCGGCGATGAAGAGCAGCGCCACCTGGTCTCGCAGCTCGACGGGGGAGAGCCGATCACCGTCCTCCTCGGCCTCGATCAGCTTGGTCAACAGATCGTCGGCCGGATTGGCGCGCTTCCATTCGATCACCTCGGCGAGGTGGGCGTTCATCGCGATGCTCGACTGGTGGGCGGCGCGCACCTCGTCCTCGGTGAGGATCGGATCCAGGGTCTTGACGATGTCCTCGGACCAGGTGCGGATCTTGACCTTGTCCGAGCCGGGCATGCCGAGCATCTCCGAGATGACGTCGAACGGCAGTGTGAACGCCAGCTCGGCGACGAGGTCACCGCCGCCCGCAGCTGCCATTCGATCCAGTGAGGCGGTGACCATCTCCTGGACCATCGGGCGCAGCTTCTCGATGGTGGCGGGGGTGAACGCCTTGGACACGAGGCGGCGCAGCCGCGTGTGGTCGGGTGGGTCGGTGTTGAGCATGGAGGTGTCCGGCTCGAGGTCGTCACCCATGATCGACTCGAACAGTTCGACGCGCTCGTTCTCGGCGCCGAAGTCCGCCTTGGCGTCGTCGACGCTGAGGGCGGGGTCGCGCAGGAGGCGGAAGACGTCGTCGTAGGCGAACAACGCCCAGCGCTCGACGAGCGTGTAGTGGACGGGGTCGGCTTCCCGGATCTCGCGGAAGTGCGGGAAGGGGTCGGCCATGTACCCGTCGGCCAGGGGGTTGAAGAAGACCGGCTCCGTGGTGGTCATACCCGACACGGTAAGCCGGACTCCTCGTCCTGTCATCGGTCTGTCGTCACACGGGGCGGGTCACGCCGGCGGGAGGGTCAGCGGCCGTTCGCCCGGCGCTCCGACCTCTCGTCGAACTCGGTGGCCTCGGCCAGTTCGGTGCCCGCACGCCATGCGGCCCGCGCGATGACGTGGACGCCTGCGGGGATCGTGATCACGGCGAGGACCGCGATCAGGCCGAGTTTCAGCAGATCGCCCAGGTCGGTCAGCCGGAAGGCCACGCCGACGAGGATCAACAGCAGCCCCAGCGTCGACGACTTGCCGGCGGCATGCATCCGGGCGAACACGTCGTCGAATCGATGCAGTCCGACCGTGGCCAGCAGCGTGAACACCGCGCCGACCGTCATCGCGATGGCGGCGATCAAGTCCATGGCGTGCCCCCGCTCATGCCCGGGCTCCTCGTCGTTCGACGTATCGGGCCACCGTGATCGTGCCCGCGAACCCGAGCAGGGTCACCACCACCAGCACGTCGAGGAAGGTGGCGTCGCGGGTGATGCCGGCGCCGGCGGCGACCGTGCTCGCGATCACCAGGATCAGCGTGTCCGCGCCGAGGACCTTGTCGGGAAGGGAACCACCGCGGCCCACACGGATCATCGCCAGGACGCCGGAGATCCCCAACAGGGTCAGTGTGATGACCTCGAGTACGTCGGTCACGGCGCATCCTCCTGTTCGGTCCGCGCCTCGTCGCCGCCGGCGACCGCCGCCAACGCGAGTCGTTCCAGTTCGAGGACCTCCCGCCGCACGTCCTCGACCTCTCGGAGATGGAGCACGTGGATGAAGAGGAGGCTCGGCGTGTCGGCGTCGCCCTCCTCGACGTCGATGACCATCGTGCCCGGGGCGAGCACGATCGCATGGCTCACCAGGGTGATGACCACCGGATGCGATGACGCCAGCTCGACGGCCACGACGCCCTCGTTGATGCGGTTCGACGGGGTCAGCACCTCCCAGGCGACGACGACGTTCGCCCGGACGATCGAGACGAACACGGCGACGATGAATCGAGCCATCGCCAGCGGTTTCACGGTCAGCGCGGTCCGTCGCTCGGGCGGGAACAGCCAGGTCACACCGGCCGAGACCAACACGCCCGACACGATGTTGGCCGCCGAGACGTCGCGCCAGAGGGCGACCCAGACGACGACGAGCCAGATCGACAGCACGATGCGATGCCTCACGAGCCGGCCACCGCCTCGATGTAGTTGGTCGGGTCGAGCAGATCGAGGGCGGCCCGTTCCGCGAGGTCGTAGACGGTGCCACCGAAGACGGGAACGACGAGGGTGGCGGCGACCAGCACGGCCGTCGCCGCGGTGGTGACCCGGTCGACCGGGAGCTTGACGTCGTTCTCGTCGGCCGCGGCCATGGCGGGGGTCGGATCATCGGCCGTCCCCCAGAACACCCCGGCCCAGATCTTGGACATGGAGAAGATGGTCAACAGCGACGCGATCAGGCTGGCTGCGACCAGGATGTACTCCTCGGCCTCCAGGCCGGCGGCGATGACGGCGAGTTTCGCGAGGAAGCCCGAGAACGGCGGAATGCCGGCGAGGCTCAGCGCCGGGATGGCGAACAGGGCCGCGAAGATCGGGGCTCGCCGCACCAGGCCGCCGAGGCGGTGGAGGGCCGCCGTTCCGGTCGCCCGTTCGATCAGACCGCCGACGAGGAACAGGGCGGTCTTGACCGGGATGTGGTGCACGACGTACAGCACCGCGCCGGTGAGACCGGCCACCGTGCCGATCGCGAGGCCCATGATCATGTAGCCGACCTGGCTGATGATGTGGAAGCTCAGGATGCGCTTCATGTCGCTCTGGACGATGGCGCCGACGACGCCGACGACCATCGTGACCGAGGCGGCCATGACCAGCACCCACTTGGCCTCGTCCAGATCGAGGATCGTCGTGGCGCGGATCATCGTGTAGACGCCGACCTTCGTCAGCAGGCCTGCGAAGACCGCCGTGACCGCGACGGGCGCCGTCGGGTAGCTGTCGGGCAACCAGAAGAAGAACGGGAAGAGCGCGGCCTTGATCGCGAACACGGCGAGGAGGAGGACACCGAGCGCCAGCTGCGTGTCGTCGGGCAGCTCGGTGAAGCGTGTGACCAGCTCGGCCATGTTCACGGTGCCGGTGGCGCCGTAGATCAGGCCGACGGTCGTGAGCAGCAGGGTCGACGCCAGGATGTTGATCACCACATACGTCATGCCGGTGCGGATCTGGGCCGCGCCCGCGCCGAGCGTCAACAGGACGTAGCTGGCGATCAGCATCACCTCGAAGGCGACGAACAGGTTGAACAGGTCACCGGTGAGGAACGACATCGCCACCCCGGCGGAGAGCACCAGGTAGACGGGTTGACCGATCCGGGGGTGGGTGGCGTCGACGCCCTGGCCGACGGCGAACCACTGCACGATCACCAGGACGACCATGCTGACGACCAGGAACATGGCCGATGCCAGGTCGGCGACCATCGTGATCCCGACACCGGCGGGCCAGCCGCCGATCGTCTGGGCCTGGATGCCGTCGGACTCGACCTGCGCCAGCAAGGCGATCGCGGTTCCGAGCGCTCCGGCGTTCGCGCCCAGCGCGACCACGCGCTGCGTCAGCAGCGACTGCTGGCTGACCAGGGCAACGCCGGCCGCGACCAGCGGGATGATGACCGGCAGGACGACGAGGGTCACTTCGGGACCTCCGTCGGGGCGTCGTCGTCATCCCACTCGTCCCACGGTTCGTCTTCGTCCGGGTCGGGCTCGCGGAAGTGGCCCTCATCGTCGGCCACCTGGCGGGCGACACGCCGGTCCTCGAGGTCGTCCTGGACTTCGTCGTCGTTGGTCCCCACCCAGCTGCGGTATGCGAGCGCGAGCAGAAACGCCGTCATGCCGAAGCCGATCACGATCGCCGTGAGCGCGAAGGCCTGGGGGAGTGGGGCCGCGATGCCGGCGCCGTCGTCGTCCTTGCCCACCAGCGGTGGGTCGCCGGCGCGGCCGCCGACGGTGATCAGCAGCAGGATCGAGCCGTGCGCCAGCAGCCCGAGGCCGAGGACGATGCGGGTGAGCGCCCGCTGCAGCAAGAGGTAGGTCCCTGTGGCGAACAGCCACGCGACGAGCATTGCGAGCGCGACCGTCATCCGGGCTCCTCCGACTCCGCCGCGTCCGCGGCGCCGGGTTCGGCGACCAGGGCTTCGATCAGCGCGGCGATCACCCCGACCACGACCAGGTAGATGCCCGTGTCGAACGGGAGGGCCGAGGTGGTCTTCGCCGTGCCGAGCACGGGGATGTCGAGCTCCCAGGTGTGGTGTTCGAGCAACGCGTTGCCGAGGACGAGGCTGGTCAGCGCCGTCCCGGTGACGAGGAGCACGCCGGCGCCCAGGAGGAGATGGGGTGGGATGGCGATCCTCGACCGCAACGTCTCGCGGCCGGTGATGACGCGCAGGATCAGGCCCGCGCCTGCGACGAGCCCGGCGATGAAGCCGCCGCCGGGGGCGTTGTGTCCGGCGAAGTGCAGGAACAGCGAGAACACGATGATGGTGTGGAAGACCGCGTTGAGCGTGGTGTCGAGCACCACCGACGGGTCGCCCAGGGTCAGGGAGGTCAGGTGGCTCTGGCGGTCGCGGCGCTGCTCAGCCATGCGCGTCCTCCGTCGACGCTGCCGGCCGGCCGAGGTCGCTCCCGTCGGAGCCGCGGTTGGCCCGCACCAGGGCCACCACCCCGACCGCGGCGACGACCAGCACCAGCGCCTCGCCGACGGTGTCGAAGCCGCGGAAGTCGACCAGCGTGACGTTCACGACGTTCGAGCCGTCCGCTTCGCTGTAGCTGCGGGCGGTGAGCTCGGCGTCGACGGGCTCCGCGGTGCGATCGGCCACCACGGTGATCGTGAGCAGGAACACGGTGGTGCCGACGAGGGCCGCCACACCGGCTCGCAGGAGGTTCGCTCCCGACAGCTGGGGCGCCTTGAAGCGGGAGGTGAGGTGGCGCAGGACGAAGACGTAGATCGCCACCGAGACCGTCTCGACGAGCAGCTGCGTGAGCGCGAGATCGGGTGCGCCCTGGATGACGAAGAGGGACGCTGACCCGAGGCCGACGGTGCCGAGCAGCAGGACGGCGGCGAACCGCCGTTGCGCCAGCGCCAGAAGCAGCGCCGCCACCATCGTGGCGCCCACCACCGCGGTCTGCAGCGGTGATTCGGCGAAGACGCGGTCCGCGGGGAGACCGCTGTCGCCGAGGATCAACAGGAGCGGCAGCGTGAAGACGGCGACCAGGATCACGGCCAGATAGAGGGGGAGCGAGCCGGGCTGGATCACGCCGACGACGCGGGCGGCGCCGTGGAGGACCCCCTGGAGCCCGTCCTGGAACAGGTCGGCCGCGTCGCGGTCACGACCAAGACGTGTCTGGACCTGCTCGATCGGTCGTCGGATGGCGTAGAGCGCGAGACCGCCCCCCACCGCGAGCAGCGACAGGACGAAGGCCGTGGTGATGCCGGGCCACAGTTTCAGGTCGAACGTGGCCGCCTTGTCGTCGAGTGCGCCGCTGGCGTCGGCGACGAGTGTGGTCGCCCAGCCGTCGGCGATACCGAACACCACCGTCGGGATCACCAGCAGGGCGGCGGGCGCCACGAGCAACACCCCGGGGCGGTGCATGGGCGTCTCGACGTCGGGCACGTCGCCGAACGCACCGACCAGGAACCGGACCGTGTACGCGGCCGTGAGGGCCGACGCTCCGACGAAGACCGCCGTCGCCAGGTCGATGCCGGCGATCTTGGACTGCAGCAGGCCCAGGATCGCCGCCTCCTTCGCGAGGAAGCCCGCCAGGCCGATGATGCCCGCCATCGAGGCCCCGCCGACGGCCGCCGTCACGGCAACAACCGGCATGGCGCGTCGGAGGCCGCTCAACTCGGATATCTCGCGGGTGTGGGTGCTGTGGTCGACGATGCCGACGACCATGAAGAGGCTGGCCTTGAACACCGCGTGCGCGGCCAGCAGCGCCGTGCCGGCGAAGAGCAGCTTGGACTCGCCGGCGCCGAGCACCGCGACGAGCATGCCCAGCTGGCTCACGGTGCCGTACGCGAGCAGGAGCTTCAGGTCGGTCTGGCGCAACGCCCGATAGCCGCCCCAGACCATGGTCGCGAGGCCGAAGCCGAGGGTCATCGGCCGCCATGGCCCGAGCTCGGCGAGATGCGGTGCGAGGCGGGCGACGAGGAAGACGCCGGCCTTCACCATGGTGGCCGAGTGCAGGTAGGCCGAGACCGGGGTGGGCGCCGACATCGCTCCGGGCAGCCATCCGTGGAACGGCACCTGTGCCGACTTGGTGAAGCAGCCGATGAGGATCAGGACCGCGGCCGACGAGGCGATCGTCCCGCCGACCTCGACGGACTCGAGTCCCGAGAGGGTGCTCGAGTCGGTACTGATGCGGAGCAGGATCAGGCCGGCCAGCAGCGCCAGACCGCCCGCGCCCGTGATGATCAGCGCCTGGGTCGCGGCGCCACGGGCAGCCGACTTCGTGTCCTTGAAACCGATGAGACCGTAGGAGGTGATCGAGGTGAGCTCCCAGAACACGAAGATCATCAGGAGGCTGTCGGCGGTGACCAGACCGGTCATCGCGCCCGCGAAGATCGTGAGCAGCGCGGTGAAGCGCCCCAGCCCCTCTTCGTCGTCGAAGTACTGGCTGGCGTAGGCCATGACGAGCACGCCGATCCCGCCGACGATGAAGAGCATCATCAGGGCGAACTCGTCGACGACGAACCGGAAGTCGAGGCCCAACTCGGGGATCCAGTCGCGGTGCTGGACGATCGGCGTGCCGTCGTGGGCGTCGGACGCCTTGGCGATGGCCCAGACGACCGTCGAGGCCGGCGCGATGAGCGCGACCCAGAACACCCGAGCGCACAGGCGGGAGCCCAGCATCGCCGCGACCGCGGCCACGACCACGTGAATCACGAGGACCCAGATCATGGCGTCGACAGGGGCGGCTGGATCATCGTCCTCACAACCTATGGAAGACGACGTGTCAGGTGCGCGTCATGCGACAGGAAAACCGCCGAGCGTGTGCATCCCACCATTGCCCCTTCAGTCAAGCATGCCGACCGATGCAACTCGGGTATCGCCGAGGAACCGGCGGTTCGGAGGGCCGCCGCCGGCCTGGCCCGGGTACGTTTCTCGGACATGGCCACCATCGTCTTCGTCCACGCCCACCCCGACGACGAGTGCATCCTCACCGGGTCGACGATCGCGCTGGCCTCTCGTCTCGGGATGCGATCGATCCTCGTGTACGGCACGCGCGGCGATGCCGGGGAGACGAACGAGGACCTCGGCGACGAGACGTTGGCCGAGCGTCGAGTCCGCGAGACCCTGGCCGCGGCCGAGGTCCTGGGCGCCGATCGCATCGAATGGCTGCCCTACGCCGACTCGGGGATGGCCGGGACCGAGACCACTGCGAACCCCGATGCCTTCTCCAACGCCGACCCGGCGACGGTGGCAGCCCAGATCGTCGACCTGCTCGCCGACGAGGAGGTCGTCGCGGTCGTGGGCTACGACGCCAACGGGACCTACGGCCACCCCGACCACGTGCAGGTCCATCACGTCGCCCATGCGCTCGGACCGGCGATCGGCGCATCGTGGGTCTTCGACGCGACCTACAGCCGGGAGTATCTCGCCTCGTTGCCCGACGCGGACGGCACGCTCGACCCCGGGTTCGCCTCCGCCGAGGCGGACCTCACCCACTTCGTCCAGTCCGAGGACCTGCTGCAGATCAAGCTGTCGGCGATCACCAACCACTGGTCGCAGGTGCCGGACGACTACAAGAACGGGGAGGCGCCCGAGGGCAGTTTCCGGAACCGGTTCGGGACCGAGTGGCACATCGCCACCCCGGTCGACGGCGCCACCAGCCTCGGAGCCCTCGCCGCCCTCCTCACCCCCAAGGCCGACTGGCCGGGGCCGCTGATGCCGCCGGGCTGATCAGTTCGGGGGGCGCTGGCACACATCGTCCAGGCCCTACCCTCGGCGGTGATGGACGATGTCGTCGCCGATCTGCGGGCCTACTACGACCAGGACGCGCACGTCCGCTCCGAGCGAGAGCTGTACGGCATGCGGGTCGAGCTCCGCGAGATGTTCCTCGGGCGCCTCGGTCCGACGCCGCAGCGCGTGCTCGAGGTCGGCTGTGGCCCCGGCAAGGATGCGACGGCATTCGTCGCGGCCGGCCACCGGCATGTCGGCGTCGATCTGTCGGCTGTCCACGCGCGGTACACGCTCGAGGCGGGAGCGCCGGCGCTGCAGGCCTCGCTGCTGTCGCTCCCCGTCGCCACCGCCTCGGTCGATGCAGCGTGGTCGATGAGCACCTACATGCACGTGCCCACCGACATGATCGATGCGGCCGTTGCGGAGCTGTGCCGGGTCGTCCGGCCCGGTGGCCTGATCGGTATCGGCACCTGGGGCGGCACCGGGGTCGAAGCCGTCCTCGACGGCGACCGCTTCGATCCGCCGCGGTTCTTCGCGTTGCGAACCCATGCACACGTCAGGTCGCTCTACGAGAGGCACGGCGAGATCGACCACTGGGAGACCGGTCCGCCGGGATCGGACGGCTGGGAGTATCAGTTCGCCGTCTTCCGCCCGCTCAGCGGTCCTCGATTCGGTCGCCCTTGAGGAGGCGGGCCAGCGTCGGGTGGTCGGCCCATGAGGCTGGATCCGCCTCGGCGGGATGGCGCTCCACCAGCACGTCGGCCCAGTGCCCGCGGCCGGTGTCGCGGAGCCGCTCCAGATAGTCGGGGAGGTGTCGCCGGGTGTGGTACGGCCCGCCCTCGGCCCTCACGATGTCCATCGGGTCGACCGGCACCGCGCTGTTCGAGAGCTGATCCTCGGTCCACGTCTCGAGGCGCGACCGACCCTCGCCCGCGAGGTCGTGGCGGTCGGCGGCGAGGTCGTGCTGTTCGTGGGGATCCTCGGCGAGGTCGAAGACCATCTCCTCGGGCCAGTGCCCGTGGTAGCCGTCGTGCCAGGTGCGCAGGTAGAGGTGGTCTCCCCAGCGGACGCCGCGCTGGCAGGCCCACGCTCCCTGTGAGAGCACCAGCGTGTCGCGGCCGGCCTCGGAGCCGTTCCGCAGCTCGGCGGCGACGGACTGGCCGTCCCAGTGCGACGGCACGCGCAGGCCGGCGAGATCGACGACCGTCGCGGCGATGTCGAGGTGATAGTGGAGGCCGTCGTAGGTCATCGGATCGATGCCGGGCCAACGCAGGATCGAGGGGATGTGGCATGTCGCCTCGTCGGCCGCCTGGTGATCCGCGTAGACGCCCAGCTCGCCGAATGCCTCCCCGTGGTCCGAGCTGATCAGGACTGCGGTGTCGTCGAGCACGCCCAGGTCGTCGAGCTTGTTGAGCAGGGTGTGGACCGCGTCGTCGGCGTAGTGGACGCCGACGTCGTAGCCGTCGAAGATGCCCTTGACGTTCTCCATCGACGATGCGTCCCAGGGCTGGCGAGGCGGCGGGTCACCCCACTCGTCGGGCGTGAACCCCCAGGGCTCCTGCGCCGAGTGGGGTCCGGGCAGCTCCCAGTTCCGCGCCCGGACGGCCTCGGTGTGCCAGGCCGGAGGAGGGTCGGACTCGAAGGGGTTCCCGTAGTCGGCCGGGGTGTTGTACGGGGTGTGCGGGTCCCAGAAGTGGACGTGGAGAAACCAGTCGTCGGCACGTCCGCGACGCTCGAGCCAGTCGAGGGCACCGGGCAACACCTGGTCGGCCCGTTCGCCCCCGAACCCGCGCATCAGGTTCATCGCTTCCATGAACCCGTTGTTCCACCACGATGCCGAGTGGCGGAACGGGAAGCTGGAGATCGAGGCGGTGTGCCACCCGGCGTGGAAGAACGCCGAGGCCCACGAGCCGCTGGCGATTCGGCCGATGAACTCCCGTCCCGGCCCCTCGGACCGGAGGTCGGCGGCGAGGCCACCGTGATTGACGACGCCGTTGCGGATGCCGAGCATCCCCGTGATCAGCGCGGTGCGGCTGGGCAGGCACGGCACGTCCGACGAGTAGACGTTGGTGAAGTGCACACCGTCCGCCGCGACGGCGTCGATCGTCGGCGTCGTGTCGCGGTGATAGCCCGCACAGCCGAGGTGGTCGGCCCGGAGCGTGTCGATGTCGATGTACAGGAACCGCATGCGCCGGTTGTAGCGCACAAAGGCAGCGGGCGCCGTCGGGGTCAGCCGGTGAGGGCAGCCACGTTCGTCGGGACCTCGACGCCGTCGAGGAGTCGGCCGTCGTCGACGGGTGATCCGATCACGGTGGTGACCGGCAGCACGCCCGCCCAGATCGGGAGCTCGTAGTCCTCGTCGTCGTCGACCGGCGCCCCCGAGCGGACCTTGGCGGACGACGTCGCGAGGGAGAGGCGCAGCACGCCCGTGCCGTCGATCTCCTTCTTGGTGTTGGGCCTGAGGTCCGCCTGGCGCCCCGGGACCAGCGCTTCGACGAAGCGTTCGAGCGCGGCCTCCTTCTCGGCCCTGTCGGTGACGTACTCGGCGGTGCCGACGACGACGACCGAGCGGTAGTTCATCGAGTGGTGGAATGCCGAGCGAGCGAGGACGAGGCCGTCGAGGTGGGTCACCGACACGCACACGTCCATGCCCTTGCCGCGGCGGATCGCGCCGGCGGCGGGCGCGCCGTGGAGCAGAAGGCTGTCGCCGTCGCGGACGTAGAACATCGGGATCACGACGGGGGCGCCGTCCCGGACGGTGCCGACGTGCGCCACCAGGCCGTCGTCGAGGATGGCGTTGACCGAGGCGGCGTCATAGCTCGCCCGGTCGGGAACGCGTCGAACGCGGACCGCTTCGGCCGGTTCAGATTGTTCTGGTACATTCGTAGTCACAATCTGATACATTAATCGAATGGCACAGCTGTCCGCCAACGAATTGGTCGCCGAGGTCGAGCGCCGGATCGCCGCCGGCGACCTCGCACCCGGGGACCGCCTGCCGTCGGTCCGCTCGGTCGCCGCCGAGCGAG
>JBCCFK010000075.1:0-15558 GCA_039029775.1 Actinomycetota bacterium | reverse complement strand
CCCACGGCCGGGATGCAGGGGGAGGATGCAAGGGCCGAGCCCGCCCGGGGCCGGCGTCGTCGGGAGCGGGTAACCGATCCGCCCGGACAGGAAGGAGCGGACATGGACAGGACGATTGTCGTCGGACTGGACACCAGCGCAGGGTCGGCAGCGGCCATGGCCTGGGCCCTCGACCTCGTTGCCGGAACTGGCACACGTGTCGTTCCGGTGCACGCCTGGCAATATCCGGCGCTTTGTCTCCTTCCGTTCCCTGCGGGCTTGCCGGTTCCCCCTCCGGAGGCAATGCAGGACGACGCCGAAGCCCGGGCGGGCCGGTTGGTCGCAGGCATCTGCCCGCCCGATGGTGGCGTCGTGGGTGTCGATGTGGCGGAGCCCGCCGTGCGGGAGGGCTCCGCCGCGCGCGTGTTGTGCACCGAGGCCGACCGTTCCCGGGCCGACCTCGTCGTGGTCGGCTCGCGGGGGCTCAGCGGCGTCCGCAGCGCGCTGGCCGGCTCGGTGTCGGCGGGATGCGCCCATCGCGCACCCACCGCTGTGGCCATCGTGCCGGCCGACAGCGGTGAGAAGACCCAGCACGGCGTGGCCGTGGTCGGTGTCGACGGCTCGGACGCCTCGATGGCCGCCGTCGAGTTCGCCGACCGCTGGATGCCCGAGGACTCGCTGCTCCTGTTGGTGCACGCGTGGAATCTCCCGGTGACGATGAGCGGCATGGTCGCCATGAGCGACCTGGACGCCATCGAGGCCGCAGCCGAGGAGCTGCTCGCCACGGCCGCCGAGACCGTCGAGCATCACAAGGTCGACACCGTGGTCCGTCGTGGCGATCCGCGTACCGAGTTGGATCAGCTCGCCGAGACGGCCGATGCGGTCGTTCTCGGTCGGACCGGCCACAACGTGGCCGAACGGTTCCTGCTGGGCTCGGTCGCCAATCACGCCGTGCACCACGTCGCGACTCCGACGATCATCGTCCCGGCGCCCGAAACCGACTGACGGCGCAGGCGGATCAGTCGAAGCGGCGGGCGCGCCGCTCCTCGATTCGAGCCGCGAGGGCAGCGGCCTCGGTGCGTCGGGTCATCCCGAGTTTCGCCAGCAGGTTGGTGATGTGGTTCTTGATCGTCTTCTCGGCCAGGAACAGCTCGTCGGCGATCTGACGGTTCGAGAAGCCGCTGCCGATCAGATCGAAGATCTTGCGCTCCTGCGCCGTCAGGTCGTCGAGCACCCCCTCGTCGGAGTCCGCGATGCGGCGCTTCGCCATCCGGACCTCCGCGGCGTCGAGGAGCTGGGCACCGCCGGCGACGCGTCGGACGGCATCGGCGATGTCGGTGGAGCGCAGCTCCTTCAGGAGATACGCGGATGCTCCCGCCTCGGCCGCCTCGACCAGTGCGTGGTCGTCGGCGAAGGAGGTCAACATGATGCAGCGGATCGGCGGGTCGGCCTTGGCCAACTCACTGCACAGCTCGAGTCCCGTGCCGTCCGGCAGACGGACGTCGAGGACGGCGACGTCGGGGGGCGTGCGCCGGGCTGCCGTCCGGCCTTCGGCGACGGAACCGACGCTGGCGACGACGATGATGTCGCCGTCGCCCTCGAGCAGGTCGCCGAGGCCGCGCCGAACGATCTCGTGATCGTCGACGAGCAACACGTTGATCAGGCTCACGCTTCGTCTCCGGTCTCCTGAGGAACGGTCCACCGCAATCGTGACCCGCCGGAGGCCGCGGCGCCGAATTCGCACTCGCCACCGAGGAGCCGCGCCCGTGCCCCGAGGTTCCCGAGGCCGCGGCCGCCACCGGGGGACGGGCCGGTCTCGGAGGGTCCCTGTCCGTTGTCCACGATCTCCAGGCTGACGTTCTCGCCGTCGATGCTGAGGAGCACGTCGGCTTCTGTGGCTCGCGCGTGACGGGCGACGTTGGACAGCCCTTCACGCACCACATGGCGCAGGTGGCCGGCGATGTCGGCGGACACGCCCCGTGGATCGCCGTCGACCCGGAGCTGGGGCGTGAAGTGCAGCGCGGCACGCTCGGACGCCAGGATCCTCTCGATCTCGGCGACGACGTCGGAGCGTGCACCGGGACGGACGCCCAGATCGAAGATCACGCCCCGGATGTCGCGGATCACGCGGTCGAGGTCGTCGATCGCCTGCTGGAGGCGGAGCTGGGTCTGGTGGCTCTCGCTCGTCGCTCCCACGCTCTGCAGCCCGAGGCCGACGGCGAAGAGCTCCTGAATGACGGTGTCGTGCAGGTCTCGGGCGAGGCGATCGCGGTCCTCGGCGACCACGGTCTGCTCCCTGGCGGTCGCCAGCTCGAGTCGGGTCGCGACGGCGTCGCTGTCGTCGCGGACCGCAGCGATGACGTAGGTCGCGTCGCCGACGGCGATCGGGCTCAGGCTGACCTGGACCGGGAAGACCGAACCGTCGGCCCGCTTTCCGTGCAGCTCGAGCCCCGATGCCATCGCCCGGGGCTCGGGATCTTCCACGTAGCCGCCTCGGAGCCGTTCGTGGCGCTCGCGCAGTCGGTCGGGAAGCAGCTCCTCGACCGCGAGTCCGACGAGCTCAGGGTGACCGAACAGCTTGGGGGCCAGCGCATTGGCCGCGACGATTCGCCCGTCGGTGCCGGCGATGATCCACGCATCGGGCGCCGCGTCGAAGAGCACATCCGTTGCGACGTGGCGGAGGATGTCTTCGCTGGGCACGTCGCGACCTTGGCCCGTGCCGGCAGAACTCGTCAACGTGAGCGTTCGAGGGATTGCCCGAGCTCGGTGAGGAAGCACCGCACCGTCATGACCATCACCCGGTGGACGAGACTCCCGACGTCGGTGAACCGCTCGATGTGGGCCGGCATGTCGTACCGGCCCATGAGATGGAGGTGCGTCATGTCCCCGAACGAGACCAGCTCCAGGTCTGCATCGAGTGTGGGCAGCCCGCCATCGCCGGTCCATCCAAGGTTGACGATTGCCGCATCATGGCGGAAATGGTGTCCGTGACGACTCACCTGGACCGCCCGCACGTCGGCTCTCGGGTCGACGGATCGGAGGATGCCGGCGTGGCGGTTCCACGATCCGGCCACCAGATCGGCGAGCGCGGGATCGGAGATCGTGGTGAACACCCGCGTCGCCTCGTCGACCGGCAGCGGGACGGCGACGAAGTCGTGGACGAACAGCGGGGCGCCGGTCGGTTGTACAGGGGATTCCCGCATGGGGGCATGATCAGGCAGAGCAGCTGACACGACCAGGGACCGAAGTCCTGTGGTGCCGGTCCTGGTTTCGGTCCGGGTAGCATCTCCCCTCATGACCGCTGTCCTCGTCGTCGTCGACGTCATCTGCGCCCTGGGCCTGATCGGCCTGGTGCTGTTGCACAGTGGCCGCGGTGGCGGCCTGTCCGACATGTTCGGCGGCGGCATGGGCGCATCGGCCGCCGGGTCGACCGTGATCGAGAAGAACCTCGACCGGATCACGATCATCGTCGCGTTGGTCTTCACCTTCACGACGTTGGCGCTCGCCCTGATGCTCGACGAGTAGCGCGGTTCGGGCGATTTCGCCCGCCCTGGCGCGGCTCAACCGGACTGGCACGGTGCCGATGGGCACCCGTGATGCGCGTCCTCGCAGTGTTGTGTCTGACCGCGGTGGCCGCCTCCGCGTGCAGCGGCGAGCGGCCGGTCCTCGTCCGGGAGCCCCGGCCGGAACAGACGGCCCCGCCTGTCGCTGAACAGGTGGTCGACACGGCATCGGACGCCCCACTCGCGGACGCGGGGAGCGGCGAAGCCGTCGACCCGACCGATGGTGGACCCGTGGTACGGGTCGGCGTGGTCGGGAGTCCCGTCCTCGACCCCGTCCTGGTCTCAGCGGTGGACCCCACAGGTATGGCCGTGCTGGACCTGGTGACCGACGGCCTCACCGAATGGGATCCCCAGCGGAACACCTGGGCGCCCGCGCTGGCCGACGACGTCTGGACCGACGACGGTGGGCGCAGCTGGCGGTTCACGCTCGACGGCGCCTCGTTCAGCGACGGAACGGCGATCCGGGCCGATGACGTCGTCCGCAGCTTCGAGCGAGTGCTCGGTGACGGTCTGAGCCTGCCGGCGACCCGGCTCGAGATGGTCGATGCGATCGTCGCCGTGGACCCGACGACCGTGGCCTTCGAGCTGTCCGAACCGTTCGCGGCGTTCCCCGCCCTGGTCTCCAGCCCGCTCTACGGGATCGTGCCCGGCGGACCCGTCGATGGCAGGGTGACCTCGGGTCCTTTCAGAGTCGCGGGCGACGGTCGGCTCGTGTCCGACCGGTTCGCCCACGCCTTCCACCTGGTCTCGATCGCGAACGAGGCGTCGGCCGTCGAGGCCTTCCGGCGTGGCGACCTCGATGTGGTCTTCGTCTCAGCCGGCCATGTGGGGCCGACGACGGTGTCGGTCGCGTCGGCCGTGGAGATCCACTACGCGTTGAATGCGTCGGCTCCGGTGCTGGCGGACGTCGAGCACCGTCGGGCCGTGGTGGATGCCGTCAGCCGCACGCGCGTGACCGAGGCTGCCTTCGGTGAGGGTGCCGGCGCGATCGGGCGGCTGGTGCCGGCCGCGCTCGCCTGTGCCGCGCCGTGCGGGGGCGACCAACCCGAGGAAGCCGCCGACCTCGGTCCGATCAGCCTGGTCTACGTCGCAGAGCCGACCGGTCGCGAGGAGGCGCTCGCCGATGCCGTCGTCGGTGAGTTGGCCGATGCCGGGATCGATGCCGTGGCGACGGGGCTCACCCTGGACGACTTCGTCGATCAGGTCAGCGCCGGCGAGCACGAGATGGTCCGGACCGGGTGGGTCGGACTGTTCCCGTCGGCCGACAGTCAGCTCGCGCCCTATCGGTCGACGAGCCCTGACAACGTGGCCGGCTTCTCCTCGGGGACCTTCGACGATCTTCTCACCGCCGCCCGTACCACCGGAGGTGCGTCGCTCCACGGCGAGGCGCAGGCGATGCTGCAGGACGAGGCGGTCGTGCTTCCCGTCGCTCGTCTGCGAGTCCGCGCGCTCGTCTCGGATCGCATCGCGTCGATCGAGCTCAGGCACGACGGCTCGATCGACCTCGACTCGCTGCGACTCGCGAACTGAACGACAGGGCCCGTCAGGGACGGTCCTGCGCGAGTTCTCGGGCGTAGCCCTCCTCGAGTGCGTCGTCGACGGCCTGGCCGACGTCGTCGCCGAGACCGGCGTGGCCGGCGAGGATGGTCCCGCTCGTAGGTACCGATTCGTCGCCCATCCAGGCCTCGGGGTTCCAGAGGCCACCTCGCCGAACGCACTTGGCGCAGTGGAGGAACACCGACCTTGGTTCGACACAGATCACCGATGCGGGTCGGCGGTAATCGGGTGTGAAGAGCTCACAGAGGTCGTCGTCCACGCTGATCCAGGCCCGGCCGTTGACGCGGAGCGTCTCGCCGCGTTGCGGGACGAGGAAGAGCAGGCCGACGTTCGGGTTCTCGATGATGTTCCGGATGGAGTCCAGCCGGTTGTTGCCGTTGAGGTCCGGGATCAGCAGCTGCTTCGGCCCCGCGACCCGTACGAAGCCCGGGTCTCCGCCCTTCGGGGAGACGTCGCCCTCGCCGGCGGGGTTGGCCGTCCCGACGAGACAGAACGTGCTGGCGGCGATGAAGGCGGCAGCGGCGTCGTCGATGTGGTCGATGTCCTTGTCGAGCACCACCTGGTTGGGTTGCCGGTAGTGGTCGGCCAACTGGTCGACATCGTTGAGGACGTTGGGGAACGGGCTCGCTTCCATGGCAGCGAGCGTAGATCTAGTAGCCGCGCTCCGCGACGAACAGTGGGAACGGCGTCTCGCCGCGCCGGATCCGCTCGATGTTCGCCGCGATGTAGCTCGTCGAGGACCGCGGCTGGGCGGCACCCGAGATGTGCGGGGTGACCGCCACACGCGGGTGGTTCCAGTAGGGCGACCAGTCGGGGAGCGGCTCCTCGCGGAACACATCCAGGGCGACACCGTTGAGGTGGCCCGAGTCGAGGGCGGCGATGAGGGCCGCATCGTCGACCGTCCCGCCGCGACCGATGTTGATCAGGGCCGCCCCGCTCGGCATCGTCGCAAGGCGGTCCGCGTCGAGGACGTTGCGTGTCTCGGGGGTGAGTGGCAGGACGTTGATGACCGCTCGACACCCGCTCAGGAAGGTCCCGAGCTCGCCTGGTCCGGTGAACGTCTCCACCGGCGCGCCCGGTTTGGGGGAGCGGCTCCACGCTCGCACCGGGTAGCCGTTGGCGAGCAGCCGATCGGCGACCCTCGCGCCGACGTTGCCGTAGCCGAGGACCCCGACCGTGTGTTCGTCGGTCGGGATGAAGTCGTGGACGACCCAATCCGCCGTGGTCTGCTGCGCCAGATACCTGTCGATCCCGCGCTGGAAGTGGATCACCCAGTGCAGCGAGTAGGCGGCCATGTCGTCGGCCACCGCCCGGTCGACCAGGCGGACGACGGGGACGCCTGCGGGAAGCGCCTCCACCGGCTTGAGGTGACTGCCGCCCGAGCCGGTGAGGAGGATGGCGCGGAGGTTGTGGAAGCGGGCGAACTCCTCGACCGGCAGGTCCCACACCACGGCGAACTCGATGTCCGCGGGATCGTCCACCAGGTCGAGCGTCACCACGTCGTCGTCGGGCAGCAGCTCGGCGAAAGCCTCGATCCAGGGCCCGGGCGGGCTGAACGTCGAGTGGAGCAGGATCGCCATTGGCGTGGTGGCGCTAGCCGTGGACGGCGGCGATCCCGCCGTCCGGGAGCGGTGGTCGTGCACCGACGTGAGCGACGACGTGGGCGGCGACCTGGCAGGCCAGCGTTGCGGCGTCGACCGGCGGTCGGTTCGCCATGGCGGCCGCAAGGTAAGCCCCGGCGAACGCATCGCCGGCGCCGGTGGTATCGATCGCCGGCGTCGAGATGGCGGGAACGTGCACGGGAGTTCCGTCGTGACAGACGAGAGCGCCGTCGACGTCGAGCTTCACGACGACGGTCGCTTCGCCGTAGAGCTCGGCGATTCGGAGGCCTGATGCCTCGGGATCACGTAGGCCGGAGAGCATTGCGGCCTCGTTGCGGTTGGGGAAGATCACGGTGGCGCCGAGGCCCGTCGTCAGCTCGAGGAAGGTGGCGGTCCCGAGCTCGTCGATGAGCTGAAACGCGCTCGGGTCGAACGACAGCGACGCGCCGGCACCCGCCGCCAGCTGCGCAGCCCGCGTCGCCGCGGTCCGCGGCGGGTCGAGGAAGATCGACCAGCCGGTCAGATGCACGTGGGACGCCGACTCCAGGGCACGGACGGGCAGGTCCTCGGGCTGCAGGTAGTGATCGGCGCCGTGGCCCGAGACCATCGATCGTTCGCCGTCGGCGTCGACGAACACGGCCACCGCACCGGTCGGGTGCTCAGGCGAGTCGATCAGGTGGTCGGCGACGCCCTCGTCGGCGAGGTTCCGGTGCGCCAGTCCTCCCAGCTCGTCGGTGCCCACCTTGCCGATGAACGCCGTGTCGGCCCCGCATCGGGCCGCCCACACCGCGACGTTGGCGGCGCTCCCTCCCGGGAGGAGCGCGACGGATCCGAACGTGTCCCCTCCGCGACGGAGCCTGCCCTCGGACCGGATCAGGACGTCCCAGGCGAAGTCACCGACGGCGCAGAGCCGGGGCGCTCTGGCATCACGAACCGGCAATCGGAACTCCAGGAAGGCCGTCGATGCTCGTGGCGTTGTGCTCCGCCTGGTAGGCGGTGACGTCCGCGTCGGTCTTGTCCTTCGCCCAGCCGTCGAGGGCCCGACGGTCGCCCTTGAGCTCCATGAGTGGCACGCCGTAGCCACAGGAGTCCTGGACCCGGTCGACGTCCACACGGATGATGGATCGCACCGCAGGGGTGTCCGGGAACCTCGCTGCGAGGTCGGCGAAGCGGTCGTCGTCGGGGAAGACCGCCTCGCCAGTGCCGGAGAAGCGCACGATGTTGGGCTTGCCCGAGAACGCGCAGAACATCAGGGTGATCCGCCCGTTCTCGCGCAGATGGGCGATCGTCTCGACCCCGCTCCCGGTCCGGTCGATGTAGGCCACCTCGTGTGACCCCAGGACGACCACGGGTTCGAGGCCCTTCGGTGACACGTTCACGTGGCCACCCTGGTGGGGTGCGGTGGCCACGAAGAAGACAGGCTGGGACTCGGCGAAGGCCTTCAGGTCGTCGGTGATCGACTCGTGCATGTTGCCCATCTGAGCAGTCTCGCAGGCTTCGCGTGGGGGAGCAGCCGACTTCGGATCCGCATGATTCCGGTTGTCTCGGGGGCGATCGCCCCCGCTACAATCGACCTCCGCTGTTGGCCCCGGTCAGCAGGCCACGTCGGAGTGGCGGAATTGGCAGACGCGCTAGCTTGAGGGGCTAGTGTCCGCAAGGACGTGGGGGTTCAAGTCCCCCCTCCGACACCACACGCAGAGTGAGATCGCCGGAGCCGGCGCCGCTCTAGGCACGTCCCTGCCGTTCGGTGCAGTTCACCGCAGTTACGCAGAGTGACCGTGTCGGACGGGGGAGTGCGACACCGATCTCCGACACCCGAAGGCCGCGTGTTTCCCCAGGTCAGGGGACACTCTGCGGAGTCGGGGGGTGTCGTTTGCTAACGGATTTGCTAACGGCAGGGTCGTTGACGTGAGCCGAACGCCGTCGCCCCGCTCGCCGGTTCGGGGGCATTCGCGTTGGCGACGCGGGCTTGGTCGATAGTGGTGGGATGGCGGATCTGGAACCGGCCGAGCCGCGCCGAGCAGTCGTGTATATCGATGGCCTCAACCTGTATGGCTCAGCGCTGAAGGGGTCGACGCACAAGTGGGTCGATCTGATGGGGGTTGCGGCCACGTTGGTCCCGGGTGGGGCCGAGCTTGTGGCGGTCAAGTACTTCACCGCGGACCTGCTCCCGTACGTTTCGGAGGATCCCGATACCCCGCGTCGCCAGCGCGTCTATCTGAAGGCGCTCAAGGCGACGGGTGTGGATGTCCGTCGTGGGACATTCATGCAGAGCACGGAGTTCCGCACGGTGTCAGAGAACGAGTCATGGGCAGTGCGTGTGGTGCCGGGCTTGGACCCGGCGCTTGCCGACGCGCTTGACGCTGCCGAGGAGGGGGCGGTGCGTCCCTGGAAGGTACGGGTCCGACTCCCTGAGGAGAAGTTCACGGATGTGGCGCTCGGGGTGGAACTCGTCGATGACTTCCACAACGACGTGTGCGAGGTAGCGGTGTTGGTGACGAATGATGCCGATCTCCGTCCAGCGGTGGCGAAGGTGGTCGAGCAGGGCCATGAAGTGGGCGTCTTCAGCCCAGCGAGCACAGTGAGCAAGCACCTGTCTCGTGCCGCCAGCTGGAGCCGGCCAATTCGGGACAACCTGCTCGCGACTCACCAGCTACCAGACATCGTGCGCGTTGACGGCTCGCAGTTCGAGCGTCCCCGCGTCTGGAAGCCCGAAAATGACAAGAGCCCGCCTCGTGAGGCGGGCTCCGAACCCAGCCGCCGTAGCGCTGAGTAGGTATGCCTCTAGTATCGCCAACGTCGAGATCGAATTCAACGATTTCCGGGTGACAGTGGTTGTGTAATCTGCACGGCAGATGTAACCTCAGTTCATGATGGACTTCGACTACATGGCATCTGTCCTGCTCGATGGCCGTGCTTTCGCCGAATCGATGGCCCTGGATCACCAGGAGGCGTACGACCGGTGGCCCACCTCGGCAGCGATGGCGCACACGATGCGATCCGCAGTGATCGGGCAACTCGAAGCGCCTGACTCCAAGATGGGCGTGGTCGACAAGTACCTCAACGCCGGGCGCGTCGAGTTCACCGGGACCGGTGGCCCCGACCTGCTGTTGAAGTCGCGGGCCGCGATTCCTCTTGAAGCCCCGCTCCCGACGAGCGAGCCGTGGGTGCCCGACGATGCCGTGTTCTTGTTGGTCTATGAGTTTGGGCCTGAGGGGCTGACGTTGGCGACGGTGCCAGCCTTGCCGGTGATGCAGAACGGGCGACGCCGCTACCACCTGCTGGACACCCTCGAAGAGCGCGGGACTTGGTCGACGGAGATCGCTGCTGATCCACCGGTCTTTGACCAGGACGACGATGCTGACTGGCTCCATGACTGGTCCGAAGAGGAAGAGGACGGGGGCGACGCTGGCGAGCAGGCCTCGTGAACCGACTCCGCGCCTACCGCGAGATCGAAAACAAGTCAGGTGCCGAGACAGCGAAGCTGCTCGGCATCTCGACCTCGATGGTCTCGGCCATCGAGTCCGGCCGCAGGCCACTCACGATCTCACTCGATCCGCTCGGGTACAGCTCTGACCGCTTCGAGCTCCCGGACATGTCGGAGCCGCATCATCGGCAGCTGAGCAGAACCAGAGTCAGCAGTACCCGACGAGCGAAAGAGCTTCTTCGGCTCGGTGGGGAGCTGTACAACGAGTTGATCGCCGCCGTCGGGGCCCGCGCATCGATGCTGGAGCGGCTTGGACCCATCACCGACCACGCACAACTCGCTCAGATAGCGGATCTAGTTCGCGGCGCCCTCGGGGCTGAGCCGACGGGCCCCATTCGGAACCTCACCGCCGCAGTCGAGCGGGCGGGCGTCTGCCTGGTGCCGATCAGCGACCTTGACGGTATCGACGGGATCTCCGCGTGGGTTGATGGGCGGCCCGTTGTCGGTCTCGCTCCCGATGTCCCGGGCGACCGCTTCCGACTGACCCTCGCTCATGAACTTGGACACCTAGTGATGCACTCGAGGGCTGGTGAGAACAGTGAGCACGAGGCCAACCGCTTCGCATCGCTCTTGCTGCTCCCACCCGACGACTTCGAGGCCGCCGTACCGCCGCGGCCCACGATCCGCGACTTCGTGCACCTGAAGGCGAGCTGGGGCGTGTCGGTTGCAGCGCTCATCTACCGCTCGCATGAGGAGGGCATCCTCGACGACCGACGTTACCGATCGCTGCAGATCCAGATGTCGAAGTGGCGTCACGTCGAGCCTGGTCGATTCGAAGCGTTGCCGGGTCGAGCCCTGCCCGACCTACTCGAGCGAGCCGGCGGCCCAGCAGCGGTCGCTGAGCGTCATGGCCTCAACGAAGATCATGTTCGCCTGACCACGACCTGGGCACCGCCGCGAGCGTCGCTCCGGCTCGTTCGCTGACTCGGGCTACGCCAGCGGCTTGAGGCCGGTGGTGGAGAAGCACAAGCGGATCCGTTGAGCCGCGGATCGGCCCCGGCGCGCGGCCCCGCGGGGGAGCTACGGCGGGGCTTACAGATCAGTGAGTCGGGTGAGCGCTGCGATCGGTTGACCTGAGTGCTCAGCGGCTCGAACGACGCGTTGGATAGTGGTGCGAGTTCTTCCATCCGCACCGCGGGGATCTGTGGTGGCTTCTGCTATGCGGCTCATGTCGACTCTGGCCCGGCCGCTTTCGAGCGGCGGGAGCTTCGTGGGTGTGAGCGTGTTGTTCGTGATGTAGTGCTCGGGGGCGGCGTCGAGCCATTGGATGAGGTTCAGGACGCCGTCGGCCTCAGCGTCGTTGGCGTCGGCGTACCGGCGGATGGTTGATGCTGCGACACCGACCTGGCGAGAGAGTGCAGTCCAGCTCAGGCCCTGCTGCTGGCGTTCTGCGTCGATTGCTTGGTGGAGGCGATGCAGGTCGAGGGTCCGTGCGCTCATGTTGCGGTTCCTTCGGTTTCCCACCCGACGGATGCCGGCCGCGCGCCTGGGTCGGCAATGAAGGTGGAGGCGACTGTCCGGGCCTGGCCTGCTGCTAGGTAGGTGTGAGGGCTGAAGTGCTTGTCGCCGGTGTTGGAGGACCAGGCGATCTCGTCGGTAAAGGTGGGTCGCTTGTTGGGGGCTGCGTGCGAGGCGACATTGTCGCTGCCGAGGTACAGGGCGACGGAGACGTCGGGGTGGCCAAGGCCGATCGTGATTGCCGTTCGGTCGTGTCGGAGGGTGACGAGGGTCGGGCTGGGGTGCTGGTGGATCGCGTCGAGGTGGGCGTCGATGAGTTCGGGGGTGGCGAGGGTCGTCGTGCTGGTTGGTGAGGTGATGGTGATCTCGTGGTGTGCGCCATCGTGGTGGGTGAGGGGGTGGAGGTAGTCGGCAGCTTCGGTGTGGCCGTTGTGGTTGGCCCATCCCCAGGGTGTCGCGCCGATGTGTGTGTCGGAGAGGTTGGGGTCCGCGCCGTGGCTGATGAGGATGCGGGCCCGGTTGGTGTCGCCGGCTTCGGCGGCGTGATGGAGCGGGGTCTTGGTGGTGGATCGGTCGTTGATGTCGAACCCGAGTTGGAGGAGTCGGGTCAGCATCGCCTGGTCGCCGGCAGTGACGTTGCGGCAGAGGCTCGGGTGGTCGCGGTGGAGGTCGTCGAGCAGTTGGGCGTGGTTGTCGAGGAGGTTGTTGAGCGTGTCGACGTCGTTGGTGCGGGTGCAGCGAAGGGCTAACTCGGTGGGGGTGAGGTCGACGTCGATCCCGGCTTCGGCGAGCACCTCGAGGATGGCGTGGTGGTCTTCCGCGGCGGCGATGCGGGCTGTTGGGAGTTGGGAGCGGCCGACGGGGCGGTCGGGGTCGAGTCCGAGGCTGAGCAGGTAGCGCAGGATCGTGGGGCGGTTGCGTTTGGCGGCGGCTTCGAGTTCGTCGTAGAGGAGTTCGGCTGGGTCGCGGAGCCGGTCGCTGAGTTGTTGGTACCAGGGGCCGTGTCGTTGGGTGCCGAGGCCGTACTCGACGAGGAGCTGGAGGTGCGCGGGGTTGTCGTGGTTCTGGCCGCCGATGCCGTTGTTGTAGAGGGCCTGGCTGTCGTTGGGGTCCGCGCCTGCGTCAAGGAGGAGCCGCGAGATGTCGAGGCGATCGGGATGCCACGGCTGGTGGCTTCCGCCCCCACCGAGCGCGCCAGTCAAAGCAGTGAAGGGCGGGACGAGGCCGCGCCACAAGAACCCAGCGTTCGGGTCGGCGCCACGGTCGAGCAGTAGCCGCACAGTTTCGACGGCCGACCAGTCCGGCTCATCGACGACGGTGATACGCGAGTACGTCGCGTACAGCAGGAGCGGCCACCCGTTCGGACCATGGGCCGCGTTGACCGAGTCCGGTGCGGCATCGAGCGAGCGGCGGAGGTCGGCATGGTTGCCGACTGTTGCCAGCGCTGCGATCGAGGCTTCGGCCAAGGAGGGGTCGTTCGCGAGCATCTCGTGGGCTCGGGCGATGCGCACCTCTGGCCGTGGGCCGTGCTCGGCGTAGTCGAGGCAGGCGGCCACGATGAATGCGTCGGCGGGGGAGAGCTCGGCATCCTCTGGCAGTGGGGTGAAGCTCTTCTTGTCGACGATGCCGAGATGAGCTCGGAGCTGAGGCCAGCTCGCGAAGCCGTACACGCGGGCGATTATGAGTTGGGCGTCCGTCGTCTTGAACCCTGCCCGCTCCGCCTCCTCGAGCAGTGCGTGGTCGAGTCGGGGGTGGAACTCGTCGATCATGGCGAGCGCGCCCGCGTCGTCGGCTCGGATCAGATCTCTGATGAGCTTGGCTTGGGCCTTGAGGTGCTCGAGCGATGGGTTCTCGGGCAGCGGAGCGGTTGGCACAGATGGACCCCTTTCGTGACTGCCCGGGCGTCCGCATGATCGGGCCGAAAGAGGAACCAAGTTCCAAACGGCGACAGATCGATATTCGACGGGTGGGCTTCGCCCTTTCCGCGGACCGGAGGCACCCCGCAACGCGCTCGCCCGCAAGCCTAGGGCACCTTCCCTGCCGCGCTCTAGGCTGACTCTCGTGGAGGTCACGTTGCTGTACTTCGACGATTGCCCCAGCTGGCGGCAAGCGGACGAGCGTCTCAGCGCCCTCGCCGGTGAACTCGGATTCGCGATCAGCCGAGTTCAAGTCACGTCCCCCGAGCTGGCTGAGCAGCTTAGGTTTCGTGGATCGCCCAGCATCCACATCAATGGGAAAGACCTGTTCGCTGACGCTGATGCTCCTGTTGGACTGAGCTGTCGGATCTACCAGACCCCCGACGGGCCAGCCGGATCACCTACGGCGGACCAGCTGCGCTCAGCCATCACAGCTCCGCTCTAGGCGACCTCTCCATCACAGTCGTACTCGAGATGGCCGTGCCCAGCGTCACCGTGGCAGATCCAACGCGCCGCAGATCTCTTGGTGCCGGCGTGGCCCTGAGCAGAGTCGCGACGTCGCCCGGTCCGCTCGATGCGCGACGCGGCGACGGCGCCTGTCACCACCTTGCGGTACCGTCGTCCGCGTGGAGAACTCACTGTTGCCCGGCCCAAAGCAGGGGTGTCGTTTTGCTAACGAATTGCTAACGGCACGAACCTGCGCCGAGCTGCAGGCAACCGCTTCGAGGCCGAGACGGGCACCCCAGATGCCGGTCAGCGCAAGGAAGCGCCGCTCGGGGACCAGCCATGCAGGGGGTTCTCCTTGAGTTCAAGTCCCCCCTCCGACACGAACAGGTGTGTTCGCTCCGCCGGCTGCCGGTACGGCGATCCGGGCGAGGGCGACGAGCGCCACGGACCGACCGCGAGAGACGGGAGCGTCGGTTGCTGCGTTGTCGCGTGATCGGTCCTACCCGTTCCGCTGGTAGGAGTTGCCGAGCTCGTCATTCACGACCAGAGCCCCATCGGGGGCGAGTGCTACGACGAAGTCCTCCTCTGCCACCCGGGTGCTGAAGGACCAGCCCTCCGGCATCTCGAGGCGTTCACCCAAGGTGGGCAGGTCCGCTGGCGTCAGCGTGGGGTCCTCGAACAGGGCGTAGGACTGCATGGTGTAGACGTTTCCCTCCGGGTCGGTCAGCTCGTAGAGCTCGGTACCGGCCTGGAAGGCCCAGGTGGTTGTCCGAACGACCAGGCTCGGTGTGTAGAACACGAGTTCGACATCGTCCCCGTCGACCGTGGCCAGCAGCGACATGGAGATGTCGCCGAAGTCGCGGGTCACCGCCTCCCCGCCGGCTGCGGTGCCGACGCCGCCCTCGACCGTCCCGGTGTCGACGGTGCCGTCGATCGTGAAGTACCGAGGGCCGTTCATGTGGATCGAGGTGGCGCTGTTGTCGGCCGCAATCGTGTCCGGTTCCAGCGCTTCCCAGTCCTCCTGATCGCACGGGTCGACGCCCGGTGTGCCCCACACCTCTGTCACCAGCCCGCCGTCTTCACCGGGGACCGACATCAGGATCTCGCAGTAGCGGAAGCCGTTCAGAGTCATCGGCGTACCGGCGGCGGTGGCGGTCGCCGCATCGTCGTCGCCAGCGGTCGTCTCGTCGCTCGTCGCTTCAGCGTCTGCTTCGCCCTCGACTGCCACCTCCGATGCATCCGCGGCGACATCGTCCGCTGTCTGGGCGGCAGTCTCCTCTGCGGCCTCGTCGGTCGTCGTTTCCTCGGCGGCCTCGGTGGTGTCGTCGGCGCTCTCCACGTCCGAGTCGTCGCCGCCACAGGCGGCCAGCAGCAATGCTGTCGCCAGCATCGTTGGCACGATCCTCTTCTTCATGTCTGGGTCTCCGTTCGATCGACGACGTCGAGCGCCGTCCACGTCTGTTGCGCTGATCGTTGTCGGAGGTCGCTCGACGGGAATCCGTCACCGGGAGGCTTCGCAGGTACTCCCCGCGGAGTAGTCACCCGGAGCT
>JBCCFK010000074.1:0-15568 GCA_039029775.1 Actinomycetota bacterium | reverse complement strand
CGTCGACGTAGCGCTGGGCGGCCTGGGTGAGGTCGATGTCCATCTGGTTGGCGAGCGATGCCAGCCAGGCGAGGACGTCGCCGAACTCGTGGAGTTGTTGCTCCTTGGTGCCCTTCCGGACGGCCTGGGCGAGCTCTCCGACCTCCTCGGCGAGCCAGGCGACCGTGGACGGAACGCCGCGTTCGCGGTCGCCCTCGCCGTAGAGCTCGTCCATCAGGGCCTGGAACTCGCTGATGTCCACGGGTCAGCTCTCCTCGATGAGGACGGTCTCCACGACGACTGGTCGGCCGGGACCCCCACCCTGGAGGCGGGCGTCGTCGACGTGGAGCGAGATGATCTCCTCGAGGACGTCGAGGCCCTCGACCGTGCGGCCGAACACGACGTAGGTGCCGCGGCCCGAGCCGTCGGGGTTGCCGGGCGGGCCGTCGAGGTTGGCCGTCTCGGGACCGGTCGAGAAGAAGTACTGCGCGCTGGCGCTGTCGGGTGCGGACGTGCGGGCCATCGCCAGGTCGCCGGGCTGGTACGAGAAGCCGTCGGCCTCGTCCTGGATCGTGTAGCCGGGCCCCCGGTCGGCGCCGCTGTTGGAGTGTGGCGCGCCGCCCTGGATGATGGCGATCGACGGTGCGGTGCGGAACATCGCCGTGTCGTCGTAGTAGCCGTAGCGGGCCAGAACGACGAAGTTGTTCACCGTGTCCGGTGTGGCCTGGGTGTCGAGCTCGACGACGACGTCGCCGAAGTTCGTCACGAAGGTGGCCGTGTACGTGCGGTCGGGGTCGATGCACAGGGGCGGAGCCTGGTCGAACTCCGTGGTCCGAGGCGACGAGCCGTCCGCCTCCGGGCAGGGCGTCTCGCCCGTGATGGCCGCGCCCTCGCCGGGCGGGTCGACCGAGGCGACGGCGAACCCCTCGGGCAGCTCCGGGACCTGGTCCGGGTCGACGTCGGACAGCGTGCCGAGGGCCGGGATGGAGGGCGGGGGCGGGATCTCGGTGCCGGCGGGGGCCATGGCGATCGTGTAGACCTCGAGGTCCTCGACGAAGCGGATGTCGGCGATGCCCTCGGTGACGATGGCGGGCTCGTCGTCGAGGCCGTAGAGGTGCCACCGGGACACGCTGAACTCGGCGGGCGTGCCGTTGCAGTCGAAGCCCTCCTCGATCGATCCGCCGGTGCCGATGATGCCGGTGTCGGTCAGCTCGAGCTGCACGGCCTCGAAGAACTTGCCGAGGGTGGCGTTGTCACCGGCGGCGCTCTCGAAGAACGGGTGGATGTGGATCACGCCGTCTGCGTGGGTGTGGATTCCCTCGGGGTCGGAGTCGTCCAGGATCGGACCTGCGAACGAGTCGCAGATGAAGATGCCGTACGCCGCGTGCCAGTGGTCGCCGACCTGCGGGCCGTCACCGCTCGCAGGTGCCGGGACGGGGCCGTCGCCTTCGCCGTCCGCGCTGTCGTCGGTGGTGGCCCCGGTGTCCTCGACCGCGGGCGCGGCATCGGCGTCGGTGGTGTCGTCGTCACCCCCGCATGCCGTGGCGATCAGCAGGAACGAGAGGAAGACCGCGAGCAGCCGCATGGCGCCTGAAGGTAGCCGGTGGCCCGACCGATGCGGCACCGGTCCGGCGAGTCCGATCAACCGTTGCGGGCGAGAACGGCTTCGGCGATCTGGACCGCGTTGAGGGCGGCGCCCTTGCGGAGGTTGTCACCGGAGACGAACAGCGAGAGTCCGTTGTCGAACACGTCGTCGGGGCGAATGCGGCCGACGAAGGTGTCGTCGACGCCCGCGGACTTGAGCGGCGTGGGGACGTCGTCGAGGACCACACCGTCGGCCTGCGACAGGAGCTCGGTGGCACGCTCGGCGGAGATCGGATCCCGGAACCCGGCGGTGATCGCGAGCGAGTGGCCGGTGAAGACCGGCACGCGCACGCAGGTGGCCGACACGGCGAGGTGCGGCAGCTCGAGGATCTTGCGGCTCTCGAGGCGCAGCTTCTGCTCTTCGGAGGTCTCGAGCAGACCGTCATCGACGATGCCGCCGCACTTGGGGACGACGTTGAACGCGATCGGCTCGCCGAAGTTGTCGCCGGCGGGCACGTCGACCGACCGGCCGTCGAAGGTCAGCTCGGCGGCGCGGCTGTGCACCTTCTGGACCTGCTCGTCGAACTCGGCCACGCCGCTGAGACCGGCACCGGAGGTGGCCTGGTAGCTGGCGATGATCATGCGCTCGAGGCCGGCCTCGATGGAGAGCGGCTTGAGGACCGGCATCGCCACCATCGTCGTGCAGTTGGGGTTGGCGATGATGCCCTTGGGGATGTCGTCGAGCGCGTGCTCGTTGACCTCGGGCACGACGAGCGGGACCTCGGGGTCCATGCGCCACGCGGAGGAGTTGTCGATGACGGTGACGCCGGCCGCGGCGACCGTCGGTGCGATCTCCTTGGAGGTGCCGCCACCTGCGGAGAACAGCGCGATGTCGAGGCCGGCCCAGTCGGCGGTGGCGGCGTCTTCGACGGTGATCTCCTCACCGGCGAACTCGATGGTGGACCCGGCGCTCCGCGCGGAGGCGAAGAGGCGGATGCTGTCGATCGGGAAGTTCCGCTCGACGAGGATCTGGCGCATGACGCCACCGACCTGACCGGTGGCGCCGACGATTCCAACATGCATGGGCTTCAGGCTACCGGCGCCCATCGCTCAACCCCAGCGGTTTCGGGCCTCGCGTCGCCCCTCGGCGGCCTCGCACGGAGCTCGACCCCTCGCGCGAGAGAATCCCGACGAGGGGATTCGTCGACGGTGAGCGTTGAACAGGTGATGGGACACGAGCCGGACGACACGACGACGAGCTTGGATCGCTCGATGCAGTCGTTCGAAGACGTGTACGACAGCCACGTCCGCGAGGTCTACCGGTACGTCCATCAACGATGCCGCGACCACGCGTTGACCGAGGACATCACCCAAGAGGCCTTCATCGCAGCGATCAGGGCGCACGACGACCCCGGTTCCATCTCGATCGCCTGGCTCCTCACGGTCGCCCGGAACCGTCTCGTCGACGTGTTGCGACGCGACGAGCGCCACGAGCGCAAGCTGCGACTCGTCGGGGCCGCGGAGCACGAGGCTCTGGAACTCGACCAGGCCGAGCGGATCCGGGTCGAGACTGCGCTGAGCGAGTTGAGCGTCGATCACCGAGTGGTGCTCACGCTGCACTACATCGACGGCTTCACGGTGCCGGCGTTGGCCGAGCACCTCGGACGGTCGGTCAAGTCGATCGAGGGCCTGGTCACCCGAGCGCGCCGCGAGCTCCGGGCGAGGCTCCATGACGAGTCCGACACATCGCGAACCGGAGATGGCCATGGCTGACGACCTCGAACAGGCCCTCCGTTCCACGCTCGGCGAGGACCCGGCGGACGCCTTCGTGGACACGTTGCGGGAGCGGGTGGCGACGGAGGCACGACAGAAGACCTCGGCGGTCGATCAGGAGGACCTGTCGGTCCTCCGGGTCGACCTCCGACCGACGGCGGAGGAACGCCCGATGACGACGCGAGGATTGGTGGCGATGGTGGCGGCGGCGATCGTCCTGATCGTGGGGATTGCAGTCCTGGTGACCACCGGGGGCGACGGCGACGACCTCGAGACGATCGAGACCCCCGAGGCCACGACGGCCGCCGGAGACAGCGGCGAGCCGGACGAGACGGTGGCGGGCAGCGCCGCCGACGCGAGTGCCGGGTGTGGCCTGGACGAGAGCGCGTCGATCACCGCCACGGTCGACGAGTCCGGTGAGGCGGTCACGTTCGAGATCGACTTCGACCCGGCGTGCACGGGTGTCGCCGTGACCCTGTCGGGGACGCCGTCCGAACGCGGCCTCCCGATCACGAGGCCTCTGACGCTCGACGACACCGGCGCGGTGACGCTGACCGATCAGCTCCTCGGCACCCGCGAGGGCGCTCAGGACTGGGCGGTCGAGCTGATCGTCGACGAGACCGGGGGCGTGGCCGCAACAGGTGCGTTCACCGTCGCCGCCGTGTGCGACCCCGAAGGGGCCGCGGATCTCGAGGCGACCTACCTCCCCGAGTCCAACGAGGTCGACATCGTGTTCACCGTCGACCCCGTCTGCGCCGGCGTGACGTTCGCGTTCGACGACGGGACGCTGTTCGCTTCATCGCCCAGCGGCGGATGGAACGTCTACCCCGTCGACGACGACGGCCGCATCGAGATCACCGAGGAGCTGAAGGCCGACGTCGGCCCGATCATCGGCTTCGCGGCGCAGCAGGCCCCCGAGCGCGGCATCCTCGGCGGCTCGCCGATCGTGGCCAGGGCCACGCTGGACATCGGCGGCTGACCCAACGGCGGGACCCCCCTTGGTCGCGACGACTTCACCGTCCCGGAATCCAGGGCCCGCACCATCCCCGAACGGCACTTCGGGGATGCCCGACTCCGCGCGTCGTGGGTGGCGCCCCTCGCCACTAGCGGTCGAGCGCAGCGCGGGCCTCGGCTACCAGTCGCTCCAACTGATCGACGCCATCGGCGACGATGCGGTCCGCGACGGTAGGGATTGGCTCAAGCCGGTCGAGCGCTACGGCATACGAGATCTCAAGGTGGCCCCAGGCTTCGACGAACCGATCGATCCAAGCTTCGTCGACCGAACGGAGCTCGTACCGGAGCGCTTCCAGATCATTGATGACGGGCGCTATCCCGAGTTCCCCTCTACGAAAGCGAGCGAGTCGGTCTGTGATCAGATCGAGCTGTCGACGTTCGCGATCGACCTCTTCCGCCTCATGCATACAGACTGCCAGTGTCGCGGCAAACGGCGCTGGTCAGGAGCCCGTCCAGCAGATGCGAGCGGCGACGCCCTCGATCACCAGATCGGCGCGTCACCGATCGGCACCTCGGGGATGGTGGTCCTGGTCACTTCCCTCGGCCGAAGAGCCGTTTGAGGAGCAGCCGGACTCGCGTCGGTCGCCGGTAGTTGATTCGCTCGGCTGCGAGCTCGCACAACGCTCTCAGGTCCATGCCTGAGCGGGCCTCGTCGTTCTGCCCGAGGCTGGCCAGCTCACGCATCAGGAGGTGGCGCAACACCTCCGGCTCGGCTCGGTCCGTCGAGACAAGGGTTGTCCACTCCCGCCGTTCGTCGATCCGGCTGGGCGGGGCGAGCACCCTGCCGGTGCAGTCCCAGAACCGCCAAAGTCCGTCGTTCACATCCCACGGCTCCGCGTAGCCCTCGGCATCGGCCACCGAGACGAAAGCCAGGAGACCGGGGTCATCGGACGCGAGTGCGAAGACCGGCGGCGTGATGGACCGATCCGAGAGGGCTTCGTTCACCTGGCCTTCGTACCACGCCGACCGTCCCCTAACGCCGGTTCGGGGGACATCTCCCGTGGGCGCGATCTCTGAACCGAAGCGCGGTCAGTCGCACAGGGCCCTGTTGCGGTCGATGGGCTCGTAGGCCTGGAACTCTGACGCATCGACCACGTACAGGACCTCACGGTCGGTTGGATCGTGCCAGAGCTCGAGGCTTCCGGATCGGAGTCCCGTGTCCTCCACATTCGCTCCGAGCGACGAGACGTGGCCGAGCCGCGACTCCTCGTCGAGGACATGGCGAGGGGCCCACAAGAACCGGCGTTCGGAGCCGTCGTCGATCGGCTCACCCACTCGGTCACCGATGCTGATCACGCGGGCCATGACCAAGCCGCAATCCGGAGGTCCTGGCCGATCGACGATCACGGTGCCGGAGACGACGACGCCCGCATCGGTCCAGATCCGCTCCGACGCGACGACGGGGTGCCCCTCGGACGCGCCGGGGGTGTCGCCGCCTGAGCATCCGCTCGACAAGCCGATGACCACCGCCATCACCGCGAGAGACTTCACCGCATCCACATCGGGTGACGGCCGGCCCGTCTTGAGATCGCCTGGCCCGACCCGGAGCCCCGTCGGACCCGCCCGCACCGCCGAGCGGGGGACGTCGGAGCGCACTGGCGCTAGGCCGAGAGTGTCAGTGGTGCTTCGTAGTGTGTGGGTATGGCGGTGGCCGAGGTCCTGGACCTCCCGGGCGGGGAGCGGGTCGACGACGGGTCGGTCGCGGCCGCCCGTGCGGTGCTGATCGAGCGCCTCCGAGAGCTGCCTGTCGATGAGGCGGCGGCTGAGTCCCGGGCGTCGATCCGGGCGCTGGAGTTGGTCGAGACCGAAGCGGTAGCCCGCAAGCTCAGCACCGGCGCCGCCGACGCCGAGGCCCGCCGGGCGGCGGGCGCCGGTAGTGACCGATCCAACCGTGACGCCGAGCAAGTGAAGCGTCGGGCCGAAGCGATCCTGGAGAACCCGGCACTCCTCGTCCAAGCCCAGGCCGGGTCGTTGTCGACCGGACAGCTGGATGCGATCGCTGAGTCGGTGGCGCGGACCGACAATGACGCCGCATCCGATCCGGATCTGATCGATCGGGTGCGTTGTACGCAGAACCCCGATCAGGCCCGACGCGCCGCCCGCGCGTGGGAGGACGCTCGCGCCGACCAGGCCGAAGTCGATCGTCAGGCGCGGCGGCACTGGTTGAAGCGCGGGGTCAGCCGGTTCGTGACCAAGCGCGGCACCTCGGCGTTGATGTTCGAAGGCGACAAGCAGTCGATCGACCAGATGGAAGCGGCGATCGCGGGCCGGGCGGACGCCCTCTATAGGGCAGAGGGTGGTCGCGACGTCCCGGCTCGCAAGCACCCGCGGACCGACGACCAGCGCTGGTTCGACGCCGCCTACGAAGCCATCTGCAACGGCGAGACCGTCCCTCATTCATCCAGCGAGCCCCCTCGAGGCGCTGCCGCAGCAGGTACCAAGGCGACCATCCACATCGCCGCCACGGTCCGCGACCTCTTCGGCGAGCTCGCCGGACCCGCCGTGCTGATTGGATCCGGGCCACTCCCGACGCCCGAGCTCGAGCGGTTCGGGTGCTTCGCCGATCTCGTCGGCACCATCTTCTCCGGCGAGGGCGAGGTGCTCTGGCACGGCCGCCGCATCCGCACCGCCACACCAGCCCAATGGGACGCCCTGGTGGCCCGTGACCGCGGCTGCGTGCTCTGCGGGGCCGCACCCCAGCGGTGTGAGGCGCACCACCTGATGCCGGCCAACGCGCCGGTACGCGGACCGACCGACATCGACAATCTGGCCCTCGTCTGCGCCGGGTGTCACCGACACATCCACAACACCAGCCTCACGCTCCAACGATCACCGGGCTGCGGCTGGCACACCAGACCGGCAACGCCTGACGAACGCGCACCCAAACGCGGACCGACCCGACGCGGGCCATGACTCGTCGACCGACCGACCGAACCAGGTGTCAGCGCGGGGTCTTGCTCTGACACCGCATCGGACCGTTCCGCACCCAGCGGATGGGCAGCCGACATCGCTCTGACACCGCCGTCAGACGTGCACGTAGTCTCCGAGCCATGACGATCGACGCGCTGGCGCATCTCGATCTCTCGGCGGGGACCGAGCCGGATCCGGCTGCACTCGGCGAGCGGGAGTTCGCCGAGGCGTGGTTGCGCTACCAACGGCACGAGTTCCTGCGGAAGCTCCGTGACCTCTCGCCGGAGCAGCTCGTGGCCTGGTCGGTGCCGCCGGTGGAGCTGTCGGTGCTCGGGCTCATCCGACACATGACCCAGATGGAGCACGTCTACATCTCGTGGGGGCTCGGCGGCGGCGAGTTCGCCATGCGGTACGGCGAGGACGACTACGCCGGCGGATCGGTCGACACCATCGAGGAGGACCTGGGCTGGTACTTCGCGGAGGTCGAGAAGTCCGAGGCCGCCATTTCTGCCATGGCCTCGTTCGACACCGCCGGCGAGGGCCACGGCCGCCCCCTCTGCTCCGTCCTGATCAAGATGGTCGATGAGTACGCGCTCCACGCCGGGCAGGCCCACATGCTCCGGTTCGCCGCTCTCGGCGAGATCAGGCGCTGAGGGCGCCGGTCCGACGGAATCCTGGCTGACGTCCCGAGCACCGGTGACAGACTCGGCGGGGTGGACCCGACCACTGAGCACGTCCTGACGCTCTGGCGAGACCTCACCAACGCGCCCGATGGATTCTCCCGGCCGCTCACCTCCGTCCGGTCCGACGACCATCGGTGCTCCCCCGAAGGCTGGGTGGGGATCGTGGCCATGGCGGGGAACGTCGTCGTGGCCAGCCCCGGTGTTCATCTCGACCGGGTACGCGACACCGTCGACGGAATGGACCCGGGTGACCGGCTCCACCCGGGCTCGTACGCGTCGGCCCTCGCTCCGGTGCGGACACTGGGTCCGGCCTGCCTCTTCTACGGCACCGGGACCCGACAACCCGTCGCCGATGTGATCGGGCCGCTGGCGTCAGACGACCCCCGAGTGCGACGAGCGCTCGAGGATGCGTCCGAGGGCGAACGCAACGAATCGGGCCTCGACCGAGACACCACCGGCATCCATCTCGCCCTCGACCCGACCGGTGGTCACGGCGCCGTCTGCGGCTGGGCCCCCTGGCCGCACGACATCGCGCAGATCGGGGTCCTGACGGCGGACACCAGCCGCCGAACCGGCTGCGGGAGGCGCGCAGCGCTGCAGACCCTGGCGGCCGCGACCGACGCGGGCCTCCTGCCGCAGTGGCGAGCGGCTATGACCAACGAGGCGTCCATCGCGTTGGCGCTTTCGCTCGGGCTGACCGAGGTGGGATGGCAGTTCAGCCTCGACCTGGGCCCGGAGCCGGATGGCTGAGCGACGTCCGGACTCAGCCGCGCTCGTAGGTCCCCTCGACGGTAACGGCATCGACGGCGGCCGGTGATCGAAGCGTCAGTTCGATGACGAGTCGTTCGCCGATGTCATCACACCGGCCCCGTTCGGTGGTCGCCACGACGATGGCCACGGACCCGTCGACCTCCTCCAGCGCGACGTCGACGTCGTAGCCGTCGCAGTGCGCCGCCGGCTGGCGGACCACCACCCGGCCGTCGACGACGCTCGCCTCGATCTCGTCGAGCCGACCGTCCAGGCCGAACCCCGCGAGGTGGATCCCACCATCGGGCGGGACCAGCAGGCGGGACCCGTCGACCAGCGCATCGGGATCGTCGACGCTGAGGTCGGAATCGATGGCACAACCGGCCAGACCGACGCTCGCCGCCACCGCGGCGCCGACGATCGCTCGACTTCCCCATGCCATCAGGTCAGCCTAGGTGTCAGCGCTAAGACCAGCCGGTCGGCCCGCTTTGGGCCGTCCCAACGCGGTCGAGCACGTCCCGTGCTCAGACACGGCGCTCAGCGAGACAGCCAGTGGTCGGCGATGGCGTCGAGCGCGTCCTCGAGGACGGGAGCCAAGTCGACGTTCTCGACCTCGATGCGCACGGCCCCGTACGCATCGAGCTGCACCTCTTCCAGCGGGCCGAGCAAGGTGCCGTCGTCGGGCATGGCGCCGCCGAAGAACAGGTCGAGCGGACCCCCGATCTCGACGTCGTCGGCCCCTACCTCGGCCTCGACCCCGACGTCGGCCTGGTGGGTCCCGGCCTGTTCGGCCTCGCCGACTGGCGAGGTCCGCAGGTTCCGAGCCGTCGGCACCGCGGCGCGCTCGGTGGTCGGCCTCGGTGGCGAGCGGTCGGGCTTCTGCGGCGTCGGCGCCGGCGCAGGGGATGCGTTCAGCGACTCGGTCCCGGCCGGCGGGGGCGGGGTGAGATCGTCGATGCCTCGCCACCGGAGCAGCAGCGACGGATCGTCGTCGACCTCGCGGGCGAACTCCAGCAGGACGGCGACGCCGTGCTTGCACGGGTCACCCCAGTCCGGGCAGTGGCACGTGAATGCGATGTCCAACGCCTTGGGCACGACCGCCGTCGGATCGACCGCGGCAGCCGATCGCTCGTTCTGGCCTGCCGCCTTGCAGGCGATCGTCACGTCGTAGGGCTCATCGCGGGACCCGTGGACCGACGCGGTGACCGCCTCGGGCTCGACCATGAGGTCGGTGACCTGGCCGCGCTTCTGGTACTGGCGCCCCCGGCTCAGCCGAGCTCCCTCGGCCAGCACCGCGGCCAACTCGGCCAGCTCCTGCGCCTCGGCGTTGATCAGCCGACTCACGAGTCGGCCCCGACTCTCGGGTCGAGCGACATCAGGTCGCGCAGCTCGTCGGTGCTCATCTCGGTGAGCCAGTTCTCCCCCGAGCCGACGGCGCGGTCGGCCAGCGCCTTCTTCTCGCTCAAGAGCTCGTCGATGCGCTCCTCCAACGTGCCCTGGCAGACCAGCTTGTGCACGAAGACCGTGCGCTGCTGGCCGATGCGCCACGCCCGGTCGGTGGCCTGGTCCTCGACCGCCGGATTCCACCAGCGGTCGTAGTGGATGACCCGACTGGCGGCGGTGAGGTTGAGGCCGGTGCCGCCCGCTTTCAGCGACACCAGCTGCAGCGGCAGGCTGGCGCCGGATTGGAAGTCCTCGATCATTTGTTCGCGCCGGCCGCGGGACACGCCGCCGTGGAGAAACGCCGGCCGGTCGCCGAGGCGATCGGCCAGGTGCTCGGCGAGGATGTCGCCCATCCCCTTGTACTGGGTGAACACCAGTGCCCGCTCCCCCGCATCGAGCAACTCGTCGACCAGCTCGTCGAATCGGTCGAGCTTGCCGGACCGTCCGGCGATGGTGGAGCCGTCGGCCAGGAAGTGAGCGGGATGGTTGCAGATCTGCTTGAGGCGAGTGAGCGTCGCCAGCACCAGGCCCCGCCGCTTCATGCCCTCCTCCTCGTCGGCCTCGGCGAGGAAGTCGTCGAGCACCGCCCGGTAGAGGCCGGCCTGTTCGGACGTGAGGTTGGCCCAGGCGACCTGCTCGATCTTGTCCGGGAGATCGGGCACCAGCGACTTGTCGGCCTTGGTGCGGCGAAGGACGAACGGTCCGGTCAGCCGGCGCATGCCCTCCAGCGCCTGCTCGTCGCCCCGCTGCTCGATGGGCGTGGCGAATCGGTCCCGGAACCAGGTGACGCCGCCGAGCATGCCGGGGTTGACCGCATCGAGGATCGCCCACAGTTCGGCGAGACGGTTCTCGACCGGCGTGCCGGTGAGCGCGATCACCTGCTCGGCGTTCAGCTCACGCACGGCCTGCGCCGCGTTGGTGTGGTGATTCTTGATCGCCTGCGCCTCGTCGCAGACGACCAGCTCCCAGTCGATCATGCGCAGCGTGTCGACGTCGCGGGTCGCGGTGCCGTACGTGCTGATCACCAGGTCGGACTCCGCAACGACGTCGACCAACTTCTCGCCGGTCGGCCGAGACGGGCCGTGGACGACGGTCACCCGCAGCGTCGGCGTGAAACGGATGGCCTCGGCCTCCCAGTTGTGCACCACCGACAACGGACACAGGACGAGGGTCGGGCGGACCCCGGCGCGGCCCTGGATGTGCGCCAGCGTCGTAGGCGTCTTGCCGAGGCCCATGTCGTCGGCCAGGCATCCGCCGAGACCGAGACGACCGAGGAACTGCATCCACCCGAGCGCCCGCCGCTGATAGGGCCGCAGCTCGCCCTCGAACAGCCCTGGCTCGAAGGCTTCGCGCAGCTCGTCGTCGGGCAGACCCGCCATCAGCTCAGTCAGCCACGAGTCCGCGCTGGCGTGATCGTTGGTGGTGGCGTCATCGGTCTCGAACTCGACCTCGCCGGCGGCCAGCGCAGCGGCGGCCGCCTTGAGCAGTTCGGCGGGCGACACCTGCGACTGTGTCGACCGCTTGTCGGTCAGGTCCTGCAACGCGCCTCGCGCCTCGGCCGTGTCCACCCGCACCCACTCACCGCGGAGCTGGACCAGCCCCGACTGTGCGTCCGCGAGCGCCTTGAGCTCCTGTTCGGTGAGCGCTTCGTCGCCCATCGCCAGGCCCCAGTCGACGTCGACCATCGTGGTGCCGAGATCGGCCGACACCCCGCCACCTTCGGTGGGCGTGGCCTTCGCGGTCAGGCGAAGCCGTCGCCGGACCAGACCCTTCGGCACCAGGATCGGAGCACCCGCGCGCTCACAGAGATCCAGCCCGTCCACCAACAACAGCGCGACCTCGTCGAGGTCGAGCTCGATCTCACCGGTGGGCCCGTCGTCGTCGAGGCGGTCGAGGCCCGGGACCAACGCCGCCAGCCGACCGGACAGATCGCGGAGGTAGCGCCGCACCGGCGAGAGCGACCGGCCCTCCACCAGTGCCTTGGCGGCCGCCGTGCCGTCGAAGACCTCGTGCCAGCCCACTGCCTGGGTGGGGTCGTCCTGCGACACCACCTCGAACTGGAGCAACCAGGGTTCGCCCGGCTCGCGCGGCTCGAGCCGTCCGCGACTGGCCAGCGGGGTCGAACCCTCCGCCATCGCACGGACCTCGCTCATCGCCGCGCTCAGCACCGCAAACGTGGACTCGTGGCGCTCGTTCTCGCCGACGACCACACCACCTTCGTCGCCGAGACCGGTGGCCACGCGGCGGGCGGCCACGACGTGGGCCGACCGCGACCGCGGCAACGGCGGCTTCCACTGTGATGCGCTCAGCGCTCGGCGACACGAGGCATCGGCCAGCCGATCGATGATGGCCCGGGCATCGGCAGAGCTGGCGGCCAACACGACCGGCGGGACGGTCTCGAGCAGGCGGTCGATCCGGATGTCCAGCGACGCGTGGTCGATCAGTTCCCACCCGGCGTGCCACCGCAGCCCGGTCGTCTCGAGCGTCGGCAGGATCAGCCCGGTGACCGCGGCGTCGATGCAGAGCGAGGCCGCCCCGTGCAACCACCGAAGCGACGGGCTCCACGCCTGGGTCGGGTAGCGGTCGGCCATGAGGTCGACCACGAGGCGCGGCGACGCCACCAGCGCGGTGGCATGGAGGACGTCGTGATCCGGGACGGGCACCACGACCGACTCGAGGTCGGCCTCGCGCGTCGCCCACCACGAGCCGAGGACCCCGCCCGCGGCGCGCCGGAGCTGATCGCCCGGCAGGGCTCGGCCGTGCTCCCAGCCCCAGAACGCCGCGCCGTCCTCGGTCCAGGTGACCTGGAGCGACACGGGGAGGCGACGTTGCACGGTGGCCGTGGGGATCAGCCCTCGAGCTCGAAGGCGTCGTGCAGGGCGATGGTGGCGCGGTCGACCTGGTCCTCGGCCACGACGCAGCTGATGCGGATGGCCGAAGTCGAGATCATCTCGATGTTGACGTCGGACGCCGACAGGGTCTCGAACATCTTGGCGGCGACGCCGGGATTCGACGCCATGCCGGCGCCCACGACCGACACGCGACCGATGTTGTCGTCGGTCGAGACGGTGGTGGCGCCGAGCTCCTTCGCCATGTCCGACGTCACCGACTCGCCGATCTCCAGCTGCTCGCGCGGGACCGTGAACGAGATGTCGGTGTGATCGCCGTGGGCCGACACGTTCTGCACGATCATGTCGACGTTGACCTCGGCGTCGGCCAGCGTCCGGAACAGGCGGGCGGCCACGCCCGGCTCGTCGGGTACGCCGGCGATGGTGACCTTTGCCTGTGACGTGTCCGGGACCACGGCTCGGATGATGGCCTTCTCCATGACTTCCTCCTCTTCGACCACCCAGGTGCCGGGCTCCCAGGTGAACGCGGAACGGACGTGCAGCGGCACCTGGTAGGTGCGCGCGACTTCGACGGATCGCATGACGGGCTTGGGACAACCGACGGCGGTCATCTCGAGCAGTTCGTCGAAACTGATCCGAGGGATCTTGCGGGCGGTCTGGCAGACACGCGGGTCGGTGGTGAACACGCCGGACACGTCGGTGTAGAGCTCGCAGGCGTCGGCGCCGAGCCCATGGGCCAGGGCGACCGCGGTGGTGTCCGAGCCGCCCCGTCCGAGGAACGTCACGTCGTTCTCGGTGGAGACGCCCTGTGCACCGGCGACGACCGCCACGCGTCCTGCATCGACCGACTGGCGGATGCGCTCCGGGCGGACATCGAGGATCTTGGCGTTGCGATGGTTGGTGTCGGTGAGGAACCCGGCTTGGGATCCGGTGTAGGAATCGGCCGGGATGCCCATGTCGTGCAACGCCATGCACATGAGGGCGATCGACTTGCGCTCCCCGGCCGTGATCAGCATGTCCATCTCACGGCCGGGCTGAGTGGTGGAGACCTCGTCGGCGAGCCGCAGCAGCTCGTCGGTCTCCTTGCCCATCGCGCTCACGACCAGGACGACGTCGTCGCCGTTGCGACGGCATCGCCGCACGTGATCGGCCACCTCACGCATCCGCGTGGCATCGGCGACCGACGTGCCTCCGAACTTCTGCACGAGCAAACCCACGATCGACCACGCTACTGGCCCCCCGAGGCGTCTCCTCGGTCGTTTCGCCGGTCGTCAGGCGCCCTCGGCCCAACGCCGCGGCGGCGCGTAGTCGGGTGTCAGCCGGGCTCGCCCCCAGCAGTACTCGGCGGTCCGGAGCCGGACTCGGCGGCGCTCACGTCGACACTCGAAGACCGTCAGCCCGGCTCGCCACAGCGACGTGGTGACGTCGTGGGGAGGACTCGTCGTCGGCTGGTCCGATGCGATGGTCGGTTCGCAGAACACCAGCACGCTCTCGGCCGTCATCGCCGTGCGGATGCGCGCGATCAGAGCCTCCAGGTCCACGGCGACCCCGAGCTGGCCGACCGAGGCGACCGTGTCGTAGGTGTGCCCCTCCTCGTGCTCCGCGAGGTGGGTCACCGACGTGAGGGTCCGGGGCAGGGGGCGCCGCTGAGCGGCCGGCCACAGCGCCAGGACATCACCTGCCGCAGCGGCCAGCGCGTTGGACGCCATCTTGGCCAGCGGGGCGAGCTCGATCCGGTCGGTCACGCTCGGAGAGTACCGGCGGTGGAACGGGGGGCGGGGCGACGTGCAACACTCCTGCTGTGGAGCAGACCAGGCGGGCCCCGACCGAACCGCCGACGACGGGATGGCAGTTCCCAGACGTCGACGCCGTCGACCCCGACGGGCTGGTCGCTGTCGGCGCGGACCTGCAGCCCGGCACGCTGCTCGAGGCGTACCGGGCCGGCTACTTCCCGATGCCGGTCGGTGAGCCCCAACGGATGGGCTGGTGGTCGCCGGACCCTCGGGGCGTGATCGAGCCGGCGGACCTGCACGTGAGCAGATCGCTGACGCGCTCGATGCGCCGCTTCGAGGTGACCGTCGACCGGTGTTTCACCGAGGTGATGGCCGCCTGCGGCGACCCGGACCGTCCCCACGGCTGGATCAACGGGCCGATCCTCGAGGCCTACTCCGAGCTCCACCGGCTGGGCTGGGCGCACAGCGTCGAGATCTGGGCCGACGGTGAGCTCGCGGGCGGCCTCTACGGCGTGTCGATCGGCGCCTTCTTCGCCGGCGAGTCGATGTTCCATCGGGTCACCGATGCCTCGAAGGCCGCTGTCGTCGCGGTCGTGCGCCAGCTCGAGGGCATCCCGGGAGCGCTCTTCGACGTGCAGTGGACCACGAGCCACCTGACCACCCTCGGGGCCACCGACATGCCGCGCGACCGCTACCTGGAACGCCTCCGACGAGCGGTGTCGGCCCCCGGTCCGACCTGGCACCTACCATGACCTCGCCCCGCGGGACGGCCTGATCGGCGTCACGGCGGGTCGAATGACCAGCTCAGCCGAACCAATATGGGCCAAACTACCGATCGAAGCAGCGGGGGTCG
>JBCCFK010000073.1:0-15587 GCA_039029775.1 Actinomycetota bacterium | reverse complement strand
GCTCCTCCGTGTCGATCGGACCGGGCTCGCCACGTCCGCCAGTGCCGACTTCGGGTGGATCCCGCCCGAGTTCGGTCGGATGTGGCTCTTCGACACCGACCGCGGCGTGGTGATGGCGACGGCGGAGTCCTTCGTGGGCAGCGATGCACTGGAGGAGGCGTTGGCCCTCGCGGACACCGTCGTGCCGTCGCTGCACCTGGTCGCGATGCCGGACGGCGCAGCCGCGAGCCCGCTGACCGATCTCATCCTCGAGGGCGAGCCGAGTGGCGACGGTGCGCTCGCCGCGGCCGGGACCGAGGTGATCAGCGACGCCCTCGACACACCGCTGTCGTTGACCGTGCCGGTGGACGTGGCGATGGTCGACGAACTGCCCGGCCTGATCGGCTTCGGTGTTCCGGGAGCGACGCGGGGCGAGAACGTCCTGACCGCCGTCTTCGAGTCGACCGGCGTGCCCGGACCGACTCCCGAGGACCCGCCGACACCGCTTCCCGACGACATCGGATCCTACGTCGAGGCCATCGCCGGCATCGAGATCCTCGACAGCGGCGTCGACCGCACCAGCGGGGTCGATGCGCCCTGGTGGGACCTGACCGTCGCCGACGGGGCCACCGACACCTTCGAGTGCTTCTTCGGCGACTGCGTCGCCCTGCTGGCCCACGACACGTTCGGAGCGATCATCGCCGGCGACGAGTGGCGCTTTCGTCTCTGGTCGATCCCCGAACCCGATGGCCGGGTCTTCGCGCTAACGCAGGCGACGCCGGACCGGTTCGAGGACTTCGCGGCGTTCAGCGGCGACGTGCTCACCGGTCTGCGCGTGCTGCCGGTCCCGGCCGAACTCGAGCCGGTCGATCCCTTCGATCTCGGAGGCATCGAGTCGGCGCCCGAGCTCGAGCCCGGTCGGTACTTCGCCGACCTGCTGCCGATGCCGTTCGCGATCGAGATCGACCGGCCGCTCGGTCTCGACATCGCCTTGCCGAGCTTCATCGGTCTGACCTCGGGGCAGGGCAGCGGACTCTCGTTCCAGGGACTCGCGGTCCTCGAGCCGGTCAACGGTCTGGCGGATCCCGCGGACATCGGCGGGCCGGACGGGCCGCCCGTATCGTGGGTTCCGGTGCCCGACGACCTCGTCACCTGGGTGGACCAGATCCCTCAGCTCGAGGTGGTCGACAGCGGCGAGCGCACGATCTCGGGCTTCGACGCCCCCTGGGTGGATGTCGCCGTCGTCGGGGTGGCGGACCGCCGGGGTGACTGCGGCATGGCCTGTCTCGTCCTCTTCGACTTCGCCTTCGGCCCGTGGGTGGCCACCGAGGAGTCCCCGCAGCGGATCCACACCGTGCGGCATCCGGCCGGGACGATCTTCGTGATCCTCGAGGCGGCGACGGCGGAGTTCCCCGAGTGGGTCGCCGAGGCCCAGTCGTTGATCGACGGCATCGAGCTGGGCGGCTGATCCCGGAGCGCCGCCCACGACGGGAGAGCGGGGTGCACGTCGACGACGGCGTGCACCCCGCTTCCTGTCATCCGGTCATGCTCCGACTCGGGCCGGCGATCGGTGTCTCACTGGACCGCCGGCCCGAGCCGAAGGGTTCCCGCGCGATCGCGGCCCGCCGGATCAGGCCGCTCACTGCCGCCCGAAACGGAACCGGAAGTTGGCACCCGGGAAGTCGAAGTCGTCCAAGGTGTTGTTCGTGCCGATCGTGTCCTGGAGGACCCGACCCGACGCGTTGCGGTAGATGCCCGTCCCACCGATGATCGACCGGGTGGCGACCTCGGTGCCGAACGTGCCCTCGAGCCCGTGGCTCTGGATCTGTCGGGTCGGGAACGGGTCCTCCTGACTGATCCGCTGGAAGAGGTAGGTCTGGGTCGTGATCACGTGGGGGTCCACGCGGTCGGCCCGGCTCACGAACCAGCCGTAGCAGAACCAGTGTCCGATGGCGGCCGCCGCGTTGCCGTCGAGATCCCAGTTCTCGGCGCCGGTGGGGATGGTGTTCGCGGGGAACAGCGCCCCTTCGACGAAGAACGGCGTGCCGTTCGGCGGGAAGCCGTCCGCGACGGGGATCTCGTTCTCTGTCGGGACCCGCGCCTCCGGCAGGGTCACGTTGAACGTGCGGTTGTCACAGGCGACGTCGACGACGAGCTTCTTGCGCCGGCGTGACGTGTGGTACTCGTGCGCCCCAGCGGGTGCCGCGGTGGCGACGGTCGCGACGGCGGCACCGCCGGCCATGAGCCCCGCCGCCTGCAGGGCCTTGCGGCGCGACACGTTGAACGGGTGGTCGTCTCTCGGGTCCGTCTCCGCCTCGGCCTGGTGATCGTTGGTGGTCATTCCTGTCTCCCTTCGAGCCCGGACGGGATCACCGCACGGGCAGGCTTCGCCCGACCCCTGACCCGGGCATCGGCCGGACGAGGTGATCGTGCGCACTCCACGGAGGTGGGGTCGGACGTTCAGTACCCCCGCCCGTCCGGCGTCCCGCCTCACCTCATCTATCGCTCGGGAACCCCCGAACCCCGCGAGATTTCTCGGCCACGGTGTGCTCACTGCACCGACGACGCCGAGGACCATGTCCCGATCCACCTCGCCGACGTGTCCTGACAGCCCGGAGCCGGCTCAGCTGTCGCAGAGCCGGCTCTGTTCGGCGGTGAAGGAGGCGAGGTGACAGATGAGCCGACCGTCGATGGTCCAGCCATCGTCGGATCGGTCGAGCGAGAACGGAACGCCGATCTTGTCGGTCCCGGCGCCCGGCCAGATGCGCAGGAAGGCGCGGTCGTCGAGGATCGTCACGAACCGCGGCGGCCACTCCTCCGCTCCCGGGGCGAGAGCGACGCTCGCGTCGGTCGGCGGGACGATCTCGACCGAGTCCCGGTCGGCGAGGTAGCGGCGCACGGTGTCGAGGGCCTCCTGCTGTTCCTCGTCGAGCGATGGGGCGCTCGGAAGGCCCGGATCGACCCACGGCCCGGTGGTGGTACCCACGCGGGCTGTGTCCACCTCGACGATTCGCCGCGCGTGGTCTCGGACGAAGATGCGGCCGTCCACCTCGACGACGAATGCCGCGCGTTCCGCGATCGTGAAGCCGGCGGTGGTGCCGAACTGCGAGAACACGTGGTCCCACAGGACCTCGCCGGACTCGGTGTCCATGCCCGCCACGATGAGCCACTGGACCCCGTCCTGCACCACCGACAGCTCGACGAGCCCGTCTCGAGGGTCGCCACCCATGAGGTCGACGGCCGCGTCTGGGTAGCGCTCCTTGAGGTCGACCACGGCCGTCACCTCGAGAGAATCTCGGTCGACCCGGTGCAACGTGGCTTCGAGGGTGTTGCCGAACCAGAGACCTCCTGGTCCCGCCATCTCCCATCCGCCGAAGCGAGAACCGCCGTCGGTCGCTCCGTCGAAGGAGCCTCGTTCCGCTCCGGTGGCGATCTCGATCACCCCGCCGGACCCGTCGTCGCCGATGTGCCAGATCTCACCGTCGAGGTTGAGCATCCGGCCACCGGGCAGCGTGGTGCCGCTGGCATGCGGCTCCAGCGTCGCGGTGTCCACCAGGGCCGGTCCGGTTCCGAAGGAGGTGATGACCGCGACGCCGTCGCGGACGCCGGTGGGCTCTGGCCCGACGCCTGCCGGGTCGTCGATCCGGGCGACGCGCTCCATCGTGCGGATGTCGACGGCGGTCAGGGCGTCGATGGCGCCCTCCCGCGTGCGGTCGGACGCGACGAGGACGTGGTGGTCGCCCGCCGCGATCCAGAACGGTTCGAGGCGTGGGTCGTCCTCGTCGGCGACGTGGACCCGGACCTGCTCCCCGGTGTCGATGTCGAGGCGGACCAGGCCCGTGCCCGTCGCCGCCACCACGTACCCGTCGACCGAGACCATCGAATACACCGCCTCGTCGAAGTCGTGCGCAGTGAGGATCGGCAGCGCCGACGCAGGCCCCTGTTCCGGATCGTCGTCCTCGAGGTCGGGGTCTGCGCCGGTCGTCTCCTCGGTATCCGCTGCGTCCTGGTCGTCGACCTCGTCCGCGGTCGGTTCGGGCGGCGCCGTTGGATCCGCCACCACGATCGGCGAGCCCGTGTCAGTGGCGCTCGGGTCGTCGTCAGCCCCACAGGCGACTGCCAGGACGACGAACAGGCCGATGATGATCAGGAGGCGATGTGGGTTCATCGGGTGGTCCTTCGTCAGTTCGGGGGCTCGCATGCGGGCACGCCGAGCGAGGCGATGTCGGTGGCCAGGTCGGCGAGGCGGTTGGCGACCAACGGCAGAGACGTGCGTGCCTGGTCGCGGAAGCCCGCGTCCCACAGTTCCAGCTCGTCGGCCAGGAAGTCGCCGATGTCGTGCGCCGTGTCGATCAGTCCGTCGGTCCGTTCGACGAGGTCTGGGGCGACCGGACCCGACACGAGGAGCTCACGCCCGGTCCGGAGCGCGGCGTCCAGGCCATCGCTCGCCCCGCTGAGGTCGGCGACGATGGTGGCCTGCCAGCCGGTGTCGGAGCCACTCAGGGTTCCTTCGATCGCATAGGGACCGATCACAGGCAGATGTGTCCGGCAGGCCTCCGCCAAGACCTCGACGGCGGGTTCGGGCAGTCCGGTCTGGACGGTCTCGGGGTCACTCGATATCGACAACGCGAGACCGACTGCCAGCCCGAGGACCACGATCGCCGCTGCCGCGCGCGCGAGCATCGGTCGGACCGGCCGGCGTTCGCGGCCTGCTCGCTGCGGGATCGGGATGGGGTCGACGTCGATGGACGGCTCGCTGCTCCCCGAGCCCAGTTCGTCCTCGAGGCGCAACAGGAGGTCCTCTTCGAACGCAGCGGTCGGGCGAACATCGGAGGCAGCCGATGCGAGGAGCGCGTCGAGGTCGATGTGCCGGTCGTTCACGATTCGCCTCCCGTCGGGTCGAAGGTGGCGCGGAAGGCCTTGCGGGCTCTGGTCAGCAGGGTCTCGATCGCCTTCGGGCTCCGGTCCATGACCTCGGCGATCTCGCGCACGGTCAGCCCGTCGAGATGCTTGAGCGTCAGGACCAGCCGCTGATCGTCCGGCAGCCTGCCGAGTGCCTCGTAGATTGCCAGGCGGTCGGTCTCGCGATCGGCGTGGCCCTGGCGGTTCACCAACGTCTCGTGTCCGAGCCGCTGGGCTCGCCGACTGAGCCGCTCCTCACGGCGCCAGTGGTCGATCAGGCGGCGCTTGGCGACGGTCTTCAACCACGCGCCCGTGACCGCCTCCGGCGAACCCTCTCGGTACTGGCGGGCGGCGTGGAGGTACGTCTCGGCGGTGAGGTCCTCGGCCACGGCGTGATTCCCGCCCGTGTGGACCAGCAGGTAGCCGTACACGTCGCCGAGCGTCGCGCGGTACACCGCTCGGAATGCGGCCGCGTCACCGGCCCCTCCCGATGCTGTCCGCTCCTCTGCCACTCGCACACCCCACCTATCGCTGCGGGGCTCTCGAACCCCGCAGAGGAATTCTCGCGACTCTCGGCGGCCCGTGACGTCTGGAGCTGCGAGGCGGGGCCACAGGAGGAACGGCGGACACCAGCGTGGAGAGCTGACGAAGGATCGGCCGCTTCGGCGGCGGAGCCCAACGGCTGCGGGGAGTAGCGGCCACGGGCACATCGAGAGGGAGGACGCTTCGGGACAGGCGTCCTCCCTCTTGCGCGTCCGGCACTAGGGTCTGGCGTCGACCGACGTCGAGGAGGAACATCGTGGGAGAACTGGTCAGGCTCGAGGACGACACCGCACCCGGGGTCGCCACCATCCGGGTCGAGAACGGCCGCATGAACCCGATCTCGAAGCAGGTCGTCGCCGAGACCGCGGAGATCGCCGCCGAATTGGCCGGCAGGGACGACATCGGTGCCGTGGTCGTCTGGGGCGGCCCGAAGATCTTCGCGGCCGGTGCCGACATCAAGGAGTTCCCCGAGATCCAGAGCGAGGCCGAGGGCATCGAGTTCTCCAACGCCATCCACGATGCGTTCCTCGCTCTCGAGAACCTGCCCCAGATCACCATCAGCGCCGTCAACGGTTTCGCGCTGGGCGGTGGGTGCGAACTGGCGATGACCACCGACTTCCGCATCGCGGGCGAGAGCGCGGTCTTCGGCCAGCCCGAGATCCTGCTCGGCATCATCCCGGGGGCCGGCGGCACGCAGCGTCTGCCCCGTCTGGTCGGCATCACCAAGGCCAAGGAGCTCAACTACACCGGCCGCCAGGTCGCGGCCGCCGAGGCGCTCGAGATCGGCCTGGTCTCGGAGGTCGTCGGCGACGACGAGTGCTATCCCCGAGCGGTCGAGCTGGCCGAGATGTACGCCAAGGGACCGAAGGCCATCCAGTACTGCAAGAAGGCGATGATGGACGGCATGGCCGTCTCGCTGGAGGAAGCCTGCCGCATCGAGGCCGCCAACTTCGGTGCCTGCTTCGAGACCGAGGACCGGGTCGCCGGGGTGGCGAGCTTCCTCGAGCACGGCCCCGGCAAGGCCACCTTCAGTCGCCGCTGACATGTCGTCGCTGCACCCGAGGCCCGACGACGGCGACCGGGTTCGAACCGACGACCCGGCTGAGTTGGCCGAGCGCGTGATCGACACCGGCGTCGCGGAGGAACCCACGAATCGGGTGTCGAACACGCTGACCGAGATCGCCGACGACGTCGCGCTGGTCGAGTCGTTCAGCCACATGGTCGTCATCAGGACCGACGACGGACTGGTCTCGTTCGACGCAAGCCTCGCGGCACACGGCGAGGCGGTGATGCGAGCGGTGCGCGGCTGGCGCAACGACCCCGTCCACTCCCTCGTCTACACCCACGGCCACGTCGATCACGTCGGAGGCTCGGGTGCCGTGATGGCCGACGCCGAGGCCCACGGGCACCGGGCGCCCACCGTCCTCGGCCACGAGAACGTCTCGGCCAGGTTCGATCGCTACGACAAGACCAATGACTGGAACGTCCTCATCAACGCCCGCCAGTTCGGAGGGATCAATCCCCGCCACGGGATGGCGCTGGGGGAGGGGTCGCGGCCGTTCATCCCGGAGGGCACGGCGCGGCCCGACATCACCTACGAGGAGACGATGACGATCAGCCCCGGCGGGCTGGACATCGAACTCCGGCACGCCAAGGGTGAGACCGACGACCACACCTGGGCGTGGATCCCCGAGAAGAAGACGTTGGTCACCGGGGACATGGTGATCTGGGTGTTCCCGAACGCCGGCAACCCGCAGAAGGTGCAGCGTTATCCGGAGCTGTGGGCGGACGCGCTCCGGGAGATGATCGCCCTCGACGCCGAGCTGCTGATGCCCGCGCACGGACTCCCGATCCGCGGGCGCGACCGGATCCGACGGGTCCTCGGCGACATCGTCGAGGTCCTGGACGGCCTCGTCCGCGAGACGATCGACATGATGAACGCCGGGGCCACCCTCGACGAGATCCTCCACACCGTGCGCGTCGATCCGGACAAGCTCGCACTGCCGTGGCTGAACCCCGTCTACGACGAGCCCGAGTTCGTGGTTCGCAACGTGTGGCGGATGTACGGCGGGTGGTGGGACGCGACACCTTCGCATTTGAAGCCGGCCCGCGAGGCGGTGCTCGCGGCCGAGCTGGCCGAGCTCGCCGGGGGAGCGCAGGTCCTCGCCGACCGCGCCGCCGAGGTGGCCGGGGCCGGCGACTTCCGGCTGGCCTGCCATCTGATCGACTACGCGGCCCAGGCCGCGCCCGACGATGTCCGGATCCACGGCGCGCGGGTCGAGATCTACCTGGCGCGACGCCGACTCGAGTCGAGTCTCATGTCCAAGGGCATCTACCGGGCTGCCGCCCGCGAATCCCAGGCGGTCGTCGACGACGCCGGCGGCGAGTCCTGACCGAGCATCGCGAGCGGGGCCGCCCGGCCCGTTGCGGACGCACCAGGAGGGCGCGAGGTGACTGAGACGCAGGCCGAGCAGGGCAGCCTCCGGGACATCCCGCCCACGATCTGGGCCCTGCTGGTCGGGCTCTTCCTCTCTGCGTTCGCCGTGGTCGGCCAGATCACGATCGTCGGCAAGCAGGTCTTCGACCTGACCGGGGACGAGCTCGACCTCGGGCTCCTTGGTCTCGCCGAGTTCCTGCCGATCGCCTTCGTCGCACCGTTCGCCGGGGCGATGGCCGATCGTCGCGATCGGCGTGTGGTGTGGGCGCTCGCCCTGCTCGTCGAGGCAGGCGTGTCGTTCAGCCTGTTCCTCTATGCGGAGAGCGTTCCCACCTCGGTCGTACCGATCTTCGGCCTGATGGTGGTCTTCGGTGCCGCTCGGGCACTGGCCGCCCCCTCCAGCAGGGCGTTGCCGATCGACCTCGCCCCACCCGAGGTGCTCGAACGCGTCGTGGCGCTCAAGTCGGTCATGTTCCAGGCGGGGGCGATCACGGGCCCGGTGGTGTTCGGCTTCGCCTTCGTCGCCGGCGAGTCGGTGCCGTACCTGGTGGCCACCGGCGCCTTCATCGCCTCGGGCCTGACCCTGCCGTTCGTCCAGAAGGCGCCGATCCGTCAGCTCGACACGAAGGGCGGCCGTCAGGCGATCCGGGATGCCATGGACGGGCTGCGGTTCATCCGTCGCCAGCCGATCATCTTCGGCGCCATCACGCTCGACCTGTTCGCCGTGTTGTTCGGCGGGCTCATCGCGCTGCTCCCGGCCATCGCCGAGGACCGGCTCGGTGTCGGGGCGGTCGGTCTGGGCTGGCTCCGGGCCGCCATCGGCATCGGGGCGACGTCGATGGCGCTCACTCTCTCGTTCCGGCCGATTCGTCGCCGTCTCGGCCGGGTGCTGTTCGGCGCCATCGCAGTGTTCGGGGTCATGACGATCGTCATCGGCTTCTCCGACACCTACGCCGTCGTGTTCATCGCCCTCGTCATCGCCGCCGCCGCCGACGCCGTCTCGGTGTTCATCCGGGTGACCCTGGTGCCGTTGGCGACGCCCGAGCAGATGCGGGGCCGAGTGCTGGCGGTCGAGAACGTGTTCATCGGAGCGTCCAACGAACTCGGAGCCGTCGAGTCCGGTCTCACAGCTGCCGCGTTCGGCTTGGCCGGCGCACTCCTGTTCGGCGGCGCCGGCACACTCGTCGTCGTCGCCGTCTGGTGGCGCCTGTTCCCGGCCCTTCGGGACGTCGACCGGTTCGACGAGGTCCGCGTCAGCGGGAGACAGGCCGCGAAGTCACTCGGCGTCGAACACCACGACACCTCCTGACGCTTCGAGAGTCGGATCTGTGAACCCAAATCGGCGCGCCACTTTGGGTTCACAGATCCTCTCGGCGGGTCAGCGCTCGGCTCGAGCAGCCAGGGTCAGCGACAGGCCGGTGGCGACGACGAGGATCACGGCGACGACCACGAAGTGGTTGGTCGGCGATCCGATGCCGAGCCAGGGTTCCTGGATCGACCGGATGACGTGGGTCAGCGGGATCCAGTTGGAGATGTCCTGCATGACGTCACCCATCGCCTCGGGCGGGGGGCCGCCGCCGCCCAGCAGGAACGACGGGAAGAACAGCAGCATGCCGAGACCCTGTGCGGAGCGGGCGTTCGGGGCCAGGGAGCCGAGCGCCACCCCGACCGCAGCGAATGCGATCGTGCCGAGCACGGCGCCGATCACGGTCCGGGGCAGGTCGTCGACCGACGGCAGGCCGTAGCTCAGCCACGCGGCGATCAGCAGAGCCACGACGCCGACCGCTGTCATGACGACGCCGACGACGAGGTGGGCGAAGGGCAGCGCCCAGCCTCGGAAGGACGAGACCTGGAACCGGCGCAGCACCCCTCGCTCCCGGTAGCCGGCGAGGTGGACCGGCAGCATGATCAGGCCGATGGCGGCGATCACGACGCCGATGTAGCCGGCCGCGTAGTAGTCCGAGGGCTTCGCGCCCTCGAACGCGGGGTCGTTGTCGCCGAACACGCCGCCGAGCACCAACACGGTGATGACGGGGAAGGCGAACACGAAGGTCAGCACGACCGGCTCCCGGAGCACGAGCTTCAGCTCGGTCCAGACCAGTCGGGCGACGCTCGGGCCGTCGGTCGCGGGTGTCGAGGCCGTGGGTGCGGTCATGGCGGTGGGCTCCGGTGTGGTGGGTCGACGAAGGGTGGTGGGTGCGCTCATGCCCGGCTCCGATCCTCGATGGCGAGCACGGCGTCCTCGAGGTTGGGTTGCACGATGCGCAGGTCGGGCGGTGGCGGTCCTTCTCGGACGAGCTCTGCGCACACGTGGGCGACCATGTCGGGGGCGCCCTCGATGATGACCCGGCCGTTCGCGGTGCCGATGTGGCGCACGCCCGGACACCGATCGAGCCCGGCTGTCTCCCGAATGGGCGTGAACGAGACCGATGCGGACTCGGCGTGGTCGGCGATGATCTGCTCGGGCGTGCCCTGGGCGATCACCCGGCCGCTGTCGAAGATCGCCAGCCGATCGCACAGCCGCTCGGCCTCCTCCATGAAGTGCGTCACGAGCACGACGGTGGCGCCCTGCGACCGAACGGACTCGATCACCTTCCAGACCTCGCGTCGGGCCACCGGATCGAGACCCTGGGTCAGCTCGTCGAAGAACACCACCTCGGGCCGGTTCAACAGCGCGAGCGCGATGAACAGCCGCTGCTTGAGGCCACCCGACAGGTCGGCGAAGGCCTTCCGTTCGTGGGCGCCGAGGCCCCAGGTCTCGAGGAGTTCCTCGATCGGCACCGCACCCGGGCCCGCGAACAACTCCAGGGCCTCCCGCACGCGGATGCGATCGGGCAGGGCAGCGTCCTGCAACTGACTGCCGACACGGTTGCGGACGTCGGTCCCCGACCGGGGGTCCGTCCCCAGCACCCGCATCTGGCCGGCGTCGGCCGTCCGCAGCCCCTGAAGGCACTCGACCGTGGTCGTCTTGCCGGCACCGTTGCTGCCGAGAATCCCGAAGATCTCGCCGTCCTCGACCGAGAAGCTGGCGCCCTGGACCGCCCAGGTGTCGCCGTATCGCTTCTCCAGTCCTTCCACTTCGATGACTGCGCTCATCGTTCCTCCTGCGCGTCGTCCTTCACCGGACCGTACGAACCCCCGGTCACGAGGGGATCCCCTCGCGGGCGGGGTCGACGTCAGCCCGCAGGCGGATCGGGCTGCGCCAGCCCGTGGTCGTACGCCCAGATGATCGCCCCGACGCGGTCGCGCACCGCGAGCTTGGCGAAGATGTTGCCGACATGGGTCTTGACGGTGGCCTCGCCGACGTCGAGGTCCTCGGCGATCTCGGTGTTGGTCGCTCCCACGGCCATCAGACGCAGAACCTCGTTCTCGCGTTCCGTCAACTCCTCCACGTCGGTCGGGGGGTCCGCCGCCGGAGAGGCGGCGCGGAACGACGCGAGCACGCGCGGGGTCACGAGCGGGTCGATCCAGGAGCCCCCGGACGCCACCACCTGGACGGCCCGGATCAGGTCCTCGGCCGGAGACTCCTTCAGCGCGAACCCGGCCGCGCCGGCGTCGATCGCGTCGGCGAGCGTCTCGTCGTCGTCGAAGGTGGTCAGGATGAGCACCGGGGGCCCGTCGGCGCCTCGGATCGCGCGGGTGGCTTCGATGCCGTCCATCCCGCGCATGCGGATGTCCATCAGCACCACGTCCAGCGCGTGATCGGCGGCGAGCCGAACACCTTCGGCTCCGTCACTGGCCTCCGCGACCAGGTCGAAGCCGTCGGCGGGGGACAGGATCCGAGCGAGGCCGGCGCGGATGAGGGCCTGGTCGTCGACGATCGCGAGCCGGATCACGGCGTCGGCTCCAGGTCGGGCGCGGTGGTGCGGGGCAGCATGGCGCGGACCCGCCACCCCGTGCCGTGGGGCCCGGCGAGGAGGGTGCCGCCGAGCGCGCTGGCGCGCTCCTCCATGCCCAGCAGGCCGCTGCCCCCTTCGTCGCCGGGCTGGGGCGGCCGGATCGCCCGCTCGTTCCTGATCTCGATGCCGACGCTCTCGGGCGTCAGCTCGATCCGGACGTCGGTCCTCGCGCCTGGCGCGTGGCGTGCCGCATTGGCCAGCGCCTCCTGGACGATCCGGTAGACGACGAGCCCGGTGGTCTCGTCGAGCGCGGTCACGGCGGCGGGCACCGCGGCGTCGATGGTCATGCCGGCGCTGCGGCTCTCGGCGATGAGGGTCTCGAGGTCCTCGGCGGTCGGCGTGGGTGCTCGTCCTTCGCCCTCCTCGCGCAACAGCGCGACGGTGCGGCGGATGTCGGCCAGCGCACCTCGGCCCACCCGCTCGGCGTCTGCCAGGGCGGACTCCGCCTCGTCGGGGTCGCGGCGGACCAGCCGGCGCGCGCCGGTCACGTGCAACAGCACGACGGTGAGGGAGTGCCCGACGAGGTCGTGGACCTCGCGCGCGATCCGGCGCCGTTCCTCGCCCGCCGCCTGGGTCGCCAGTCGCTCCTGCGCCTCGGCCAACTCCGTGGTCAGGCGGCGCTGATAGAGGAGCACGGTCCCGAACGCGGCGGAGACCAGGGTCCCCATCGACCAGAACGGCCACTGCCAGGAACCGACGGGGATGTCGGTGAACACGACGGGAACGGGCGCCAGCACGCCGCAGACGACGACCAACAGATCCGGGAAGGGCTTCGTGCGCTCGGCGGTGGTCGCGAACGCGGCCATGCACACCAGGAAGAAGCCGCCTTCGGCGCTCAGGGTCCCCACGTTCGTCGCCACGACGACGATCACGGTGAGGCCCAACACCGGCCAGGCCGGCAGTCGTGGCTCGACGACCCGGGCCGCGAACCCTGCGAGCGGGATCAACAGGGGTATCCACGCTCGGTTCGTGATGTCGATGAACGCGACGAAATACGCCGTGACCGCCATCGCCAGGACCATCGCATTGAAGCGGCGCTGGTCGAGCAGGTACGCGGTCACGAGGCAACGCTAGTTCTGCTCGCTCAGCCGGACCTCCGACCGGCGGTGGAGCCGGTCCGTCCGTGGTGTGAGATCAGCCTGCGGGGGGCCAGTGCGCGTGGCCGGGGCGCTGGGCTTCGTCGACCAACACACAATGCGTCCCGCGGTAGATCGACGGCATGCACTTGTTGCAGTGGATGCACAGCGCATCCTCGTCGTTCCCCGTGCGCCAGCGGTCGACGAGGTCGGGTTCGCGGAGCAGCGCGCGGCCCATCGCCACGAAGTCGAAGCCCTCGGCCATCGCCCGCTCGACGGTCTCGAACTTGGTCACCCCGCCGATCAGGATCAGCGGGAGCGAGACGGCATCCCGGACCTGGCGCGCCTCGGGCAGGAAGAACGCCTCCTCGAAGGGGTACGACGGCAGGAGGCGCTTCGCCGCGAGCTTGAAGGCGGGACGCATCGGTCGCGGCATGATCTGGGCCATCTCGTGGATCGGCGGCTCGCCGCGGAAGAAGTACATGGCGTTCTCGAACGAACTGCCGCCGCTCAGTTCGAGGGCGTCGACGGTGCCGTCGGCCTCCAGCATCTGGGCCACCTGGACACACTCGGCCACCCAGAATCCCCCGGCGACGCCGTCGGAGAGATTGATCTTGGCGGTGACCGCCGCCTTCCCGTCGACCGCGTCGCGCACACGCTTGGCGACCTCGCGCGCCAGACGGGCCCGGTTCTCGAGCGTGCCACCCCAGCGGTCCTCCCGCTTGTTCCGCTTCGGGCTCAGGAAGTTGCTCACCAGATAGCCGTGGCCGAAGTGGAGCTCGATCGAGTCGAAGCCGACCCGGACAGCGTTGCGGGCCGCCGTGCCGAAGTCGGCCGTGATGCGGGCGAGGTCGTCCTCGGTGGCGGGCTTGGTGAACCGGAGCCCCTGGGGGGCGAACGCCTTGCTGGCCGACAGTCCGGGCCCGCCGGCAGCGACCCCGACCGGTCCCGCGTGGCCGAGCTGGATGGCCGCTCGGGCGCCCTCGGCATGCATGGCGTCGGTGAACCGCTCGAGGCCCTCCAGGGCGTCGTCACGCATGACGATCTCGTTGGGGGCGCCCTGACCGTCCCTCGACACGGCGCAGTAGGCCAACGTCGTCATTCCCAAGCCGCCGCGAACCGGGGCCAGGTGGAAGTCGATGATGGCGTCGCTCATCCCGTTGTCGATTGCCATGCCTTCGAAGGTGGCGGCCTTGATGAAGCGATTCGGCAGGGTGACGGGTCCGAGCTGCGCCGGCGCGAACGGATCACGGACGGGCTGCGTCATGCCCTGATTGTGGCGTACATGGCCGACCGGGTCGACGCGATGTAACGGAATCCCGCCGTTGGCTATGTATTTGGTGTGGCCAGTGCCGACCGATCCGACCGAGAGCTGCTGCGAGCGGCCCAGACGGACCCGGACGCGTTCGGCGAGTTCTACGACCGCCACGCCGACGCCGTGAAGGCCTACGCCTACCGCCGGACGGACTGTGCGGCGACCGCGGCTGACCTGACCGCCGAGGTCTTCTCCGCGGCCTACGCCAAGCGTCACACGTTCCGCCACACCGGTGCTCCCGCGCGTGCATGGCTGTTCGGCATCGCTCGACGGCAGCTCGGATCGTTCGCGCGTCGGCGTCGCGTCGCCGACCGCTATCGCCGCCGCTTCGGGATCGTCGATCACGGCCCGACCGAGGATGAACTGCGTCGGATCGAGGCGCTCGTCGACCTCGAGCCGGTCGCCGTCGCGCTGCGGGAGGCCGTCGCCAGCCTGCCGCCATCACAGCAACAGGCGCTGTGGTTGCGGGTGGTGGAGCGACGGTCGTACGCGGACGTGGCATCGAGCCTCGGCTGCTCCGAGGGAGCTGCCCGTGTTCGCGTCTCCCGTGGCCTTGCCCGGCTCGCCGATCTGCTGGAGGCACCATGAACGATCCACTCCGCGACGCGCTGGTGGACGGCATCCCCGCATTCGAACGCAGCCGCCGTCGACGGATCCGGATCCTCGTTCCGGGCTTCGTCGCGGTCGTGGTGGGGGCCGTGGTCGTGCTCGCGGTGACTCGACCGCTGGGCGACGAGAGGTTTGTCGCGACCGGCCCCGCGGTTGTCGCCCCGACGCCCGAGGCGACCCCGGAGAGGACACCGCCGCCCGTCCCAACGGTGGCAGCCGTGCCGCCGGTGGCCGATGTGGTCGACCTCGTGGCCGCCGGCGAAGCCCACCCTCTCGGCGACGGGGTCGTGGTGTTCTGGTCCGCGTTCGATCAATTCGCCGGGTCCGCGCAGTTCCAGGGCGTCGCCCTCGACACCGGCTCGGGTGTTCTGACGGCCCTGGAAGTGCCGGCCGACGTCGGCCTCAACGATCGGGCCGTGGGCGCCGGGAACGGCGAGCTGCTCGTCTGCTGCGCCAACGGCGTGGCGAAGCTCTGGAGTGCCGCGGACGGGTGGCGCACCTTCGATGCACCCTTCGAGGGCTCGGCGTACGGCGTGTGGACCCACAGCGACTTCGTCGTGATGGTGCCCGGGTCGGGAGTGGCGTTCCTCGACTCGACGCGGGACAACTGGTCGCCGGTCGACGTGCCGTTGCCCGACGAGCTGGCGACCGTGAGCCGCGTCGAGGTCGAGTGGACATCCCGGCCCGGCAATCCGGTCGGCGAGGCGTTGTACGTGTGGCCGTCGCCGCCGGCGCGCACGAGCCATCGTGGTTGGGCGCTCGACCCTGGTCTGGAGCCGAGGTGGCGAGAGCTGCCGGTGATCCCGGAGGAGACAGCACCGGCGTTC
>JBCCFK010000072.1:0-15645 GCA_039029775.1 Actinomycetota bacterium | reverse complement strand
GCCGCCGGGGGTCGGGCGACCTCGGATCAGAACAGCGCCTGATGGGGGTCCGGTCGCTCGTGCCGTTCGAAACACGAGAAGGGCAGGCTGTCCATGAAGGCCCACGAACGGCGATGGATCGCGCTCGGACCCATGGTCTGGAGCGCCGCCTTGTGCCGGGGGCATGGGTACCCCTTGTTCTGGTCGAAGACGTACGCGGGATGACGACGGGCCTGGTCACGCATCAGGCGATCTCGGGTGACCTTCGCGACGATCGATGCGGCGGCGATCGACAGGCACGTCGCGTCACCCTTGACGATCTTGGTGGTCGCCCCGTTGCCGATGAAGTCCCAGTTCCCGTCGATCAGCACGTGGTCGGCCTGCACCCCGAGACCGTCGAGGGCTCGCTGGGCGGCGAGTCGCTGCGCCTCCGACATGCCGAGCTCATCGCACTCGGCCGCCGATGCGTGCCCGACCGCCCACGCCTCACACCAGTCGACCACGCGATCGAAGAGAGCCTCGCGCTCGGCTTCGGTCAGCATCTTCGAGTCGCGGATCTTGTAGACCCGCCGATCCTTGGGCACCACGACCGCACCGAGGGACAGCGGCCCCGCCCAGGCTCCCTTGCCCACCTCGTCGATGCCGACCACGACGTCGTGACCCTGGTCCCACAGCGCCCGCTCGCGGTGCAGACCGGGCGACTTCGCCTTGATCGCGCGTCGGAGCTTCGGAGCGGTCGCCACGAGCGGCACGTTAGCGCCGCGGCCTACGCTCACGGCATGAACCGCGGAACCGGCGCCACTCCGATCCTGTCCTGGCGCTCGGCGCGCAGCGTCCTGTCGTATCGGTCGGTCCTGTCGATCGCCTCGTCCGGGTCCATCCTGTCGATCGGGTCGACGGGTTCCATCCTGTCGATCGGATCCACGGGGTCGATCCTGTCCATCGGCTCGGCCGGGTCCATCCTGTCAATCCGCTCAGCAGGGTCGATCCTGGCGAGGGACGCGGCCGGCCAGATCGGCACGACCCGGCCGGGTCAGCCGAAGGAATCCGGGTCGTCCTCGATCTCGATCGATCGGCCCTGAGCCGGTTCCGGACCGCGCGGCGCCTCCTCGACCCGGAGGCCGGGCGTGACCTCCAACAACGCCTCGGCGCGAGGCCGGTCATCCGACCACGACGGGTCGAGTGACGGTGCCGAGATGGTGGTCGGAGCCGCCGTTGCGACGTCCCAGAGCACCGCGGGCCGCTCACCGTGCCACCGGACCCCGAAGGCCACTGCGCCGCCGGTCACCGGGACGGCGTGAGCCTCGATCGCCGCACCGAACCACTCCTCCGGCACACCGGGCACGATGGCGATCGGGCCGCCGGTTCCATCGGGTTCGTCGACGATCGCCCGCCTGGCCGCGATGAGGTAGAGGATCGAGGCCAGCGGGTCGTGTGCCCGATGGGGACCGGCGAGGGCCCCGGTCGGCGAGGAAGCGGCGGCGACCGCAGGCAGCGTGGCCTCCACCTCCAACCTCTCGGCCAGGAGGTCCAACACCGTCGTGTCGACATCTCCGCCCAGTCGACGACCACCGAGGGCGAGGGCGAGCGACGACGGCTCGGGCCGGAGTTCGTCGACCAGGTCCGGGAGCGCGTCCACGAGGTCGGGGCCGATCGTGCCGTCCTCGATGCGCGACAACAGCGAGGCCGCCGACGCCAGACCCACGGCGCGCCACCCCGAGTCGGCGCCACGATCCCGACGACCGAAGAGGCCTCGTCGTCGACGGGTCAGACCGATCGCGGCCTCGGTCAGCCACCCGGTGAGGGCCTCGAGGAGGTCCGGATCGGGCCGGCGTTCCAACAGCTCGGCCCACGCCCACACCAGCGCACCCGCCTCGGTGCCGGTCCGTGCCGCATGGGTGGTCAGATCATCGACACCGGTCGCCGCCAACAGCAGTTCGCGCGCCTCGGTGTGGTGGCCCCATGCATCGAGTCCGACCGCCGCGGCGGCGGTGAGCCAGCCCGGATCATCGCGCCAGAAGCCGCTGTCGGGTGCGGCGGCGGAGCCGAGCAGCACGTGTCGGCGTGCCGCGGCGAGCACCCGAAGCACCCGTTCGTCGGGGACCTCCATCCGGGCACCGCGCTCGACGTGGAGATGCCAGCCACGGGCGACGGCGTCGATCGGTGGGAGGTCCGCAGGACCACCCAACATGGCCCCGCCGTCGGTCGTGAGCACGGACTTGAGGATCGCGGTGTGGGGCACCGGGAAGATCAGGCCGACCACCCGGCCCTCGACGGGGAGGTCCAGCTCGGCCGGCGGCAGCGCGTCGCCGGCCTCGAACCCCGCGGCGAGGGCATCGCCGTTGGTGGCGATCAGACAACGAGCGACCGAGCGGCCGGCGCGCAGCATCGGCACCCCGTCGACCGTGAGCGTGTCGTCGTCGACCTCGATCGAGCCCGGACCCGGCAGCTTCACGACGAGCGCCACCGCGACCGGAACCGGTGTCTCGTTCTCGAACTCCAGGAGGCAGACCCCACGACCGGACGACGCGGCTCCGGTGGCGCGACTCACGATGTCGCCGCCGGGCACCCGCAGCCGCGTCTCGACGGTGACCTCGTCCTCGCCGAGCCCCTGGCGCACCGCGTGCTCGATACTCGCTCGGTGCCAGCGATCCTCCGCGCCGACCCACCAGTCGAGCCCGACCAGGCCGTCGAGGTCGCGGACCACGCCGGCACCGTCGACGCGAAACAAGGGTTCGTGCCCGATGGCACCGATCTCGGTCGTCACCACTGGCCCGATCAGGCGAGGACTTCGCCTTCGAACCCGCGAGGTCGGGCGAGCAGCTCCCGGTAGGCCTCGGCCGCGGTGCACTCCCCCGCCACCACACGGGCGACCTGTTCGGAGATCGGCATGTCGACGCCGTACTGCGCCGACAGCTCCATCACGACCGGTGCCGACTTGACGCCCTCGGCGACCTGGTTCATCTCGGCTGCGATCTCCTCGACCGTCTTGCCACGGCCCAGTTGTTCGCCGAAATGGCGGTTGCGGCTCTGGGGCGAGATGCAGGTGGCCATCAGGTCACCCATCCCGGCCAGACCCGCAAGGGTCTCGGGGAGTCCGCCCATGGCCACCCCGAGCCGGGTCAGTTCGGTCAGGCCGCGGGTGATGACCGCCGCCCGGGTGTTGTCGCCGGTGCCCAGGCCGTCGGCCATGCCCGACGCGAGAGCGATGACGTTCTTGAGGGCACCGCCGATCTCACAGCCGACGACGTCGTTGTTCAGGTAGACGCCGAACGAGGGGGTCGTGAAGATCCCCTGCAGGCGTTCGGCCACATTGGTGTCCTGCATCGCGATCACGGTCAGGGCCGCGTCGCCGGCCAGGATCTCCTTGGCGAGATTGGGGCCGGTCAATGCGCCGACCGGGTGGCCGGGGATCTCGTCCTCGGCCACCTGCGACATGCGCAGCTTGCTTCCCCGCTCCAGTCCCTTCGTCAGCGACAGGATCGGAACCCACGGCCGGATGTGCCGACGCACCTCGGCGAGCACGTCGCGGAAGCCCTGCGACGGCACGCCCATCACGACGACGTCCGACCGCGAGACCACCTCGGCCAGATCGCAGCTCGCATCGAGATCGGGGTGCAGGCCGTAGCCGTCCAGGTACTTGGGGTTGCAGTTGTCGTCGGTGATCGCGGCTGCGACATCGGTGTCACGACACCACAGCATCGTCGGCGCGTTGTGTGCCGCCAGGTGCGCCACCGTCGTCCCCCAGGAACCGCCACCGATCACGCCGACCCCAATGCTCATGTCGGCGAGCGTACTCCCCGGCTCGACCCACGCTCGAAGCGACCGTCTACCGGGGCGATCAGAGGTCGTCGATGCGCTTGAATCCCTCACCCAGCGACGCGCCGACCAGGGCCCCGTGCTCCGCCATCCGGGCCAGCTGCCGGTCCCGGAACTCCTCGAGCTGGCCGTCGTCGCCATCGGTGACGAACATCGTGGACTCGAACTGGCTCTCGTGGGCTTCGAGGGCCCCGAGCTTGCGGCCCTCCCAACCGGCGACGGTCTCGACATGGTCGATCTCGTCGGGCTCGAAGAGCAGCAGGACGTCAGGCCGATGGTGCGCCAGGTTCAACTCGGGGAAGAAGTGCGGATCCCGTGCCGCGACGAGACCCTCGACGGTCAAGAGACCGGCATGGCGGTGGTCGGGGTGCAGTCGGTACCGCTTCCAGGGGTCGTGGCCGAGCAACACGTTCGGCTTCAGCCGCCGGATCCACGACGCGACCTGCGACCGCTGACGCATGCCCGAGTCGAGCTCACCGTCGGTCCACCCGAGGAACGCGACCTCACCCTTCGCGCCCAGCACTTCCGCGGCCCGGCGTTGCTCGGCCTGTCGAGTGACGACGAGTTCGTCGGTGTCTGCTTTGGCGTCCCAGGTGCCCTTCGAGCCGTCGGTGCAGACGAGCAGACTCACCTCGCACCCGTCGTCGGCCCACTTCGCCAGGGTGGCTCCGCACCCGAACTCGATGTCGTCAGGGTGGGCGGCGATGGCGAGCGCTCGCTCCGGTGTCGCCAGGTCGGTGGTCGGTGTCACGAGAGTCCTCCGGCGGGGGTGTCGGTGGTCGGTGTCACGAGAGTCCTCCGGCGGGGGTGTCGGCGGTCGGGCGGGCCTGACGATATGCCTCGAGGTCGTCGGGGTCGTCGAGGTCCAGGCCCAGTCCGGCATCGGTCACGACGTGGATGGGCAGTCCGGAGCGCTCGGCCTCGGACAAGTGCCGCGCGAACGAGTTCTCTCCGTAGCTGAAGGAGAACCCGAAGTCGGTCGGGGTCACGAGCACGTTGGTGCCCGCCAGCGCGAGATCCGGTACCAGGACGATGCCGTCGAATCCCGCGAGCCCCTCGAGTCCCGACGGGTCGGCGATGTCGCCGTGCGCGATCAGCACCCGGCCGAATCCTGCGGTGGCGAGGCTGGCGACGCCGTGGCGCACGGCGCGATTGAGGCCGGGTCCGTCGACGCGAATGACCGTCGCGCCGACCGATGTCGCCCACGCCGCGACGCCGTCGTCGTCGCAGACCACATGGGGATGCAGGGCGCGGCACGCCTCGACCACACCCGCCGCGAGGTGTTCGGCAAGACCCTCGCGGGCCTCGTCATCGAGGGCGGACCGCAGCCGGGTCTTCCCGGCCGAGAAGGCCTTGACGGGGATGAGCGCGGCGAGCGCCCCCTGCTCGGACACGCCCGTCAGGATACGGCGGGCTCGCAGGCGAAGCGCCAGGCGGCGCGGCGAGCCGGGACGCGAAAGGGGGAACACCGGAGTGTTCCCCCTTTGCGGGAGCCAGGAGGCGGGTACCTGACTCCGACCGAACCCGGGAGCCCCCGTGGCGGGGTGTCGGGAGCTCCCGGGCGTCCGTGCCGCCTCAGGTCGGTGAGGGCCGTCGCCGGGGCCGGGAGGTGGGATCCCGGCCCCGGAGACAGCGAGCTGTGACCCGGGCGACGATCTCTGTTCTCAAGGTCGCGGGCACGCGTCCTCGGGTGCCCACTGGTCGAGAAGACGCCTGGGTTGGTGATTGGTCGCGAAAATGTTCGAGAAACTTTCCTCACTGCGTGATCTGGGCGATCGTGGAGCGCCCCGGACATGGTCCGGACGGCTCCCAGCTCGCGACTTTCCGCCGGAACACACGTCCTTCACCCATGCTGAGCCCAGGTGGCGGCATCGCCGTCCCGCTGCAACCGCCCTTCGACTGGCGGCGCATCGGCGACTGGTTCCGCGCGGCTCGGGATCTGCTCAGCTTCGGCCGAGGGACCCGCCCGGTCGGCGGCACCGGGGCTGAGGCCTCGACGGGTGTCACCGATGTCCAGCTCGAGGAGCTGATGACCGAGCATGCGGAGGCCGCCTACCGCGTCGCCCTCTCCGTCACGCGGGACCCGGACCTCGCACAGGACGTGACCCAGGACGCGATGTTGAAGGCCTGGCAGGCGCTGCCGACGTGGCGCGGTGATGCGCCGCTGCGGAACTGGGTGCTCCGCATCACCCACAACACGGCGATCTCGACGTTGCGGAAGCGTCGCGAGATCCTGCAGGACCCCTTCGAGATGCCGGAGGAGGCGACACAACGGTCCGTCGAACGTCAGGCCCACGGCCGCATGGCCCTCGACGCGTTCGAGGAGGCTCTCGGTCGCCTCGACGAGCTCACGCGCAGCATCGTGGTGCTGCGCGAGGTCGAGTCGCTGTCCTACGACGAGATCGCCGAGCTGCTCGATGTCCCGCTGCCGACGGTGAAGACCCGGTTGCTCCGCGCTCGCCGGCAGCTGTCGGCATCGCTCGAGGGGTGGCGGGCGTGAGGCGCCGACGGATGCGTCACCCGTCGAAGCGGCGACTCCTCGCGTGGCTCGAGGTCGGCGACGACTCGCTCGACGCCCACATGGCCGGCTGTGACAGATGCGCCAGCCGCCTCGAAGACCTCAGCCAGCCAGCCACCGCCATCGGTGACGCGCTACGGACGATGCTCGCTCCCCCGGAGGACCTGCAACCACGCCTCCGGGTCGGGATCGCCAGACGGATGCAGAACCGCGAGGACATGCGACTGCTGTTCGAACTGTTGGGAGTGCCCTGGCAGACTGCTCGCGCGATGTCAGCCCCGAGACCGGAGGACGACCGCACGTGAGCGCACCCACGCACCCCGCGACTGAAGGGAACAACCAGTGAACGACTGGATCGCCGCCGCCATCGCGGCCGGTGCCGGCCTCATGTTGGGCGTCCTCGCCGGACGACTCACCCAGGCCGTGCTCGGCCGCCAGGGCCGCCCCGACGTGCTCCGCGCCGCCTCGCGCCCGCTCGCCAGTGTCGTGTTCTCGGCGTTCCTGGTCGCCGGGCTCACGACCGCGCTGGGCTTCGTCAACAAGGAGGCGCGGGACCAGATCCCGCAGGACCTCGTCGATTACATCCCGAGCCTGCTGTCGGCCGCGATCGTGCTGATCGGCGCCAACGTGTTGGCTCAGCTGGTCCAGACGGCGCTCGAACGCACGGTCGGACGCATGGGTGGACCGGCGCTGCGCAACGTGCCCAACGGTGTCCGTATCGCGATCCTCGCGTTCGGGGGGATCCTGGCAGCGGCCCAGCTCGGCGTCGACACGACGATCATCAACATCGCCGTGGCCGCGCTCCTGTTCTCGATCGGCCTCGGCGCTGCGCTGATGATCGGCCTCGGGAGCCGAGCCGTCAGCGGGGAGGTCGCGGCGGGTCGCGCCGTTCGCAGGCTCGTCGCACCCGGAGACCGGATCAGCGCCGGCGACGTGGACGGCGAGGTCGTCGAGATCCAGTCGGTCGCAGTGGAGGTCGCCACCGAACGGGGCACGATTCTGGTGCCGCACTCGCACCTCCTCGGCCACAGCTTCTCGGTCGAGCGCAGGGGCACCGACACGACCGACCGGGGGTGACCGTCAGGCGGCCGCCTTGCGACGCGACCGCCGGCCCGACTCGCTCTTCCCACCGACCGCCGGTTCCCAAGTGAACTTGCGCTGCGCCACGACGGCGCCCGCCACGCCCCAGAGCGCCACGTAGCCGAGGCGACCCCACGAGAACGCCGGGGCGTCGACGAACGGGATGAAGGTGTCCTGGAACGCCTCGACGAACGGCTTCAGCGGAAAGATGTCGCCCACGAGCTCGAGCCACCGCGGCGGCTCCTCGAGTGCGATGAAGACGTTCGACACGAACGCGAGCGGGAGGATGGTCGCGTTGGCGGCGGCGGGCGCGGACCGAGCATTCGGCACCAGTGCGGCGCATGCCAGGCCGAGCGCAGCGAAGGCGGCCACGCCGACGACGAACGTCACGATTGCGGCCGGGAGCTTGGCGGCCTCGAGCTCGACGTCGTAGAGGGTCACCCCCACGCCGACCATGACCACCACGCCGACGATCGCGACGATGACGGCCATCCCGATAATGCCCGCGATGTACACCGACGGATTCAGCGGCGTGCCGCGCCAGCGCTTGAGGATCCCCTCGTCGCGCAGGATCGGGACGGTGTTGGCGAGGTTGGTGTAGGTGGCCGACACGGCGGCGAACGCGGCCAGGCCACCCGTGTAGAACTGCTGGGCCGAGTAGGAGCCGTCCTCGAGGTCGACGCTGTTGTCGCCGAACAGCGCGTTGAAGAGGATCAGCATGATCAGCGGCAGGATCAGCGTGAAGAAGGCCGCCACCGGCGTTCGGAAGAACACCTTCACCTGGTACGCGATCTGGTTGCGGATCAGCCAGCTCGTGCTGCGAAAATCGCTCACGCGTCCTCCCGGTGCGCCAGATCGAGGTACACGTCCTCGAGCGACGGGCGCGCCGCCTCCAGGTCGTCGAGCTCGATGCCGCGGTCGATCGCCCACCCCGTGATGTCATGGAGCATCTTCGTGGGCGATGCGGTGCGACAGGTGATCTCTCCTCCGACGTGCTCGGCCCCGACGACGGGGAAGCCGTCGAGCGACGTCCCGGCGGGCACGCGGAAGCTGATGACGGTGTCGCCGGCGGCGTCCATCAGCTCCGACGGGGTTCCACCGGCGACGATCTCCCCCTTCACGATCACGCCGACCCGATCGGCCAGGACCTCGGCCTCCTCCATGTAGTGCGTCGTCAGCACGATGGTGGTGCCGAGCTCGCGAAGCCCGGCGATCAGATCCCAGGACTGGCGTCTGGCCGACGGGTCGAACCCGGTGGTGGGCTCGTCGAGGAACAACAGCTCGGGCCGGCCGACCAGGCCGAGCGCCAGGTCGATCCGGCGTTGCTGTCCGCCGGACAGGGCCGACACCCGGCGATCGACCGCATCGGTCAGCCCGACCATGTCGAGCACTTCCATCGGATCCCGGGGATCGCGGTAGGTGGCGCCGTAGAACTCCAGTGCCTCTCGCACGGTCAGCTCGTCCTCGATGCCCGAGCTCTGGAGGACGATCCCGATCCGGTCGCGAAACTCGCGTCCGGCGGTCTCGGGGTCGACGCCGAGGACCGACACCTCACCTGACGACCGGGCGCGGTGGCCCTCGAGGATCTCGACCGTCGTGGATTTTCCCGCCCCGTTCGGGCCGAGCAGGGCGAAGACCTCGCCCTCGTGCACGTCCAGGTCGACGTTGCGGACGGCCTCGATCTCCCCGTAGCGCTTGGCCAGGTTCCGGACCTCGATCACGGCCATGCGCCGCACGGTAGCGGTGCCCTGACGATTCCCGACGATTCGGGTCAGCGCGGCGCGAGGAAGATCCCGGACCGGACCTTCGGCTCGAAGTAGGTCGACTTGGGCGGCAGCGTCATGCCCTTGTCGACGACGGCTGTGAGCTGGCTCAACAGCACCGGGTGCAACGCGAAGGCCACCCCGCCCTGCCGGTCGGTGACCTCGACCAGGTGCTCCAGGCCGACGGCGCCGGGCAGGTACTCGAGCCGGCCACCCCGGGAGGCCTCGTCGATGCCGAGCACCGGGCCCAGGATGCGCTCCTGCAGGATCGTCACGTCGAACTCGGCCGGGTGGACACGGAACGGCTTGATCTCGAACCACCTGCCGTCGACGTACATCGAGAAACGGCCGGGCGTCGGCGGCTCGGGGCTCTCGTCGTCGTCCAGGGGCCGGACCTCGAAGTCCTGCTCGGCGATCGCGGACGCGAGTTCGTCGGGCGACAGTCCGTTCAGGTCGTCGACCCGACGGTGGAAGGCGGAGACGTTCAGCTGCTCGTTGGGGAACAAGGCGCCGAGGACCCAGCCACCGGGATCGTCGTTGCCGGCCCGGCGCCAACTCTCCACGGCCGCAGCGACACGGTGGTGGCCGTCGATGATGTAGAGCCGATGGGCTGACAGCGCGGTCTCGAGCGTGTCGAGGTGTCGGGCCGGGATCGACCAGATGGTCTGATGGAGCCCGTCGCCCCGTTCGATGACGAGATCGGGCTCGCCGGCTGTCACCTCGGCGACGATCTCGTCGACGCGAGGGTCGCCCTCGTAGCCGAACGCGACCGGCGAGGAGTGCACGGCCACCCGCGTCAAATGGTCGGCCAGGTGACCGGCTCGCTGTGGCTGGATGCGCTCGTGGGGGCCGATCCGACCGTCGGCGAGCCCGGACAGATGGATGTCGGCGACGACGCCCGTCTGCACGTGCGTGTCGGTCCGGAGGCGGTACGCGAACATGCCCGCCGGGTGCACCTCGGAGAAGACCTCCTGCTCGACGAGCCACTCGAGGGCACGAGCGTTCCGCTCGTTGACCTCGTCGGGGTCCTCGCCTTCGACCGGCGACCGCGTGACGTGCAGGAAGACGTAAGGGTCCTCGGCCATCAGGTCGAGCCGCTGCTCGGGCCGCATGGCGTCGTAGGCCGGCGACACGACGCGCTCGGCCCACTGCTGGTCGACCAGCCGGGCGCTGACGCGGCGCACGAGCGGCTTCATCGGTCACCCTCCACGACACTGACGCCGAGCACGTCGGGGAGGTCCTGGATGTCCTGGATGGCCGCATCGCTCGGGAGGGCCGACACGTCGATCGAGGCGACGGCTGCGGTGCGCCCGAGGAAGACCCGGTTCTCCATGTGCTGCACGTTGAGTCCGGCGCCGCGCAGGACACCGAACACGGCCGCCAGAACGCCGACGCGGTCGTAGTGCCGGATCGTCAGGGTGCACGATCCCGTCCCACGAGGTGCGAGGTTGATGCAGTTGATGGGCTCGCCGCCGGCGTACGCCTGGACGGTCTCGACGACCCCATCCGCCACTGCGAGCTGCGCCTGCATCGTCGAAGCGCCGATGTGGTGGGTCACGACCACCGACGGGTGCTGTGCCAGGGCGGAATGGACGGACGCGTCACCGGAGGGGGGTTCGTCGGCGAACACGTCGATCCCCGCTCGGATCCCCCGGGTGTCCATCGCCTCGATGAGCGCGGACTCGTCGATGCAGTCGCCGCGGCTGGTGTTCAACACGATGGCGCCGTCCTGCAGGTGCGAGATGAGCGCAGCGTCGAAGAGTTGCCTTGTGTCCTCGCCGCCGGGGACGTGGATCGAGACGATGTCGGAGGTCCGGACGAGCTCGGCCAGCTCGTCGACGAGGCGGATGCCGATGGCCCGAAGCCGCCCCTCGGTCGCCGGCGACCGGTCCTGTTTGCGGAGCCCGACGACCGTCAAGCCGAATGCCTTGGCCCGCTCGGCGACGGCGAGGCCGATGGCGCCGAGCCCGACGATGCCGATGGTCCGACCCATGAGCCCGTCGGCCTTGGAGTAGCGCTTCTTGTTCCACACGCCGTCGCGCGCATCGGCGGTGGCCGATGCGATGTGGCGATCGACGGCGAGCAGCAGGCCCATCGTCAGCTCTGCGACCGCGACCGCGTTCCGGCCCGGGACGTTGCAGACGTGGATGCCCCGGCCCGACGCCGCCTCGACGTCGATGTTCTCGGTCCCGGCGCCGGCGCGGACGATGAGCGCGAGCTCTTCGGCTCCGGACAACGCGTCACCGCGGACCTTGGTACTCCTCACCACGAGCGCATCGAATCCCGGCAGGTGCGCTGCCAGGTCGTCGGCGGTGAGGTCGGGCTGCAGGACGACGTCGTGGCCCGCGACGCGGAGGGCCTCGGTGGCCTGGTCGTCCAGCGCATCGGCCAGAAGGATTCTCATGGTCAACTCCGGTGGTCGAGCCCGGGGTCGGCGTTCGCGGACCGCGGGGTCGTTCGGTTCCAAACCATTCTGAACCACCGGAGCGCCATCTCGCATCTTTCGCGCCCTGATCCACCGATGGTTCGCGTCACGGGGGGATGGCGACAATTGGTCGACGCCGGTGATGAGACGGCCCGCCGGAGGCACTAGGTTGCCCGGCGTCGCACTGACGCGGAGGGATGCGATGTCGGACGAGCGTGAAGTACTGGACTGGACGGCCTACGGCGCTGCGGCCCGCGAGCTGGCCCAGATCGTGGCCGACGACGGCTACCGGCCCGAGATCATCCTGGCCATCGCGCGCGGCGGTCTGTTCGTCGCCGGCTCGCTCGGGTACGCCCTGTCGGTGAAGAACCTCTATGTGATGAACGTCGAGTACTACACCGGCGTCGACGAGCGTCTCGACGTGCCGATCGCCCTGCCGCCGTATCTCGACTCGGTCGACCTGCGTGATGCCAACGTGCTGATCGCGGACGATGTCGCCGACACGGGTGCGACCCTCGCCTACGTCCACGACTTCTGTCAGGGCGAGGTGGCCGACGTCCGCAGCGCCGTGCTCTACGAGAAGTCGCCCTCGATCATCAAGTGCGAGTACGTGTGGAAGCGAACCGACCAGTGGATCAACTTCCCCTGGTCGACCGAGCCGCCCATCGTCGAGCCCGGAGACGGCAAGGTCGTCCTCGACGCGTAGTCTCCAGCGGTTCTCGTCACGGCATGGCCACGCCGTGCGCACGGGCGTCCTCGACGCCTGATCTCCGGCCCTATGCGGTGGGCGCGCCTGGCAGTGGTGAGCGTGGGTTGCTGCTCGGCGTGAGGTCTCCGTAGCCACCGGCGTCGATCACGAAGTGCCCGTTCTCGGCGATGGTTCCAACGACCGTCACCGCGATCATGTCGTCCAGATCGAGGTCTTCCTCCTGGGATGTCGACACGACCAACGCCGGCGCCGTACCGGCAGCGGCGCCCTCTTCGTAGAGCGCAACGGCGCTGCGCGTCTCGGACAGCCCGATGAGACGCCGCAGGAGCCCCATCGTCGTGAACAAGGCGCCCCAGCCGACACGCGCCGGCGGCGGGCTCTCGACCCACGCCCGCATCCACATCGAACGACTCGGCAGCTCCGACCGATGCGCTCGGTACACCCCGAGAAACCGGCCCTGCTCCGCCGCCCAGGCATTGCCCGGGGTGACCGTCGGCCAGTCGGTCACGAGGAGGCGTCGATGCGGTCGAGGTAGTTGTAGACGGTGAACCGGCTCACACCGAGTTCGCCGGCGACGTCCTCGACCGCCTTGCGGAGGTTGAACGCCCCGAGCGCGTGGAGGCGGGCGACCGCCTGCTGTTTGTCCTCTCGGGCGAGATCGGCGAGCGGGGCGCCGAGCTCCTGCTCCACGATGCCGACGAGGCGTTGGAGGGCGCCGTCGAGATTCGGGACGCGCACGTGGACCGACACGCCGTTGAGCGACAGCGTCAGGTCCCCGGGACCGGCGTCGGCGGCGGGCACGATGAGCGCCCCGGTCGCGTCCAGCAGCGGCTGGAGCGCCGCCACGAACGCCTCGTGCTCCATGAGTGTCGAGCGTAGCGAACGGCTGAATCCCGGCAGGCGTGTTGCCGATGGGAGGTCCGAGCCGTCATGCTCGTCAGTCCCGACCTCGTGGAGGCCACCGCGTGCACGAAGTCCAACTCCCGTCGATCCGAACATCCCGGCACGTGGCGCCGGCGACCATCGAGGCGGCACTCGCCGCACTGGCAGAGCACGGCGACCGCGCGCGCGTCGTCGCGGGAGGAACCGACCTGCTCGTCGAGCTCGACCGCCGCGTCGGCCCCGAGATCGACACGCTGATCGACATCACGCGGATCAGAGACCTGGACGGCATCGTGGTGACGGAAGACGCCATCAGCATCGGGGCCCTCGTCACCCACAACCGGGCGGCGACAGACCCGGATGTGCAGCAGCATGCGACGTGTCTGGCCCAGGCCTGCCTCGAGGTCGGCTCTCCTGCGCTGCGCAACCGGGCGACGATCGTGGGCAACGTCGTGACGGCCAGCCCCGCCAACGACACGATCTCGGCGCTGCGAGCGCTCGACGCGCGGGTCGAGATCCGCTCGAGCACCGGGGGCCGGACCGTCGACCTCGGCGACTTCCACCTTGGTGTGCGCCGCACGGTGCTGCAGGCGGGCGAGCTCGTCACGGGCATCTCGATTCCCACGCCGCCGCCCACACACCGATCGCTCTATCTCAAGCTCGGTCTGCGTCGGGCCCAGGCGATCTCGGTCGTCCACGTCGCGTTCCTCGTCGGCTTGGAGGCCGGAGTCGTCACCGACGCGCGCATCGCCCTCGGGAGCGTGGCCCCGACGATCGTGCGTGCCGAGGCGGCCGAGGGAGCGATCCTGGGAACGCGCCTCGACGCCGACGCGATCCAGGCTGCCGCCACCGCAGCGGCGGAGGCGGTCAGCCCCATCGACGACCTCCGGGCGCCGGCCTCGTACCGAGACGACCAGATCGCCACGATGGTGCGTCGGGGGCTCCTGGCGCTCGCAAGCGGGAGCCACGCCGACGTGCTGTCCGACCGCCCGCCCACGCTCGGCGGCCCGGCCGTCGCACCCGACGGCATCGAGACCGACTCGGATCGCCCCGCCGCGACCTCGGTCAACGGCACGCCCGTGGACCTCGGCGGCGCGGGGACCCTGCTCGAGGCGCTTCGGGCCGCAGGTGGCCTGACGGGCACGAAGGAGGGCTGCGCGGAGGGAGAGTGCGGAGCGTGCACCGTGCACCTCGACGGTACGGCCGTGCTGTCGTGCCTCGTTCCGGCCGGCCGAGCCGCCGGGGCATCGGTGCGGACCGTCGAGGGCCTCGCCACCGACGCTGGGCTCCACCCTGTCCAGCAGGCGTTCGTCGACAACGCCGCCGTGCAGTGCGGGTACTGCATCCCCGGATTCCTGATGGCCGGTGCCGCTCTCTGGAGCGACGACCCGACGCCCACCAACGAGGACATCGAACTCGGACTGTCGGGGAACCTCTGCCGCTGCACCGGCTACTACGCCATCACGGCCGCGTGTTCCGGGGGAACACCGTGACGCTCGGAGACTCCCCCGCCAAGCCCGACGCGTTCGGAAAGGTGACGGGCGACGCCCAGTACGCGGGCGACCTCGAGCCCGACGATGTCCTGCACGCCAAGGTGGTGTTCACCGATCGGGTCCACGCCCGGATCACCAGCCTCGACGTCGACACGGCCCGGGCCATGCCGGGCGTGGTGGCCGTGCTGACCGCCACAGACGTGCCCGTCAACGAATACGGCCTGACGAAGTACGACCAGCCCGTCCTGATCGGCCCGGACTCCACGGGTCGGTCGGTGGTGCCACACGACGTCTCACGCTGGGAGGCCGACCACCTCGCGGTGGTCGTCGCCGAGTCGGCCGACGAGGCGACGGCCGCGGCGCTCACGATCGGAACCGAGTGGGACGACCTCCCGATCGTCGCCGACCTCGACGACGCCCTCGCCCGGGACGCCCCGGTCCTGCACCCCGAGGACGGGACCGACTCGAACGTCTACGCACACCTCGTCATCCGCAAGGGTGACGTCGAGCAGGCGTTCGCATCGGCAGCCCACGTCGTCGAGGGCGCCTACGAAGTGCCGTACCAGGAGCACGCCTACCTGCAGACCGAGGCCGCACTCGCATACATCGACGACGCGGGTCGCGTCACCGTCGAGACGGCCGGCCAGTGGACCCACGAGGATCAGGAGCAGATCGCGCATGCCCTGGACCTGCCCGTCGACCGGGTTCGCGTGATCTACCGCGCGATCGGTGGCGCCTTCGGCGGCAAGGAGGACATGAGCCTGCAGATCGTGCTCGGCCTGGCCGCGTCGAGGCTGCAGGCGCTGGGGATCGACCGGCCCGTGCGTTGCGAGTGGAGTCGGGAGGAGTCGATCGTCGGCCACCACAAGCGCCATCGCGCCACGATCCACGCCAAGCTCGGGGCGACGAGCGACGGCCGGATCACCGCGGTCGATGCCGACGTCCTGCTCGACGCCGGCGCGTACAACTACACGTCG
>JBCCFK010000071.1:0-15816 GCA_039029775.1 Actinomycetota bacterium | reverse complement strand
GCATCGCCGTGGCAGGCCTCGGCGTGCTCTGGTGGCTGGAGGGGCGCCGGAGACTCGGCTACAGCACGGCGCTCGTCGGCCTGGCCTGGGCCACCGTGGCCATCCTCGTCATCCAGCCCGGCTACGCGGGAGGGGACTTCCCGCACGTCGAGGCCTTCGCCGCTTACGGTGGCGACAACCCGTTCTCGGTCCTCTGGGGAATCGTCACCAGCCCGGTGACCTTCGTGCAGGAACTCTTCTCCCAGGCGAACTTCCTCACCCTGGTCTCGCTGCTCGCTCCGGTCCTGTTCCTTCCCGTGGTCGCCCCGCGCTACCTCCTGCCCGCGGTCCCGCTGTTCTGTCTGTACCTGGTCGCCGACGTGCCCTCCGGCACGTTGGAGGAAGCAGGCCAGTTCGTCCCGATCACCGCGTTCGTGTTCGTCGCCCTGACCTTCGGCATCGCCAAGACCGGTCGAGTGATCGTGCAGAAGGTCAACATCGACCGTCGCCTCATCAGCGCGCTCGTGTTCACCGCGGCGGTCTTCTTCGTCCGCGATGCCGTCACGTCGCCGTACGAGGAACCCTGGGCCTGGGGGCGCCAGGACGGCATCGACCAGGCTCGGTTCGACGCCGCGGATCTCCTGCCCGAAGACGCCGTCGTACGCGCCGCACCCAAGACGTTGCCGCTCATCACGGAACGGGTCGGGCTGTTCGAGCTGACGCTGCCGGAGGATCCGGCGGTCGAGGCGTTCGCGGTCGCAAACGACGCGTCCGAGCAGGTCAACTGGATCGTCTTCGACAGCAGCGAGATCAGTCCCGCGTGGAGCGCCCAGCTTCAGCGCCAGTTCCCGCGTCTCTTCTGTGCTGAACTCGCTCGAAGCGGCTGGCGTCCGGTCGCTCGGAGCGCCGGCGTGGAGGTCTACACCTTCGAGACCATCGCCGAAGACTCCGGCCTGGAACTCGTTCCGTTCAACGAAGAGTCGGAGTGCTGATCGGGGGTCAGGCCGTGTCGGCCTCGTGATGGCCGGCGGCGACGAGGCCCGCGCGGAGCTCGGCGGCGATCTCGGCCATCTCGCCGTGGTCGACGCTCGCCGCGGCGTTGGCAAAGTCCAGGTGGTGCATTCCGTCCAGGGGGATCACGTGGACATGGGTGTGCGGCACTTCGAACCCGGCGATCATCATGCCGACCCGGGCGGGCTGCCACAGTGACTGCTGCACCGCGGCGATGTGCTGGGAGATGGCCATGAGGTGGCGGTTGGTCTCGACCGGCAGGTCGATCCAGTGGTCGACCTCTGCGGTCGGCACGACCAGGGTGTGCCCTCTGTTGATCGGGTTGATCGACAGGAAGCCCACGGCCTCCTCGTCCCGCCACACGAAGTGTCCCGGGAGGTCGCCATCGATGATCATGGTGAAGACGGAAGCCATGGCCGAAGCGTAAACCCTCGAAGCGTTTCACTTCGTGCCTGGCACCGACCGAAACGCTTCGAGGGGCGGCCAGTAGGCTCTGCCCGTGACCGAGACCTCTGCACCGCGGACCTGGCAACAAGAGGTCTTCACCTGGCCGAATCTGATCTCGGTCCTACGTCTCGGGTGTGTCCCGATCTTCGTCTGGCTGCTCCTCGGCGAGGAGAGGCGCATGGCGGCCGCCGGTCTCCTGGCGGTGCTCGGGGCGACGGACTGGGTGGACGGCTGGATCGCTCGACGCTTCGATCAGACGTCGGAGGTGGGCAAGCTGCTCGACCCGACCGCCGACCGCCTGATGTTCCTCGTCGCCGTCTTCAGCATGATCATCGACGAGAGCGTGCCCCTGTGGTTCGCGGTGTTGACCCTGCTCCGAGAGGCCGTGATCTCGGTGGTGGCCCTCATCCTCGGCGCGCTCGGCGCCCGGAGGATCGACGTGACCTGGATGGGCAAGACCAGCACCTTCGGGCTCATGTTCGCGTTCCCGCTGTTCCTGGTGGCGTACGCCGACGAGTCCTGGTCGGGGCTCGCGGAGGTCCTGGCGTACGGGATCGGGGTGCCGTCGCTCGTACTGCACTACTACGCCGCCTGGGGCTACATCCCCCTCGCCCGTACCGCGCTGCGCGAGGGCCGCAGCCGCGGGGAGGGCCAGGTAGTCTGACCGCCATGAACGTGCCCGACGATCTCCGTTACTCGACCGACCACGAGTGGGTCCGGGTCGACGGCAACACCATCACGCTCGGTATCACCGACTACGCCCAGGACGCACTGGGTGACGTCGTGTTCGTCGACGTGCCCGAGGTCGGCACCGCGGTCGCCGTTGGCGGCACCTTCAGCGAGGTCGAGTCCACCAAGTCGGTCTCGGACATCTACGCGCCCGTCTCGGGAACGATCTCGGAGGTCAACGCCGACCTCGCCGACTCGCCCGAACTGCTCAACGACGACCCGTACGGCGAGGGCTGGCTCTGCAAGATCGACCTGGCCGACGCATCGGAGCTCGACGCCCTGCTCGACGCCGACGGCTACCGGGCCCTGATCGAGGAGTGACCGTGGGCGACGAGATCACGTGTCGTCGGTGTGGCCACGTCAACGCGAGCGGAGGCAACTTCTGCTCGTCGTGTGGCTCGCCGCTGTCCGATCTCACCGACGAGCCCACCGAGATGCTCCAGGTGGATCAGATCCAGGCGGCCGGCGATGCCACCGTGGTCGGCTTCGTGGTCTCCCGCGGACCCAAGGCCGGCTCCAGGTACCGGCTCGACCCCGGCGTGAGTTCGCTGGGACGCCACCCGGAGAGCACGATCTTCTTCGACGACATCACGGTGTCGCGCCGCCACGCCGAGGCGGACTTCGACGGGACAACCGTGACCGTTCGCGACGTGGGCAGCCTCAATGGCAGCTACGTCAACAACCAGTCGCTCGACCAGCCGCGCCAGCTCGTCGACGGTGACGTTCTCCAGATCGGGAAGTTCAAACTGCTGTTCTTCGCCGAGGACGACTGAAACGCGTGGACGAGGGTTCGCGCCGTTCGATCGGCGAGGTCGTCACGCAGCTGGCCGAGGAGTTCCCGGACGTCAGCATCTCCAAGCTTCGGTTCCTCGAGGCGCAGGGTCTCGTCACCCCGGAACGTGCACCGTCCGGCTATCGGCGCTACCGCGATCGGGACATCGCCCAGGTGCGATGGATCCTGCGCCAACAACGGGATCACTTCATGCCGCTGCGCGTGCTCCGGGAACGGTTGAGCGCCGGCGACCTCACCGACGAGGAGTTGGCGTCGGAGGCCGCGGCCGCCGCGCCCGCACGGGTGGACGCGTTGCGGGCCCCCGACGACGACATCGAGTTGACCGGCCAGGAGGTCGCGGAGCGCACGGGGCTCCGGGTCGAGCAGCTCGCGGCGATGGAGAAAGCCGGGTTGGTCACGCCGCGGCAGCGCCGGGGGCGCCCGGTCTACAGCGGCGACGACCTGATCGCCGCTCGACTCGTCGCGCGATTCCTGGCCCACGGCATCGAACCGCGTCACCTCAAGGCGGTGCGTGTCGCTGCCGAGCGCGAGGCGGGTCTGATCCAACAGCGTCTGTCGGGCGTCAGCGGTGACGCGGCGATCGAGGACACGAAGCGCGATCTCATCCACCTCGGCGAAGACCTCCGAGCGCTCCTGCTCCGTCGGCTGATCTGACGCCGAGCGCCCTCGGGCTGCCCTGTTGTGCGTGTGGCTGATGTTGGCAACGTGCAGAAAGTGGCCCTGACCTGGGCAGACACACCCAGGTGCCGATCCGGGGGTCGCGGGGCCTCGGCGGCACCGTGCGTGGTCATCGCGGGGTCCAATGGATCGGTCGAGCACCATCCGTGGGGAAACTCGGTGCCGTTGTCTTAGGGCATTCGCGGGTGGTCGCGACTAGCGTCGGTGTTGTGATCGAGATGGAGCTGGTGGGAGTGCGCGTGGAGTTGCCGAGTTCGGCACCCATCGGGTTGTTGCGAGAAGCGGGCGAGCATGGGCGACTGCTGCCCATCTTCATCGGTGGCCCGGAAGCCACGGCGATCGCGCTCGCCATGGACGAGGTGGAGACGCCTCGGCCGATGACGCACGATCTCTTCAAGTCCGTTCTCGATGCGCTGGCGGTCAAGGTCGAGCGCGTCGTCGTGACCGACATCCAGGACAAGACCTTCTTCGCCGAGCTCGAGTTCGAGGGCACCGACGGCATCCGATCCGTCTCGAGCCGTCCCTCGGATGCGATCGCTCTGGCGGTGCGGACCGGCACGCCGATCTACGTCGACGAGCGCGTGCTGGCGAAGGCCGGCTACACGGTGCCCGACGACGGTGAGGGCGAGGGCGTGGACGAAGAGCAGATGCTCGAAGAGTTCCGCGATTTCATCGACACCGTCGACCCGTCCGACTTCGAGAGCTGAGCGCCGGAACCGTCGCGTGACGGCGGTTCGCCGTGGTGTGGATCGCGTTGCTCACGTGGCTGATGTTTGACGGCGCGCGCGGTGTTTCGTATCCTCCATCACGGCTCACATCGACGTAATTTCGTTTGTGCAAGCTCCCGTGTGGATCCGAGATCGTCGGCGATGGCGATCGAGGGAGGGGAGCGGGCACGGCCGAGCGGCGACGTGGCGGGCTGGTCTGCAGGAGGAACGTTCATCATGGCTGCCGAGATCGAGCAGGGCTTCAGTGGGAAGCGCACCGCAGAGATCGTCGGGATCACCTACCGACAGCTCGACTACTGGGCGAGGACCGACCTGGTCCGCCCGTCCATCCAGACGGCGAAGGGGAGCGGCAGTCGACGCCGGTACTCCTACCGCGACCTGCTCGAGCTGAAGGTCATCAAGAACCTGCTCGACGCGGGGATCAAGCTCGAGTCCGTTCGCGAGGTCTTCAGCTACCTGCGCGAGAACCTCGGTGAGGACGTTGCCTCGGCGAACCTCGTGATCAGCGGCACCACGTCCGTGCTCGTGCGGAGCGGCGAGGAGATCATCGACCTGCTCCAGAACGGGCAGGGCGTGCTCAACGTCCTCCCGCTCGGCGCGGTCAAGGAAGAGGTCGACTCGGCCATCGTGGACCTGTTCCCCGATGCGGAGCTCGACGTCCAGGCCGTCGGACACTGAGCACCGAGCCGGAGTTCCGGCCGTGACATCGCTGTCGCCGCTCGACGCGGCCCACCGGGCGCTCGGCGCCAAGATGACGCCGTTCGGCGGATGGGACATGCCGCTGTCCTACGAGGCGGGCACGCTCGACGAGCACCGCGCCTGCCGGACGGGTGCAGTCGCCTTCGACGTGTCCCATCTCGGCACGCTGCGAGTGGAGGGCGCCGGCGCGTTCGACGGGCTGCAACGCGCCCTGACCAACGATCTGCGCAAGGTCGAGCCGGGCCGGGCGCAGTACACCCACCTGCTCGACGTCGACGATGCCTCGGTGCTCGACGACATCATCGTCTGGTGGGTCGACGACCATCGCTTCGACGTCATGCCGAACGCGTCGAACACCGCTCGAGTCGAGGCCGCGCTCGATGCCGCCGACGGGATCGACGCGGTCGACGTGACCGGGGAACGCGCGGTCATCGCGGTGCAGGGGCCCACGGCCCGAGAGCTCTTGGGCACCGTGTTCGCCGACGCTGCCGCGGTGCGGAGGTTCCGCGTCGCGACGCTGGATTACGACGGCGCCCCCTGCGTGGTCGCCGGGACCGGCTACACGGGCGAGGACGGCGTCGAGATCGCCGTCCCGGCCGAGGCCGCCCCGGGACTGTGGGGCGCGCTGATGGCCGCGGGTGTCGCTCCTGCCGGGCTCGGAGCACGCGACACGCTGAGGCTCGAGGCGGGTCTGCCGTTGCACGGCCAGGAACTCGGCCCCGGCATCACGCCGCTGCAGGCCGGACTCGGCTGGGTCGTCGGATGGGACAAGGGAGACTTCCGTGGCCGCGCCGCACTCGACGCGGAGCAGGCCGCGGGGCCGCACCGGCTCCTCCGCGGCCTGCTGGTCGAGGGTCGCCGTCCACCGCGGACCGGTCAGGCGGTCAAAGCGGGCGACGAGGTCGTCGGCGAGGTCACCAGCGGCAACTTCTCCCCGATGCTCGAGCAGGGGATCGCGATGGCATTCCTGCCGCCTGCGATCGACGAGGGCCACACGGTGCACATCGAGGCGCGCCGCGATCTCCTCGAGGCACGCGTGGTTCCGATGCCGTTCGTCGCCTGAGCGAGGACCTCAGAGCTCTGCTGCTGCCTGGAGGACCTCGTCCTCGGGGATTCCACCGCGCCACTGGCCGATGAGGGTGCCGTCGGGGCTGACCAGCATGCCGGCCGGCTGGCCGAAGATCCCGAGCTCTCGCCAGCTGTCGAAACTGGGATCCCACAGCATCGGGAACGACACGGTCCCGTAGTCGGCCACGAAGTCGTTCGCCATGTTCAGGTTGTCCTGCGTGCCCACACCGATCACCAGGACTTCATCGCCATGCTCTCGAGCAAACTGCTCGACGTCCGGCGCTTCGCGCCGGCAGGTCGGTCAATGGGGTGCCCAGAACCACAGGACGATGGGACGGTCTGCAGGGGCGAACGACGACAGCAGCACGTTGTCCCCGGAGGCGAGGTCGACGACCTCGACCTCGGGCAGTTGGTTCTCGCCCGCCGGCTCGGCGGCAGGCTCGTCCTCGGGTTCCGAGGCGGCGGCCGTCTCCGACGGTGCCGCGGTGGCTTCGGCCGGCTCGGCCTCGGCCGCGGTGGGCTCGGAAGTCGGTTCCTCCTCGGTCGCCGGCGACTGCACGGGCAGCTCGGCCTCGTCGAGGTCGGGAACCGCCGCCGTGGTCTGCTGGCTGTCGCCGGCGCCGCATGCCGCGGCGATCAATGCCGTGCTCAGGCCGAGCGCGGCCAGTCGGGGGGTCCGTTTGGAAGTCATCACCGTCTCAACGTCGGGAAGGGTGTGCCGGTTCCCGAGAATACCGGGGTGACCGTCGGTATCGGGGGCCGGACGGCCTCGGAGTTCGAACGGGCGGTTCAGCCGAGCGGGGGGAGGACGTCGAGCTGGCGTTGACGGAGCCACATGTCGGCGAGCGTGACGCACGCCATGGCCTCCACCATGGGCACCGCCCGTGGCAGCACACACGGATCGTGGCGGCCGCGTGCGGCCAGCGTGGCGGGATTGCCCTCGCGATCGACCGTGTCCTGCTCCGAGCTGATCGTCGCCGTCGGCTTGAACGCCGTCCGGAACACGATGTCGGCACCGTTGCTGATGCCGCCCTGGACGCCGCCGCTGTGGTTCGTGCGCGTCGTCGGTACGCCGTCGGTGCCGGGCTCGAAGGCGTCGTTGTGTTCGAGCCCCGTCATCGTGGTCGAGGCGAAGCCCGATCCGATCTCGAACCCCTTCGCTGCGGGGAGGCTCAACATCGCCTTCGCCAGCTCGGCCTCGAGCTTGTCGAACACGGGCTCGCCGAGTCCCGGCGGCACCCGTCGAGCCACACACTCGACGACACCGCCGAGGCTGTCGCCGTCGCGGCGGGCCTGCTCGATGGCCTCGGTCATCGCGGCCGCCGCCTCAGGCACCGGACATCGGGTCGGATCGGCCTCGACCTGGTCCAGGGTGACCGACGACGCTTCGACGTGGGCATCGATCTTGTGCACCCGGCTGACCCACCCGATGACCTCGATGCCGGCCACCTCGCCGAGCAGCTTGCGCGCGATCGCGCCCGCAGCGACCCGGCCGATGGTCTCGCGCGCGCTCGCTCGACCGCCTCCCTGCCAGTTGCGAACGCCGTACTTGGCCTCGGTGGTGAAGTCGGCGTGGGAGGGACGGTAGAGGTCCTTCATGTGGTCGTAGGCGCCGGGTCGAGCGTCCTTGTTGCGGACCACCATGCCGATCGCGGTCCCGAGCGTGTGACCTTCGAAGACGCCGCTCAGGATCTCGACCTGGTCGGCCTCGTCTCGTTGGGTGACCAGGCGACTCTGGCCGGGCCGCCGCCGATCCAGGTCGGCCTGGATCTCCTCGGCGGTGATGGGCAGACGCGGCGGACAGCCGTCGACGATCACGCCGACGCCGCCACCGTGGCTCTCGCCGAAGGTGTGCATCCTGAAGGCCGAGCCCCATGTACTGCTCACGAACAGCAGGATACGGCAGCTGCCGCGCTGTCCAGCGATGGTTCCGTGCGAGGGCCCACCGCAGGGGCTCGGCGAACCCCTGCCGCACTCAGGTCAGTCGCATGCGCACGCGCTTGTTGCCCTTGCCCTTCGACTCGGTCTTGGTGATCTCGAAGTGACCGACCTCGCCGGTGGTGGCGACATGGGTGCCGCCGTCTGCCTGCTTGTCGAGCCCGACGATGTCGACCACGCGGATCGTGGTGACGGACTCGGGGATCAGGTTGACCTTGGTTCGGATCAGGTCCTCGTCGGCGAGCGCGTCGGCCCGCGGGAGAAAGCCGACCTCGATCGGTCGGTCGGCTGCGATCTCGGCATTGACCAGGTTGGTGACGCGTTCGGAGAATCCCTCGGGGAGTGGGTCGAATTCGAAGTCCATCCGGGCTTCGAGGGGGTTCATGTTGCCCCCGGTGACCGCCGTACCCCACTCGTTCCAGATCACCCCGCACAGGATGTGCAGCGCCGTGTGCGTGCGCATCAGCTGGTGGCGGCGATCCCAGTCGACGGCGACGGTCACGGCCGTCCCCGGCGAGGGCGGGTCACCGGCGACGGTGTGGATGACCGAGACACCACGCTTGCGCACGTCGGTGACCGCGGCCGTGCCATCGGCCCACGAGATGAGCCCGGTGTCGTGCGGTTGGCCCCCTCCGGTGGGGTAGAGGACCGTCCGGTCGAGCACGACGCCGTCCTCGTCGACGGCGAGCACGGTGGCCTCGCAGGACCGGAGGTAGGCGTCGTCGAGGAAGAGCAACTCGGTGTCCATGGGCTCTGTGTAGTCGAAGGTCAGGTGGCCGTGCCGGGGAGTCGCTGCACTACATTCGGACCCCGACGACGACCAGGGGGTTGGGGTGCCATTCGACTTCGCGTCTGCGTGGGAGGCCCTCGCCGACGAGTTCGGCGACGAGGAATTGCTGGTGTGTGGTGACGTCCGTCGGACCTGGGCCGAGGGCGATGATCGCTCCGCACGGATCGCGACGATGCTGGACGTCGCCGGCCTCGGCCTTGCCGACAACGTCGGGCTGTGCCTCTACAACGGCAACGAGTACCTCGAGGCGCAGTGGGGCGCGATGAAGCAGCGCTGCTACCCCTTCAACGTCAACTATCGGTACTCGGCGGCCGAGCTGCGGAGCCTGCTCGACGACGCCGACGCCAGAGCGGTCTTCTACTCTGCGCCGCTTCGGGATGCGTTCGACGAGATCCGCCACGACCTGCCGGATCTCGTGCTGCTCGTCGAAGTCGGTGGTGACGGAGACACGCCGGACTGGGCGGTCGACTACGAGCGAGCGATCGACGCCGGCGAGCCGGCAGCGAGGCTCGAGCGCAGCGCCGATGACCTGTGGTTGCTGTTCACCGGCGGCACGACCGGCCGGCCGAAGGGGGTGATGTGGCCGCACTCGGCGATGATCGGGACGATGGCCAACATCTACCGGGGCATGAAAATGACGCTGCCCGATTCGGTTCAGGACGTCGTCGCTCGCGCTCGTGAGATTCGCGAGCGCGGCCTGGTCACCCGCCAGTTGGCCGCTGCGCCGCTGATGCACGGCACAGCCGGGATCACGGCATTGTCGACGATGACCCAGGGCGGGGCGGTGATCACGATGCCGACCACCAGCTTCGACGCCGATGTGGCCTGGACGGCCGTCGCGGCGGAGCGGACCACGCACCTCACGGTGGTGGGTGACGCGTTCTGCCGTCCGATGGTCGACGCTCTCGACCGGGCCGACGAGCGCGGCGAGCCCTACGACCTGTCCTCGATCTTCCTGATCATGTCGTCCGGCGTCATGTGGAGCGCGCCGGTGAAGTCGGCGCTGCTCGCACACAACTCGGGCATGAGGCTGCTCGATGCGCTCGGCTCATCGGAGGGTGCCGGCTTCGCCAACAAGCTCGAGGGGGACGCCGAGGCGACCTCGACCGCCCGGTTCCAGCTCGGCCAGTACACCAGGGTGCTGACCGAGGACGGCCGCGATGTCGAACCCGGCTCGGGCGAGCGGGGCAGATTGGCGCTCGGCGGCCCACTGCCGATCGGCTACTACAACGACCCGGTGAAGTCCGCGGAGACCTGGCCCACCATCGACGGCCGCCGGTACTCGATCCCGGGCGACTGGGCGACGGTCGAGGAGGACGGATCCATCGTGTTGCTCGGCCGAGGTTCGGTGTGCATCAACACCGGTGGGGAGAAGGTCTACCCGGAAGAGGTCGAGGAGGCGTTGAAGCTCATCGACGGCGTGGTCGACTCCAACGTCGTCGGTGTCCCCGACGAGCGCTGGGGTCAGGCGATCACCGCGGTGGTCGAGCTCGACGACCGCGCTGGTCTCTCCGACGCGGACCTGGTCTCAGGGGTTCGCGAGCACCTGGCGGCCTACAAGTCACCCAAGCACATCATCCGGGTGGACACCCTGCAGCGGAGCCCCAACGGCAAGAGCGACTATCGGTGGGCGTTGGCCACGGCGAAGGACGCGCTCGGCATCCCGGACTGAGCGAACCGCCTAGCCGATGTCGAGGAGCGCGTTCTCGACCAGCTCGCTGAGCGCCGGGTGGATGTAGAGGAAGCCCTCGGCCAGCTCGTCGACGGTCTGACCGAACTTCATGCCTTGGATGAGCTGGTGGATCAGGGTGGCGGCCTGCGGACCGATGATGTGCGCGCCGAGGATCAGGCGCGACGCCGGGTCGGCGATGATCTTGCAGAAGCCGGTCGTGTCCTCCATCGCCCAGCCGTATGCCGTGCCGGCGTGGTCTCGCTTGCCCACCACGTAATCCACGCCACGGCCGCGCAGCTCCTGCTCGGTGGCACCGACGGAGGCGACCTGGGGGTGGCTGAACACCGCGTGAGGCGTCGGCCAGAGGTCGATCTCGTGCATCGCGTCGGGATTGGCGATGTTGTGCGCCACGACCTTGGCCTCGCGATTGGCCGTGTGCTTGAGCTGGCTGGGGTTGGTGATGTCGCCCAGGGCCCAGACCCCTTCCACGTTCGTGCGCATGTGCGCGTCGGTGACCACGTAACCCTCGTGGCACTCGATGCCGGCCATGTGGAGGTCGAGGCCCTCGGTGGTGGGTGTCCGACCCGTCGCGACGAGGATCTCGTCGGCGAAGACCTGGAACTGATCGCCCCCGACGCTCACCTCGATGGCGAGCTCGCCGTCGGCCTGGCGGTGGACCGAATCGATCGACGCCCCCAACACGAGTTCGCAGCGGTCGGCGAAGACATCGGTGAACCGCATGCTCACCTCTTCGTCCTCCACCCGGAGCAGCCGCGGGCCGCGCACGAGCATCGTGACCTCGGCGCCCATGGCCTCGAACACGTGTGCCATCTCGGTGGCGATGTAGCCGCCGCCGAGCACCGCGAGGCGCCGGGGGACCTCGGGCAGGCGCATGATCGTGTCGGACGTGTGGTAGCCGGCCTGCTCGAGCCCGTTGATCGGTGGCACGAACGGCTTGGCGCCCGTGGCGATCACGATGTGGTCGCCGGTGATCTCGGTGTCACCGACCGAGATCGTCTTCGGGCCCGTGAACCGAGCGTGCGCCTTGTAGACGGTCACGTTGTCGAGGCCCTGGCGGTAGTCCTCGCCCCCTCGTGCGATCGGATCGATCCGCCCGAACACGCGCTCGACGATGTCACCCCACCGGATCTGGTCGACCGAGAGGTCGACGCCGAGCTTCGAGGAGTGGCGTGCCTGCTCGACCACGTCGGCGGCGTACACGAACATCTTGGACGGGATGCACCCGCGGTTGAGGCAGGTGCCGCCGAAGACGCCCTTCTCGACGATGGCGATCTTCCAATCGTCGAACTCGGGGGTGATGATGCTGTTGCCCGAGCCGGTGCCCAGGATGATCAGGTCGTAGTGCTCCACCCGGGCAACGCTACCGGCCAGCCCCGACCTAGCCCGGATCCCGCTGCGATCGCATCTGTTCCTCGAGCAGGTGACCCCGCAAGGAGGGGTTCTCGCTCCGCCCCTCGATCTCGCGATGGCGCTGCTCGATCGCCTCGTCGAAGACGCTGTCGGTCAGCACGTAGAACCGCCGCTCGACGACCGCGTCGTGGACCATCTCGGCCACCTTCGCCGGCTGCAGGGACATCGAGTAGAGCTCGCGGACGAATGCGATCTCCTCGTCGGTGCGTCGCTGCGGTCGCTCCTCGAGCGCCGGCGGGCTGAGGGACTCGGGCCGGTTCCGCTCGCTGTCGAGGATGTTGGTGTTCACCAGCCCTGGGCACAGGGCCGTGACGCCGACAGCGGAACCCTTGGCCTGGAGCTCGTGATGCATGGTCTCCGCCATCGAGAGCACGGCGTGTTTGGAGGCGTTGTACGGGCCCATCTGGGGGTACGAGAGGATCCCGGCCACCGATGCCGTGATCACGATGTGGCCCTGGTCCTGCGCCTCGAGGGCCGGAAGGAACACCCGGATGCCGTGGATGACACCCCACAGGTTGACGCCCAGCACCCATTCCCAGTCGGCGGCGGTGACCTCGCCCATGGGCCCACCCGCACCGACCCCCGCGTTGAGGCACACGACGTGCGTCGCCCCGAAGCGTTCGGTCACCGCGTCGCCCAGCGCGTCCATCGAGTCGCCGTCAGCCACGTCGGTTCGGACTCCCATGGCCTCGACCCCTGCAGATTCGAGCTCGGCGATCGCGGTCTCGATCGCCGGTTCCTCGATGTCGGCGACGACCACCTTGCAGCCTGCGGCTCCGAAACGGTCGGCGAACGCTCGGCCCATGCCGCTGGCGCCGCCCGTGATGACTGCTGTCTTCCCGGTCAGGTCCATGGCGGCGAGAGTAACCTGCGCCGACGCCCACCCTCGGAGGAAGCCGTGTCCGAACCGTTCGTGCTCGCCGTCCTCGGGCCGCTGATGCCCGATGGCCTCGAAGGCCGTCTCCAGCAGGTCGATGTGGATGTCGAGGTGGTTCACGTTCCGTACTTCGAGTCCAACGAGCTCCGAACCTCGCGGGGCCACAACGCCGGCAAGGACCCTCTCGGGCTGGCGGTGCCCGACCTCGGTCCCGGCGATCGGGCGAACCTCGCTCGTGCCCACGGCATGGTGTCGTTGGATCTGCCCGACGACATCGCTGTCCTGGCGCCGCGGCTGCGGTGGTTTCAGGGCGTCGGCGCCGGGTTCGACCACATCGACCGGGCCGCGTTGGCCGACATGGGAGCGGTGCAGAGCACTGCGAGCGGCATCGCCGCCGTCCCGATCGCCGAGTTCGTCGTCGCCCGCCTGCTGCAGGTCTGGAAGCACCTCCGTTCGCTCGACGACGGTCAGAACGAGCGGGCGTGGGTCGAGCAGTACGGGATGCAGATGGAGGGACGCACGCTGGGCATCGTCGGGCTGGGGGCGATCGGGCGGGCGCTGGCGGTCCGGGCCCGGGCGTTCGGCATGACGGTGCTGGCGACCCGGGGGTCGGCCCGGCCGGGCGACACCGATCCGGACGTCGATGAGCTGTGGCCGGCGACGGCGCTCGACGACGTGCTGCCTCGGTGCGATGCGGTGGTGCTGTGCCTGCCGGCCGCGCCGGAGGTGCAGGACCTGATGGACGCCCGGCGGATCGCGCTCATGGCGGAAGGTTCGATCCTCGTCAACGTGGCACGAGGGATGCACGTGGTGGAGGCCGACCTCATCGAGGCCCTCGAGTCGGGTCACCTGGCCGCGGCGGTCCTCGACGTCACGCGGGAGGAGCCGCTGCCCGCGGCCGACCCGCTCTGGAGTGCGCCGAACCTCTACCTCTCGCCGCACTCGGCGGTGTCGCTCGACCGCTACGAGGCGACGCTGTTCGAGCTGGTCGCGGACAATCTCGGGCGGCTGCTCCGGGGGGACGACCTGCGAAACGTCGTCGGACCGCCGGGCTGATCAGTCGACAGCTTCCTCGACTGCGTAGTCGTCGCCGTAGAACTTGGCCGTCGTCCTGGTGTGGAACGTGATGACCTTGATCGGGTCGTACCGTGGCTCGGGAATGGTGGGGAGAACCTCGAGCAACTCGTCCGGGCGCAGGTAGGCCGCCAACGGGAAGCTGACGCGACCCAACGTGGCCTGCTGCGGGTCCCGTGGCGGGCTCACCCGATGCGTCGTCGAGGGCAGGATGTCGTTCGTGATGCGCGCCATGTAGTCGCCGGTGTTGAGGACGATCGATCCGGGCGGAGCGTCGAGCCGGACCCACTTGCCGTCTCGGTTGAGCACCTGCAGGCCCTCGACCTTCGGCGCTGGCAACAGGGTGAACAGGTCGATGTCCTCGTGGCCGAGCAGGCGGCCCGCACGCCGTCCCTGGTCGTCGGCGGACATCGGCGGGTACCAGTTGAGGCGGAGGCCGAAGTTCGGTCGGTTCAGCCGGTCGTCGTAGAGCGTCGGGTCGCAGTCGAAGTAGCGCAGGACGCTGCTCATGATCGGCTGGAAGAGCGGCAGTTCGGCCTCGACGAGACGGCGGAACTGCGGCTCGAAGGCCGGGTCGTGCCAGAACGGGGTGGGGTCGAAGCTCGGATCGTCGTCGAGGTCGAAGGCTCGGCGTCCGAACACCCAGCCCTCGACCAGGTCGGGGTGGATGTCGCTCGTCTCGTGGACCGGGAAGTAACCCTCGCTGACCGCACCGTGGCGCTCGGCGCGGCGGGCCAGCTTCTCCTCCATCGGCTGGGTCGTGAAGAACTCCTCGACCCACTCCGTGGCCGACTCGTAGATGTCGGTGTCGACGCCGTGGCCCACCAGGATCGCGAACCCGATCTCGGACATGGCGTCTCCGAGCTGGTGAGAGAACGCGTCGCGGTCGGCCTCGGTCCCGTGGAGGTACTGGCCCAGGTCGCAGGTGGTGAATTCGAAGTCCTCGTCGAAGTCGTCGGCCGCGTCAGCGGCCTCGGCGAGGTGGTAGTCGGCCTTGCGGACCTGGTCGTACCGAGCGAACTCGGTACTCGAGGCGAGTGTTCCGGCGGCCTGATCGACTCCCGATTCGTCCATGCACCGAGGGTACGCGGCCCTGGCGTCGGCGGCCATGCGGACCGAGCCGGCCGGCGAACCTAAGGTGACAACATGAGTGAGAACCTCCGCCGGTACACCCGGGCGCTCTACGGGTTCGACGCCGTCGTACGCCGCACCCCAGGCGAAGCGTGGACGCACCCGTCGCCGTGCGAAGGGTGGACGGCCGCCGATGTCGTGGCCCACAACGTCGGCATGAACGAGATGATCGCCGGCTTCACCAGGGGTGATGGGGCACCTCACGCCGGCCACGTCGAGACCGACGATCCGGCCGGTTCATGGGCGTCGTCACTCGAGGCCCTCCTCGCCGCGCTCGACCGGCACGGCGCGTTGCAGACCGTGGCCGCGACGCCATGGGGTGAACTGGCGGTGGAGAAGTTCCTGGGATTCGTGTGGGTGGATCCCGTCATCCACACATGGGATCTCGCCGTCGCCGTCGGTCAAGCGCCCGTGTTGGACGCGGATCTCGTCGCGTTGGGCGCCGCCCGACTCGAGCGCGCCGGCGACTCGCTCGTCGGTCCTGGCCGATTCCGGGCCGCGGTGGCGGTCGGGGACGAGGCCACGACCCTCGACCGATTCATCTCCTTGAGCGGACGGACGCCCTGATCCCGGTCGCCCGTTGGATCGCGGGCCCGATCGGGGGCATGCTCTGAGGGCCCAAACCCTGGCGGGGGAGAGGAGACTCGGGCAGTGAAGTTCCGACGTCCGCGCGAGCTGAGTTCGAACATCGAGGATCGGCGCGGAGCCGGCCCGCAACGCGGTGGCCGCGGGCGATGGTCGCAGCTGGAGCACGGCAGAACCAGTTCACTG
>JBCCFK010000070.1:0-15823 GCA_039029775.1 Actinomycetota bacterium | reverse complement strand
GTCGAGAAGATCGCGTTGTCGCCGTCGGTCAGCGTGCGGCCCCAGTGGTGTGGGAGCTGCTGGCCTTCGGTGAAGTCCTGAAAGCGGTTCCCCTTCTTCGCGACCGGGAACGCGTCGAAGTCGATCTCGTCACTCATCGGGCCCGACGCTAGTGCAGTACGAAGAACTTGTCGACTGACAAACAAGTCGTCTGCGCTAGCGTCGCCGCCATGGAGAACGAGAGCACCGGGCCGCCATCGGTCATCGTCGCCGGAGCGGGTGCCGAGGGAGACGGCATCGGCAACGGTCGGGCGGCGGCCATCCTGGTGGCCCGCGACGGCGCCAACGTCACCTGCGTCGACCGCAAGCCGGAACTCGGCGAGGCCACGGCGGCGATGATCGAGGCGGAAGGCGGGTCCGCCATCGCCGTCGGAGGCGACGTGACGGACCCGGACGACTGCGAACGCATCGCCGCGGCCGCCGTCCAGGCGTTCGGTGGGGTCGACGGCCTGGTCAACAACGTCGGCGTCGGCAGTCGTGGATCGGTGCTCGACACCGACCCCACCGCGTGGGAGCGCGTCATGCGCATCAACGTCAACTCGGCGTACCACATGTCGCGAGCGGCGCTGCCGGCGATGATCGAGCGAGGTGCCGGCGCCATCGTCAACGTGGCATCGATCGCGGCGATCCTGCCGCGGGGCCTCACCGCCTACTCGACGAGCAAGGGGGCCGTGATGGCGCTCACGAAGGCGATGGCCGTCGACCACGGCCGCGCCGGCATCCGCGTGAACTGCGTGCTCCCCGGGCCGGTCCTGACCCCGATGGTGGGCGGCGCCGACATGGATCCCGAGCTCCGCGAGCGGCGCCGGCAGGCCTCGCTGCTCGGGATCGAGGGCACGGGTTGGGACGTGGGCCACGCCGTCGCGTTCCTGCTCTCGGATCGGGCGCGCTACATCACCGGGCAGGACATCGTGGTGGACGGCGGAACGTCGCTCGCCGGCCCCTCCCGGTCGCCGTCCTAGGCCGCCGTGCCCCCTATGCGTGACGCAGGAAGTGCAGCGCCGCGGGGCGACCGTCGATCTCGCTGACCGGCAGGTCGAGGTCGTAGAGCGCCTGGATGCCATCGGGGTTGATGACGTCGCCGGGCGCGCCGTCGAGGACCACCCGGCCGTTGCGAAGCGCGACGAGGCGCTCGGCATGGTGGGCTGCGATGTTCACATCGTGGAGGACCACGACGACGGTCTTGTCGAAATCGTCGGCGAGGCGGCGGATCTGCCGGGTCGTCCGGTCGGCCTGCTGGAGATCGAGGTTGTTCAGCGGCTCGTCCAGCAAGACGTAGTCGGTCGACTGGGCGAGGACCGCGGCGATGAACGCTCGCTGGCGCTCGCCGCCCGAGAGCTGGTCGAGGCGCTGGTGCTGCAACGGCTCCAGCCCGAAGGCGTGGATCGACTCCTCGACGATCGCCTGATCAGCCAGCGTCAGGCTGCCGCCGGTGTGCGGGAACCGGCCGAACTCGACGAGCTCGCGAATGGTCAACCGCACCGCCACCTGATTGTCCTGTCGGAGGACGCTGACGGTTCGGGCGACCTCGGCCGAGGGCGTGGTCCCGACGTCGAGCCCCGCGATGGTGATGGTCCCCGAGTCCGCGTCGAGGAGGCGCGCCGCGATCGACAGCAGCGTGGACTTGCCCGCGCCGTTCGGACCGATGAGTGCGGTGACGCCGCCGGGCTGAATCGTGAGCTCGGGCACGTCCAACACGACCCGATCGCCGTACCGCTTGGTGACGCCGCGTACTTCGATGCTCACTTGACCTCCCGCAGGACCAGACCGATGAAGACGATGCCGCCGACGAACCCGACGATGATGCTCGGCCGTGTGGCGAAGTCGAACAGCTCCTCGAGGATGAACTGCGCCATGATCAACAGCGTCGCGGCCGTGAGGGCCGCCAGCGGCACGGTGATGTGGTGGCGGAACGTCTTGGCCATCTCGTAGGTCGCGTTCGACGCCAGCAGCCCGAGGAAGGTGACCGGCCCCACCAGGGCGGTCGGCACCGCCACGAGGACCGCGATGAGGACGACCAGTCGGCGGTTGACCCGGTCGTAGTCGACGCCGAGCGCGATGGCCGTCGGCCGACCGAGGGCGACGACGTCGAGGACCTTCCGCATCCGCACGACGACGAGCAGGATCGCGACGATGATGATCGAGGAGATCACCAACAACTCCTCGTTGACGAGCGTGAACGAGGCGAAGAGCAGGTCCTCGAGGATGAGGAACTCGTTCGGATCGAGGAGTCGGACGACGAACGCGGTCATGCTCGCGAACATCCCGCCGAGGACGATGCCACCGAGAACCAGGAGCGGCAGGTCGGTGACCGCCCGTCTGAGGAAGACGGCGTTGAGCACAAGGACGAAGGCGATCATGATGACGACGGCGACCGAGAACCGGACCCGCTCGTCGAATCGCACGACCGTGAGCGCTCCCCACGTGGCCACGGCCACGCTCTGGATGAGGATGTAGAGCGAGTCGAGCCCGATCAGCGCGGGCGTGAGGATGCGGTTCCCGGTGATGGTGTGGAACAACACGGCAGCGGCGGCCAGCGAGGTGCCGACCAGCGTCATCGCCAGGACCTTCTTGGCCCGGAGTTCGAGGGCGAACGACAGCGACCCCTGGATGTCATAGGTCATGAAGAGGACGACGGCGCCCACGTACGCCAGCGCCACCAGGACGAGCGCGACGCGGGCGGCGCGGCCGGACGGCTCGGCCTGCGTCTCACCTTCGGGCGGGACCAGTCGCTCGGCGACGACCGTCACGAAGACCTGCTCCGGATGAGAATGCCGAGGAAGACCAGGCCGCCGACCACGCCCACGATCGTCCCGACCGGGACCTCGGCTGGATAGCGGACGGTCCGAGCCAGGATGTCGGCCGCGAGGAGCCCGGCGGCGCCGATCGCGGCGACGAGCGGCAGGAGTCGGCGCTGGTTGTCGCCCACCAGCAACGACGCGAGGTTGGGGACGATGAGCCCCCAGAACGGGACCGCGCCGACCACCACGACCGTGATGCCGGCGACGACGCTCACGAGGATCATGCCGCCGACGATCGTGCGGTCGTAGTTGAGTCCGACGTTGATGGAGAAGTCCCGTCCGACGCCTGCCAGCGTGAACCGGTCGGCGAAGATGTAGGCGACGACGGTGATCGCACCCACGACGTAGAGGAGTTCGTAGCGGCCTGCGATCGTGCCGGAGAAGTCACCGATCACCCACGCGTAGAGCGACTGCAGCAGGCGGTATCGCAGGGCGATGAACCAGGCGACGGCCTGGACGACGGCACCCAGCATGATGCCGATGAGGGGCACCACGATGATGTCGCGGCTGCGGAGTCGTCGGATGAAGAACACGAACAGGAGCGTCCCGGCCAGGGCGAACGCGGTCGCGACGAGCATCTTGTAACCGATCGATGCCGCCGGCGAGAAGACCGAGACCACGGTGACGCCGAGGATGGCCGACTCGGTCGTACCGGCCGTGGACGGCGACACGAACCGGTTCTGGGTGAGCGCCTGCATGATGGCGCCGGCGACGGCGATCGATGAACCGGCGAGGACGATCGCGATGGTGCGGGGAAGCCGGCTCTCGAAGAAGATGATGCGAGCGACGCCTCGGTCGTTGATGACATCGGAGATCGACGCGGAGCTCGCCCCGACGAAGATCGAGACGAAGAACAGCAAAACGGCCGACGCCGCAGCGAGCCCCAGAATCCAGGACCCACTGCGGCGTTCGACCTGTGCGACAGCTGCCATCGAAACGAGAACCGTCGGCCGGTCGGCCTCAGCTCGCGACCGCGGCGGCGAGATCCTCGGCGACGCCACGGACACCGAGGATGCCGTTGAACACGATGTACCAGTTGAACGAGTCGACGTAGACGATCTTCCCATTCTGTGCAGCCGGCGTGCTGTTGACCAATGCGTTGTCGAGGATGGCGGCCGCGGCCTGGCCCTCCTCGCCGGTCGCTGCGGCGCGGTCGACGACGAACAGGATCTCCGGCGCGGCTTCGGCGATGAACTCGAACGACACGGGCTCACCGTGGGTCTCGTCCCGAGCGATGCTGTCGTCCGCGGCGGTGAATCCGTAGTTGTCGTACACCTGACCGAAGCGGAAGGCGCCAGGGCCGAAGGCACCGACCTCGGCACCGGTGGTCACGAGCACCAGAGCGTCGCCGGCGCTGCCGGACGCGGCGTTCACCTCGTCCATGGTCGCCTGGATGTCGGCGATGACGGCCTCTGCGGCGTCCTGCACACAGAAGATCTCACCGATGTGACGGTGGGTACGCGCGAACTCCTCGAAGAAGTCGACCTCGCCCTCGGTCCCGCCGGGCGGCGGCAGCCAGTCGTCGAAGGAGGTCAGGTCGACCACCGGAGCGAGGTCGAGATCGACGAGATCCGGGTAGAACCGGCTCGACCGGGACGCCACCACGATGAGGTCGGGCGCCATCGCGTTGAGGGCCTCGAGATCGGGCTCCCAGACCGAACCCAGCGACGTCGGGATCGCTGCGACTTCCTCGACGGCGGCGGGCAGCGGCGTGCCCAGGCCGGCGAAGCCGTCCTCGCCGTCGATCGGGACACCGAGCTCGTGGAACGAGGTGAGCATGCCGAGGTCGTAGACCGCGATGTTCTGGGGATTGCGCGGGACCTCGACGGGGCCCGAGTAGGACTCGAACGAGTAGGTGCCGCTGCAGTCGGCCATCTCCTCGTCCATCTCTTCGTCCATCTCCTCATCCATCTCTTCGGCGGGTTCCGACGCCGACGCCTCCTCGGCCGGTTCGGATGCCGACGCGGATGCCGAGGGCTCCGACGCCGAAGCAGAGCTCGAGGGTTCCGACGCCGAGGCCGAGCCTGACGCCGACGCAGAGCCGGAGGCCCCCGCCGTCGTGGTGTCGTCGTCATCGCCGCCACATGCTGCGGCGATCAGCGCCAGCACGAGCAGGGCCGCCACGACGCGAAGTCGGGAAGTCATTGGTATCTCCTCCGTAGAAAGCACCGCCGATCGCGGTGCACGCCTGAACGGCGTTCAGTGGAGGATGTTAGGAGCACCTATCACGAATTCAAAACCACCGTGAAGAATCCGAGTTAGGGGTGTGAGCACAGGTCGTCCGCCGTCAGGTAGGTGCCAGATCCCCGACAGGAACGTGCGACCTCGATGGCGGGCGAACAGGGCCGCCCTGCCGCCGACCGTGTCCGGTCAACTCGACGAATGGACCGAGGGGTCGGAGAAGCCCAGCGACCCGAACATGTCGAAGCCGGCCAGCCGGCGGATCTCCGGCGACAGCTCGGCGAGCCGTTCGGGCGGCACGTCGAGACACACGTTCTCCTCCTGGCGAAGCCAGCTGAGCGAGTACGTGAGGATCACGCCGTAGCGCCAGTCGTCGGCGGTGCTGGCGCCCGCGCCGTGCAACGTCCCGCCCAGCCAATAGAGCACGGCGCCGGCCGGCATCTCGGCCTGGACGACCTCGTGGTCCTTCGCGTTCCGGTCCGCAGGCCAGGTGTGGCTCCCGGGGACGAGCAACGTGGCCCCGTTGTCGGCGCGGAACTCCGACACCGCCCACATGCTCGCCACGACGAGGTTGGGCCGGGGCGGCGGCCAGAAGGAGAACGGGTCCTCCTCGCGATGGAGGATCTGTGCACGGGCGCCGGGTCCGACCTCGAGAGCCGCCGTCACGTGGAGCTGGTAGCCGCTGTCGCTGTTGGGCTGCAGGAAGTGGTCGCACGCCTGCATGGAGACCGGGTGCGCCACGAGCTCGTCGGTGACCGTCGCCGATCGGGCCAGCAGGGCCGTGATCCGCCTGGTGCGCCCCGGGTAGAAGTCTTCAGGCTTGTCGCCCTGCGCGACGGCGGCGGCCCCCATCGCCGGGGCCAGCTCGGCCCGGATCGCCTCACGAGCGGCATCGCTCATCGCATCGGTGACGACGGCACAGCCCGCCTCAGCGAGCGCGTCGGCGAGTCCGGTCGTGTCAACCGCTGAGAACCTGGGAATCGTCATCTTCTGAGGCCTCTCAACGACGAAGGAACGGGGAGTCGCCCGGCTGGCGCAGCTCGTGGGCCCGACGCCAGCCGGCGAACGCCGAGAGGATGTGCGGCGGGTCGTCGTGGATCTCGGTGAAGCAGCCGTTCGCCTCGCGCGTGTCGAAGTACGCGGCGTCGACACGGTCGGCGTAGAGCCGGGTCGCGCACTCGAACCCCATCGATTCGAGGCGTGTGAACTCACCCTCGAAGTCGTTGACGAGGATCCCGATGTGGTGGAACCCCTCTTCGCCCGCCGAGAACATGTCTCGGTAGATCGAGGGCGTGTCGTCGTGTTGCACGATGAACTGGATCATCATGTCGCCGAGGTAGCCGAAGGCGTACGACACGTCGGCCTCGTGGTCGGTGCCGCGGTAGTCGAACCGATCGGTCTTGTGATGGTGGGTCGACACGAACGGCCCAGCGCCGAAGAGGTCGCTCCAGCTCTGGATGGCGGCGTCGAGGTCGTTGACCAGGTACGCCTGCTGGAACATCGGATACGTGCTGAGCATGGTCATCGTCGGTCGCTCCTCGGGCTCGGACATCCGTGGCGACGCCCCGCCCCACCACGACCGCACAGTACCCGTCGGTCCGATCCTCGGCCGACGAGCGTCAGCCAATCACGTTGCGAGCGACCTCGCCCAGCATCGAGATGCGGCCGGGGATGTGCCCGCACATCATCAGGCTGCAGTCGAGGCCGTCGAGACCGGCGGCGTGGAAGGCGGTGAGCTGCTCGCCGACGGTGTCCGGGTCGCCGTGGGCGAGCATGCCCTTCACGACATCGAACATCTCCTCCGGGAGTCCCTTGTGGGTGAGGGTGGCCCGGAGGGCGTCGTCGGCCTCCTCCATCGTCGGCGCGATGTTCGCGGCGACCAACAGCGTGACCCTGATCTCGGAGCGGTCGCGGCCGAGGCGCTCGCAGTGCCCATCGAGCGCCTCCAACTTCGGTGCGATCTCGGCGGGCCGGCGAAGACCGACGAGGTTCGACTCGTCCGCATACTGCGCGACCATCCGGAGCGTCTTCTTCTCGCCGCTGCCGCCGATCATGATCGGGATCTTCGACACGGGGGGTGGCGAGTTGACGAAGTCGCGCACCCGATAACGCTCGCCCTCGAGCGTCGCGGTCTCACCTCGAAGCAGCGGGATGATGATCTGGAGGGCCTCCTCGAGGCGCTCGAAGCGATCGCTGAACGTGCCGAACTCGAACCCCATCGCCGCATGCTCCAGCTCGTACCAGCCGGCCCCGATCCCGAGCGTTGCTCGCCCGTGCGAGACGATGTCGAGGGCGGTGATGATCTTGGCCAGCATGGCGGGGTTCCGGTACGTGTTGCCCGTGACGAGCGTGGCGAGCCGCATGCGCTCGGTGTGTTGGGCCAGTGCCGACAGCAGCGTGTAGGCCTCGATCATCGCCTCGTCGTGCGCGCCGATCCCCGGCAGTTGGTAGAAGTGGTCCATGACCGTGACCCGGTCGAACCCGGCTGCTTCGGCCTCCTTCGTCTGGGCCACGACGACGTCGAACACGTCGCTCGTGTCGACTCCCGGGTGGTTGAAGTTGGGGATCTGGTAGCTGAGCTGGCTCACTGGTCGTCTCCTCAGAGTCCGAAGTTGGCGCGGATGCCCGCGAGGTAGGTCGCGTCGTCGTTGTCGGCCCGCATGGCGAGCAGCTGCTCGGCGTCGGGACCGGCGACGTAGCGAAGTTGGTCGGTCCCGTCGGTGGCGGCGCCGAAGATGACCGCCGCGACGTCCTCGGGCGCCGAGGAGAACCGGCCCTCGGCCTGGCTGGCGGCCACCAACGCGTTGATGACCGGCTGGTACTCCGCGTGGTCCGGGTTCATGTTGATGTCCATCGACCGACCCGAGAAGTCGGTGTCGACGATCCCCGGCTCGACGATCTTCATCCGGGTGCCGATCGCAGCCAGCTCGTAGGTCATCGCCTCGGAGATCCCCTCCACGGCGAACTTCGTGCCGTGGTACAGCGCGCCGAGCGGCAGGGTGATCCTGCCGCCCATGGACGAGACGTTCACGATCACGCCACTCCCCCGTTCGCGGAACGCTCCCAACACTGCCTTGGTGACGTCGAGCATGCCGATGACGTTGGTGTCGAACTGGCGAACGATGCTCTCGCGGGGCACGGACTCGACGGGCCCGTAGGCGCCGTAGCCGGCGTTGTTGACCAGGACGTCGATCTGGCCGAATCGGTCGGAGGCCGCGGCGACTGCGGCGTCGATGGTGGCGGGGTCGGTCACGTCGAGCTCGGCGACGAGCACGTTCTCGAGCGCTGCGAGTTCGGTGTCCGCGCCGGGATCGCGCATGGTGGCCACGACGTTCCAGCCCTCGGACTGGAACCGTTTGGCGGTGGCTCGGCCGATGCCCGTCGAGCATCCGGTGATCAGAACGGTGGACATGAGGGCTCGTCTCCGGTTCTCCCGAGGTTCAGAGGTCCTGACACAGTCGGGATTGTTTGTCAGAACGCATCCTGACAATGGGCGACGGATCTGTCAAGATGGAGATCCATGCCCGCGCCGATCCCACCCGAGGAGCTCCAGGCTCGCCTCGCGCTCGTTCGCACAGCTGCGATGGATCTGTTCGCCCAGCGCGGGTTCGGCGCCACCTCGATGGGGGCCATCGCGGAGGCCGCCGGCATGTCTCGCCCCGCGCTGTATCAACACTTCTCGAATCGCGAGGACATCTTCCGATCCGCGCTGCAGCAGATCCTCGACGATGCCAATCGTGCAGCGCTGGCGGCGCTCGACGGCGCCGGCGACCTGACCGAGCGATTCGACGGCTACCTCCAACGATGCCGCGGCGACGTCATCGGCCCACTGCTGGGCAGCCCTCACGGCGACGAGCTGCTCGAGGCGAGAGGCGCCGAGGCCCAGGACGTCGCCGATGATGCGCACCGCCGTCGACGGCAGCGGCTCGATGCCGCACTCGTCGAGATCACCGACGGAGACCAACAGCTCGCACGCCGAGCCGCGGAGTTGCTCGAACTCGGCTCGCTCGGACTCAAGCACGACTCGCCCACGCCGCGCATGTATCGCACTCGTCTGCGCGCGTTGGCCGAAGCGGCGGCGGCCATGATCGAAGCTCGCGTCAGCTGACCTGCCCGAAGTGGATCCGGAAGACCGGCACCCGTCTGGGAGCCGCGCTCGCCAGGTAGGTGGCCAGCATGGGCGTCGTCGCCGCGTGCGCGTCGAGGACAGCCGCAGCTTCCACCGGCGGTAGTTCCTCGAACGTCGCCTCTCGGAGCTCGGCGCCGTATTCGACCGTGATGTCGGGGTGTGCCCGCAGGTTGTGAACCCATCCCGGATCACGAGCTGCCCCCTCGGCCGTGCCGTAGACCAGGAGGCCCGACACGTGGTCGACCGTGAACAGTGGCACCTCGCGAACCTCGCCGGACCGCGCCCCGATGGTGTGCAGCACCATCACGCGCAGGTCGCCGAAGCGCTCGACGTGACCGCCGTTGGCGCGGTGGTCAGCGATGACCTCCGCGTTGAACGGTCGCCATTCGGCACTCGACCGAGGACGATGCGGCTCGCCGCTCATCGCCGTCGACCGTGCGCGGACTCGCGTGCGGATGCCGCGCGCCGCATCAGGTGGTCCGGATCTCGACCCGGACGTGCTCCACCACGAGGGCGACGAAGATGATCACGTCGACGATGATCAGCAGCCACACCCCGTCCAAGGAGCTGCCCACGACCGCGAGGAGAGCGATCGCGGCCAGCGCGGCGAGCCGTTCCCGTGCGATTGCGCGCCACGCCCGGAAGACCGCGAGCGCGATCCCCACGACCATCAGACCCAGTCCGACGACGAGCATCGTGCGGAAGGCTGCAGGAAGCGGATCACTCGGGTGCAACAGGATCTCCTCGACCGCTGCCGCCGCGGCGATGACACCACCGATGATCGGGGCATGGGCCCAGGTGTACACGTCTCGGGCGTAGGGCCCGCGGGGCTGCCCTTCCAGCTGCTCTCCCTTGTGCTCGAGCGCGGGCAGTATGCGATCGAAGTAGCTCCACCAGAGGAGGCCGGCGAACACGCCGGCGGCCAGGAGCCCCGTCCGCGTCGACCCGTCGAGGCCGCCGTCGTCCAGGCTGTTGGACACGGCGATGCCGATCGCCACGATGACCTCGCCGAGGGCGATGATCAGGATCAGGCCGTGGCGCTCGGCGAAGTGACCCGAGCGGACGATCCACTCACCTGACCCGGCGAACACGGTGGCCACGAAGATGATGACGACGGTGGCCACCCAGAGCGCGACGCGGGCATCGCCGTCGACGAATCCTCCGATGACCAACAACCCGATCGCGCCGACCACCGGGGTGGCGAGCCGGATCGACGATTCGAACGTCGCAGACTCCCGGTCGAGAGCCAGCGTCTGGAGGGCGATCGACATCAGCATGATCACCGCGCCGGACACGGCGAAGGTGGCACCACCGGAGTCGAACGCGGTCTCGACAGAGGCGGCCATCGGCACCGTCACGGCGGTGGCCACGAGGAACACCGCCCGCACCAGCCGCTGATTGCCGGGCACCGCATTGGCGGACCAGGTGAACCACGACCACGGCAACCAGAGGATTCCGAACAGCAGGGCTGCCTCCCAGGCGCCGGTCCAGTCGGGGTGGTGCACCAGGTGGGCCACCAGCCGAGAGAATGCGTAGACGAAGGCGAGGTCGAAGAAGAGCTCCACCGGATCAGCGGTGAAGTCCTCGTCGCGTTCAGGGATCGTGAGGCCGCGCATGGCGACGGAATCTAGCGGCGACCTCGACGCGACGCCCGTCTTCGAGGTGGTCGCGTCGGACTCAGTTCGAGAGGATGCCTCGTTGGTAGGCGACGGCGACGGCGGCCGCCCGATCCGACACTCCGAGCTTGTCGTAGATGTGGAGGAGGTGGGTCTTCACGGTGGCTTGGCTGATGTGGAGGTTCTGAGCGATGACCGCGTTGGTGTTCCCGGCGCTGACCTGGCGGAGCACGTCGATCTCGCGACTCGACAAGGCGCCTGCCTCGGGGTCTCGCACGCGCTCGACCAGGCGTCTGGCGACCGGGGGCGCCAGAACGGTCTCGCCGGCCGCGGCACGCCGAACCGCGTCGATGAGGTCGGCGGGGTCCGCGTCCTTGAGCATGTAGCCGTTGGCCCCGGCCTCGACCGCCGAGAGGATGGCCTCGTCGGTGTCGTAGGTGGTCAACACGATGACCGACGCTTCGGGCCACGCGTCGCGGATGGCGATCGTGGCCGCCACGCCGTCCATGTCGGGCATCCGCAGGTCCATCACGACCGCCGACGGCCGGTGCCGGAGCGCGGCCTCGACCGCCTCGAGCCCATTGGCGGCCTCCGCGACCACATCGATGTCGGGTTCGGCAGAGAGCAGGGCCACGATCCCGTTGCGCACGACGGGGTGATCGTCGGCGACGACCAGGGTGATGCTCATGACGTCGTCGGGAGCTGGAGTGAGATGGCGGTCCCTCCCCCTTCTCGGGTCTCGATGGTCAGTCGGCCGCCGAGCGTCGCCGCCCTGTGCTCGAGCGCCTTGAGACCCTGACCACCGCTCAGCCTCCCCCGGTCGCGCGTCTGACCCGGCCTGAAGCCGACGCCGTCATCGCGGACGTCGAGCACGACCAGGTCCTCCAGATACGTCAGGGTGGCATGGACCTCGGTCGCCTCGGCGTGGGTCCGAACGTTGAGGAGCGCCTCCTGCGCGGCCCGCAGGATCGCGACGTTCGCCGTCCCGCCCAGCGACCGCGGTTCGCCGACGACGCTGAAGTCGGCATCGATGCCTCCGCTGGCCGCCTCCACGACCTGACGCCGGAGTGCATCGGGCAGCGACGCATCGTCGAGCTCCGCAGGCCCGATGGCGGCGACGAGCCGGCGCGCCGCCTGCAGGTTCTCCTCGGCGGTCTGCTCGATCGAGGCCATCGTCTCCCGCCATTGCTCGTTCCGCTGCGCTGCTCGACTCAGCAATACGATGGACGTGAAGCCCTGGGCGAGGGTGTCGTGGATCTCGGCCGCGAACCTGGCCCGCTCCTCCAACACCCCCTTCTCCCGCTCGGCGACCGCGAGTCCATCCTGTGTGGCCTGGAGCTCGGCGATCAACGCGGCCTGCTGCTCGTTGCGCTCTCCGACGCCCCAGATGGTGAGCGAGATGACGCCACCGGCGGCCAGCGCCGCCACCGGCCCGATCAGAGCCCAGCCGGCGCCTTCGTCGGCCACGAGTGCCAACGCCCACACCGCGCTCGCGACGGCAGCGAGTGCCAGACCTGCCATCCGAGCGATCGAGAACGCCAGCGCGTAGATCGCGAAGGACAGGATCGACCAGTTGGTGTCGTCGAACATCAGCACCGCCCAGAGCGCGGTAGTGATCAGGGTCGCCGTCAGCTGCACCCGCATCGACCAGAGGCGCACGGGTGCAGCGAATGCCGAGAACATGGCGGCCGCCATCAGTATCGGGGCGGCGGTTCGTGCGGTCTCGCCCCAGCCGTCCAGGCTCGGGCGGCAGGCGACCGAGCACGCGATCGCGAACGAGATGATGCCGGCCACGAGCCACGCCCGGGCGAGGGGCAACATCGCTCGACCCTCGGCTTCGGGTGCGCTCCCGTCCGCCGGTCTCGGCGTCACGCCTCCGCCTGCCATCGGAACGATATTGCCGCAAGCAGGGCGCTGACGCAGGCCCACGCCATCAGGACGGCCAACATCGTCGGGGTCTGCCAGCTCCCACCGGGTTCGGCGCTCGCGAACGAGTCGGGCAGCAGCGCCTGGCGGGCACCGAGTGCAGCCCACCGGAGCGGGAAGATCGACGCAATCGTCCGCAGCCCCGCCGGGATCTCGTCGAGCACGAGGTAGACGCCCGAGATGAACTGCAGGACCAGCGCTGGTGGCAGCGTCACGGCGGCGCCGGCGCGAGGGGTTCGGATCAGCCGACTGAACGCCAGCCCGAGCAACGTCCAGATCACCAGGTTGAGCGTGGCCACGACGGTCAGCAGCAGCAGTCCCGACGGCGACGGCAGACGAACCCCGAACGCCGCCACGCCGACGGTGAACATCACGACGGTCTGGATGGCGACGATCGCGGCCACCATCCCGACCTTGCCGAGCATGTAGGCGGCCGCCGGCATCGGCGTCAGCGCGAGCCGCTTGAGCGAGCCGTCGTGGCGCTCGAGTGCGAGTTGCGCGGACAGGCTCTGGAATCCGACGGTGAGGCCGGCCGACACGATCATGCCGGCGACGAAGTACTGACTGACATCGACTCCGGTGTCGTCGATCTCGCCGCCGAAGATCGAGGCGAACAACACCAGCAGCAGGATCGGCAAGGCGAACGTGAACACCACCTCTTCGTGCACCCGCCGGAACGTGCGGAGCTCCAACGAGAACCGCCGCCACGCGAGCCGACCGATGCTCGGGGTCCACCGGGACGCCGGCTCGGCCGCCTGCAGATCGCGAGTCGCGCTCATGCCGACACCTCGTCGGCCTGGCCCCACCGGGCCACCATCTCCAGATAGACGTCCTCGAGCGACGGCCGTCGCACCACCAGCCCGGCCAGCTCGCCGTGGGTCGCCGCGAGCGAGGCCACGAGCTCGGTCGGCCGATCGGTGTCGACCCAGACCGAACGGCCGTGGCGGTCCCACGCGTCGAACTCCGGCACACCTGCCGGAGGCATGAAGCTGACGCGAGCGCATGCCCGACCGTGCCGGACCAACTCGCCGGGAGTCCCCACCGCGGCCAGCCGACCTCCGAGGAGCACGCCGATCCGATCGGCGAGCGCCTCGGCCTCCTCCAGGTAGTGCGTGGTCAACACGATGGTCGTGCCCTGTTCGCGCAGACCGGCGATCAACATCCAGAGCTCGCGCCTCGCCACCGGGTCGAGTCCGGTGGTCGGCTCGTCGAGGAACAGGAGGTCTGGCCGCCCGACGATCCCGCAGGCGACGTCGAGGCGGCGCCGTTGTCCTCCCGAGAGTGTCGCGGCGACCTCGTCGACCTTCGACTCGAGGCCCACGGAGCGGATCACGTCGCCGGCCGACAGCGGTGCCGGGTACAGCGCCGCGAACAGTTCGACCAGCTCTCCGACGGTGACGTGCTCGAACGCGGTGGTGTGCTGCAGCACGACCCCGATCCGGGCCCGCAGCGCCTCGGCCCGCATGGCCGGATCGTGACCGAGCACCTTCACCGAACCCGCATCGGCCCGGCGATACCCCTCGAGGATCTCGACGGTCGTGGTCTTGCCCGACCCGTTGGGTCCCAGCAGCGCGAACACCTCGCTGCGCTCGATTCCCAGATCCAGCCCGTCGAGCACGACGTGGTCGCCGTAGCGCTTGGCGACCGTGCGCATCGTGGCCACGTTCATGACGACGCCCCGATGAGGACGGATCCGGGCCGGGGGTCGCCGGAGGCGCTCTCCCGGGCGTGCAGCTCGCTCCGCACGATCGCCAGGGTCCGGAAGGCGGCGACGACGGCCATGACGAACGTGGCCGACGTGGTGGTCGAGGCGAAGTCGGCCGCGGTCCACGGGCTCGCTGCGCCGTCGGTCAGGCCGGTCGGGATCGACACCCCGAGCCAGGGGGACAGGTGGAACCCGATGGCGCCGACGAGCACGACAGATGCCAGGGCGGCCCCGGCGAGCCTCGTGCGGCGGAAGAGGATGAACCCGCCCGCCGCCACCTCAGCGAGGCCGGTCAGGTGATTCACGTAGGGGTAGAACAGGTCGACGCCCGACTTGTACTCGATGTACTGGAAGACGTGCCCGCCGGCGAACTTGGCGACGCCAGCCGAGATCAGGAAGAGGCCCAGGGCCCAGGTGAGAAGACGTCCGAGGGTCTGCATGGTGTGCTCCGGTGTTCGGTGATCAGGACACCTCCAACACTGAAGTTCTCGCCGCCCCGACGCATCGACCGGTCGGTTGGTTCTCCGATCAACCGATCGGTTCGCTCACGGCACGACCAGAACCCACGCTGGCGTCATCATGCCGAAGCTTGATCAGAATGACTCTCATTCTTGCTAAGGTCGCACCGTGGAACCGCGAACCGATCTCGAGACCGACGTGTGCATCCTCGGCGCCGGGCCCCACGGGCTCGCCACAGCCGTGCACCTGCGAGAAGCGGACCCATCGCTCGACGTGTCGACCCTCGACAACCGGGACCGTTGGCTCTCGGCCTGGGATGACCAGTTCGCGAAGGCCGAGATCGAAACGCTCCGCTCACCGATCGTTCATCACCCCGGCCCGGATCCCGCCGCCCTGATGCGCCACGTCGACCGGCACGGCCTGAGCCGCTCGGGACTGCCCTACGACCTGCCGACCACCGAAGCATTCCGCTCGTTCTGTCGCACCCTCGTCGAGCACTCGGGTATCCGGGACCCCCTCCCGACGCCGCCCCACGCGCTCCGCAGCGACGGACGGAACGTCGAGGTCGACCTCCGCGACCGGACCATCAGGGCACGCCACGTGGTGATTGCGACGAACCCACACCGCCGATCGATCCCCGATTGGACCTGGCCGTTGCTCGGCCACCGTCCGAGCCTGGTCGAGTTCGCGTCCGACCTGGATCTTCGCGAGCTCGACGATCTGGCCGGCCGGCGAATCGCAGTCATCGGCGGCGGGATGACCGCGGCCCACGTGGCCTGCGGCGCGGTGTCGCGGGGAGCGACGGTCCACGTCGTCACGCGGCGACCCCTCGACGTCCGCAGCTTCGACACGGACCCGGGATGGCTCGGCCCGAAGTACCTCAGGGGGTACTTCGCGGTCGCAGACCCGAGCGCTCGGATCGCGATGAGCCGCGCCGCTCGGGCGGGCGGCTCGATCCCTGGCATCC
>JBCCFK010000069.1:0-15844 GCA_039029775.1 Actinomycetota bacterium | reverse complement strand
CCGACGCTTGTCGGGCTTCGGCTGCGGGGGGGGAGCCGCCTGCGGCGGCGGCCGCCCGGCGCGTCTGGCGCAGCCTGGACGGGACAAGCGTCCCGGGCCAGGAATGTCAGGAGCGACGAGGGATCGAGGAGCGGCTCGGCGCCTCTGGCGCAGCCTGGACGGGACAAGCGTCCCGGGCCAGGAATGTCAGGGCAGGCGGGCGAACCAGAGCAGGCTCATGGCGGCGCTGAGCGTCAGCAGGATCAGGCCGATGGCCGTGTAGCTCGGGCTGATCTCGTCCTTGATCGTCTCGAAGCTGATCTGGCTGCCGATGTCCTCGTAGACGGCGGCGAGTTCGCTCGTGGAGCTCGCCGCGAAGAACTGGCCTCCGGTCGCCTCGGCGATCACCTGCAGCTTGTCCCGGTTGACGGGCACCGGGACCAGGCCCTGCTCGGGGATCTCGATGATGCCGTCGTTGGTGCCGAAGGCGATCGTGGAGACGGCGATGCCGGCTTGCTGGGCCGCCTCGATGGCGTCCTCGTCGGCGCGGCCGACCGTGGTCTCGCCGTCGGACATCAACACGATTCGGGCGGGCGGGGTCTCGCCGTTCTCGTCGGTCTGGACGAGTTCGATGGCGTCCAGGGCAGCGAAGATCGCCTCGCCGATCGCGGTGGCCGGCCCGAGCTCGAGCGAGTCGATCACCGCGACCGCCGCCTGGTGGTTGGTGCTCGGCTGCACCCGGATCGTGGCGACGCCGTTGAAGCTCACCAGGCCGAGGTTCAGGCTCTCGGGCAGGTCTTCGACGAAGCCGGTGGCGGCCTCCTTGGCGCCATCGAGCCGAGACGGGAAGACATCGTTGGCCTGCATCGACAGCGACGTGTCGATGGCCATGACCACCGTGGCCTGCTCCTTGGGTACCTCGGTGTCCTGCGAGGGTCTCGCGAACCCGACGACGAGGGCCGCCAGAGCGAGCAGGAAGCCGGCAGCCGGCAGGTGTCGTCGCCAGCCCGGCCGGGTCGGGGCGACCTTGTCGAGGAGGTCGAGGTTCGTGAAGCGGACCGCGTAGGTGCGACGGCGAAGCTGTGAGATCACGTAGATCACGGCGAGGGCCAGAACGCCGACGAGCAGCCACAGCCGCACCGGCGCGATGAACGAGTCGGGGATCAGCTGCATCGCGTGCCCCTCCCGCTCACGTCGTCACCGGCTTGCTGGCACCGTCGTGGCGCTTCCGTCGCCGGACGATGAAGTTGGCGAGGTCGAGGATCCAGTCTCGGTCGGTCCGCAGCTGCACGTGGGCGGCCCCGGCCTGGCGGAGGTCGGCCTCGATGTCGGCTCGTTGTCGCGCTGCTGCTTCCGCGTACTGGCGGCGGACCGAGGCCTTGTGTGTCGGGATGTCCCGCTGGGCTCCGGTCTCCGGGTCGGTGAGCGTCACGAGGCCGACGTCGGGTAGCTCGAGCTCGCGCGGATCGACCACCTCGACGGCGAGGACGTCGTGGCGCGTCGTCAACCGCGCGATCGCCTGTTGCCAGCCGTCGGGGGCGATGAAGTCGCTCACCACGACGATCAGACCACGCCGGACCGCGTGCCGGCCGATGCGGTGCAACCCGACGCCCAGGTCGGCCGATCCGGCCTCGGCTCGCGGCGCGTCGGCCACGCGATGGAGGATCGCCATCAGATGTTGGCGGCCCTGCGCAGGAGGGATGTAGGCGGCGCGCTCCGGGCTCATGATCAGCGCGCCGACACGGTTGCCGACCCAAGCGGTGAGCATCCCGATGGCCCCGACGGCGGAGAGCACGAGGTCGCGCTTCTCCCGCTGCGCCGTGCCGAAGTCGATGCTCGGCGACAGGTCCACGACCAGGTTGGTCTCGAGTTCGCGATCGGCGATCGTCTCGCGCACATGGGTCTCCTGGAGCCGCGCGGTGACGTTCCAGTCGATCCGACGCACGTCGTCGCCGGGCTCGTACTCCCTGGTCTCACCGAGCTCGGAGCCGTGGCCGGGGACGAGCCCGCGATAGTCGCCGTGCAGCAGGCCGTCGAGCTTCATCCGGATGTCGAGATCCAGTCGCCGCAGCAGTTCTCTCGTGGCCGGCGTCTGGCCGATCATCGTCACGTCGGCGTCGGACTCGGATCCGGGCATCGGTCAGGCGCTGCGCAACGGCGACGAGGGGTCCTGGCTGGGAGCGATGCGGGGCGCAGGCACTGTCGAGAGCAGCCGGTTGAGGATCAGGTCCGGGGTCAGATCCTGGGCGAGGGCCTCGTAGCTCAACACGATGCGGTGGCGGAGGATCTCGGGGGCGACGTCGAACACGTCCTGGGGGAGGACGTAGGAACGGCCTCGCAGCAGGGCCATGGCCCGTCCGGCGGCGACCAGGCCGAGGCTGGCACGCGGGCTGGCGCCGTAGGCGATGAGCTCCTCGAGGTCGGGGAGGTGGTACGCAGCCGGTTGGCGGGTCGCGATCGCGAGGCTCACGGCGTAGTCGATCACGCCACGGTCGACGTAGAGCTCGCTGGCCTTCTGTTGCAGCGCCTTGAGGTCGTCGAGGTCGAAGACCTGGACCGGCACCGGGGGCGTGACGCCCATGCGCTGGACGATCTCCACCTCCTCGGCAGGGTTCGGGTAGTCGACCAGGACCTTCATGAGGAACCGGTCGCGTTGGGCCTCGGGGAGCGGGTAGACGCCCTCGGACTCGATCGGGTTCTGGGTGGCCATCACCAGGAACGGATCCGGCGCCGGGAACGTCTCGCCGGCGATCGAGATCTGGCGCTCGGCCATGACCTCGAGCATCGCGGACTGCACCTTCGCCGGGGCCCGGTTGATCTCGTCGGCGAGAACGAAGTTGGCCATGACCGGACCCAGTTCGATGTCGAACGCCTCCGTGGTCGCGCGATAGATCCGCGTTCCGACGATGTCGGCGGGCAACAGGTCCGGCGTGAACTGCAGGCGGGCGAACGTGCCGCCGCTGACCGTGGCCAGGGTCTCGACGGCGAGCGTCTTCGCCAGACCCGGCGCGCCCTCGAGGAGGCAGTGTCCCCGCGCCAGGAGACACACCATCATTCGTTCGATCAGCCGATCCTGGCCGACGATGACGCGCTTCATCTCGAACATGGCGCGTTCGAGCGGGCGCGCTTCGTGCGCGGCGTCGAGGGCGTCGGCTTCGGTCGGCATCGGTTGGTGCGCTCCTTGGCAGAGGTTCCCGGGCATGGTCAGTGAACCATCTCGATCGAAGGACAGGGTAAAGCCGACGCCGCCGTTGTCGGGGTCCCTGGGGGTGTCGAAGGGCGGGGACCACGGGTTCGGGGCCCACTCCGGCCACACTTGGGGGCGGAATTCGGCCTTTACGTCAGGTTGCCAGCCGGCTCGGTACACCGGGGTGAGGCGTCAGGAGCAGGTCGTGCGGTTGTTGGTGGTCGATGACGAAGTGGATCTCGCGGACGCCATCGCGCGCGGTCTGCGGCGCGAGGGGTATGCGGTCGACGTCGCCAACGACGGCGAGGAGGCCCTGGAGAAGGCCAGACTCGCGGCCTATGACCTGATCTGTCTCGACATCACGATGCCGCGGATGGACGGCCGGGAAGTCTGCCGCCGCCTCCGCGATGATCCGCCCGACCCGGCCCCCCGCATTCTGATGCTGACGGCTCGAGACACCGTCGAAGAGCGGGTCCAGGGGCTCGACGAGGGCGCCGACGACTACCTGGTGAAGCCCTTCGCGTTCCCGGAGCTGAGCGCACGCATCCGGCTCCTGTTGCGGCGTGACACGGCCGCCGCCGGCGCAGAACTCCGCATCGGCCCGCTCTGGCTCGACACACGGCGCCACGAGGTCACGCTGGACGGCGAGCCCGTCGTGCTCACGGCGAAGGAGTTCGCGCTGTTGCGCTACTTCATGACCAACCCGGGGGAGGTCATCAGCCAGGAGGAGTTGCTCGAACACGTCTGGGACGAGAACGCCGACCCGTTCACCAACACGGTGCGCGTGACGGTCGGGACCCTGCGCCGGAAGCTGGAGGCCGTCCGCGCCGAGACCTTGATCGAGACCGTCGTCGGACGCGGCTACCGGTTGCTCGACGTCGAAGCCGGGCCGGAGTGAGGATGCGAGCGCCCGCCTGGACCCGTTCGGCTCGCCTGCGGCTCACACTGACCTACTCGCTGGCGTTGTACGTGATCGGCGCGCTCGTCCTGGGCGCGATCTACATCGGCCTCTCGCGAGCGCTCGATGACGAGCCGATCACCCGTCGCGGCGTGACCGCGGGGCTCGTCACCCTCAACGACGGCCGCCAGGTGGTGGTCGCGCAGGAGTTCGAGCAGCAATTCCGCACGATCGAATCGCTCGCGAACGAACGAGCGCTCGATCGGCTCCGGCAGTGGTCCTTCGGTGCGCTCGGCGCCATGACGATCGCGAGCCTCGGCGTGGGCTGGGTCGTCGCCGGCCGAGTGCTGCGTCCGATCGGCCAGATCACCGAGGTGGCCCGCGACATCCAGGCGACCGACCTCTCGAGGCGGATCTCGCTGCAGGGCCCCGACGACGAGCTGACGCGGCTCGCGGACACGTTCGACGCCATGATCGGTCGGCTCGATCGCGCGTTCGAGAACCAGCGACAGTTCGTCCACGAAGCGTCCCATGAACTCCGGAATCCGCTGGCGACGATCCGGACGAACATCGAGGTCGCTCTGGCGGACCCCGAAGCCGACGCCGAGGACCTCCGTCAGACCGCCGAGGTGGTGGACCGCACCACCGAGCGGATGGGCCACGTCGTCGACGACCTGCTCGCCTTCGCCCGCTCCGAGATGCCCGAACGAGAGCTGGCGTCGACCGACGTCGGCGTCCTGGTCCGAGGCGTGGCCGAGGAGTTCGCGGGTGCCGCCGAGGCCGCCGCGGTGGGTGTCGATCTCGACCTGGGCATCACGTCGGCGATCCAGGCGGAGTCCACCGAACTGCGCCGAGCGGTCGCCAACCTGTTGTCCAACGCGATCGAGCATGCGCCCGGCGGGACGGCAGTGAGCGTGTCGACGTTCGACGACGGCGAGCGCGTCACGATCACCGTGAGCGATCGCGGACCCGGCGTTGCCGACGGCGACCGTGGGCACGTGTTCGAGCGGGGGTGGCGCGGCGAACAGAGCCGTGGCGTTCGCCCGAGTGGCAGCGGTCTCGGGCTCACGATCGTGCGACAGGTCGCCGAGGCTCACGGCGGCACGGTCGACGTCGCGGCGGGCGAGGGCGGGCTCGGCGCCCGATTCGCGCTCGCCATCCCCATTCGTCAGTCCTGAGTCGGCGCGATCGAGCGACCAATCCGGCCGCCGTTGTCAACCCTGACCGGTGGGTCGCCGGGATGACAGTGCGATCGCCCTGATCCCGTCGGATCATCCGCGGCCCGGACGTGGGGTTTCCGCTCAACATCGAGCGGAACCGCGACGAGGCCCCAGCCGTGGACGCCAAGGGGAACATGGACGCCACGACCGAAGAGCTCTCCGCGCCGAGCACTCGTCGAGCACTGCTCGTTGCCGGCACGGCATTCGCCCTGGTCGCGGCCTGTAGGAAAGACGACTCGACGACCATCGGGGATGCGCCGGACGTGCTCGCGTTCGCCGACGATTCCGATGCGAACGTGCCGAGTCTCCAGCCTCGCAACGACGAGGTCTGGTCGGGGGACGGGGACGACTCCGTCCAGCTGCCGGAGGACTTCAACTTCAACTTCGGCAACGACGAGGGAGGCGGAGGGGGGACGTCGCCCACGCCGACGCCGTATCAGTCGCCACCGCTGCAGGGTGGCGATCCGGACGCTGCACCGCAGCCGTTCCCGACATCGACGCCTGCGCCCCAGATCAATTCGGTGCCGCCGGATCCGACGCCGACGCCACAGGCGACGCCCACCTCGGTCCCGCCGACGTCGACACCGGTCCCGCCAACGGCGACGCCGACCGCCACGCCGACCGCCGTGCCGCCCACGTCGACGCCGGTTCCGCCGACCGCGACCCCGGCGCCGCCGACCGCCACCCCGATCCCGACGGCGACACCCACCGTCGACCCCTCGGCGACCGCGACACCGACCGTCGACCCGTCGGCGACGCCGACCGCCACGCCGACGGCCGTACCGCCGACCCCGACAGCGACCGCGACCGCGACGCCGACGCCCACGGCGACCGCGACGGCGACACCCACGCCGACGGCGACCGCCACGCCCTCCGCGACCGCGACGCCGACCCCGACCGCCACCACGCCGCCGACACCGACCCCGACGCCCGCAGCACCACCACCGTCGGCAGGCACCCATGGGCAGGCGCTCCTGCAGAAGGCGACGTTCGGCCCGACGGTGGCGTCGATGAACGAGATGTCAACCGCTGGTCCGGCCGCCTGGATCGAGTCGCAGCTGAACCACACCGCCCTCGATGACAGCGTCGTCGAGGGGGTGCTCGGCGGCTACGCGACCCTCACCAACACCAATGCCCAGAACTGGGCGGTCATCCGATCCGACGACGGCCAGGAGCGCGTGTTCGGCGAGGTGATGCACGCCACGTTCCTGCGGGCCGTGTACTCGCCGAAGCAGCTCTACGAAATGATGTGCGACTTCTGGTTCAACCACCTGAACGTCCACATGTTCGACAACAGTTCGTTCCGACATCTCACGGCGCCCTACCTCCGCGACGTGATCCGGCCCCACGCTCTCGGACGGTTCAGCGACATGCTCAGGGCCAGCGCGTACAGCCCCACCATGCTCGTCTACCTGGACAACTGGCGGAGCAACGCCAACTCCAACGCGGGTGTCAACGAGAACTACGGGCGAGAGCTCCTCGAATTGCACACGCTGGGGATACGCAACGGCCAGCAGGTCTACGACGAGGTCGACGTCCGCCAGGCCAGCTACGCGATGTCGGGCTGGCGGATCGACACCTCCGACGACGCGGACGTGTTCGAGTTCCGCTCGTCCTGGCACTGGCGAGGCCCGATCTCGATCCTGGGCGGGGCCTGGAGTCGCCCCGATCGCACCGGTGCCGACGACGCGACGCTCATCGCCGACGCCGAGTCCATGCTGCTGTTCCTCGCCAACCATCGGAGCACGGCCGAGTACATCTGCTGGAAGCTCGCCCGCCGATTCGTGTCCGACGAACCACCCGAGTCACTGATCCAGCAGCTCGCGGACGAGTTCCAGGCCACCGGGACCGACATCACGGCCACCATGCGCATGCTGCTCAACTCGGCGGAGTTCCAGGCCTCCGGCGGCCAGAAGGTCCGACGCGGGCTCGAGACCGTCGTGTCCTACTTCCGGGCACTCGGCGCCAACGTCGACACCAACCCCGTCGGTGAGGCATCGGAGAACCTGCACAGCCTCAGCTGGTACCAGGGGGTCCTCGAGCGTCACGGTCAGCGGCTGTTCAGCAAAGCGACCCCGGACGGGTATCCGGACACCGGGCCCGAGTGGGTGAGCTCGGACGGGATGCTCCGGCGCTGGGAGACCGCCGGCCTGCTCACGCACGGGTGGATCGACGAGACGATCACCGTCGACCTCGACAGCCACATCCCGAACCCACTCCCGCCCACGTTGGGCGAGGTGATCGACGCGATGACGGTCAACCTGACCGGTTTGCCGGCCACGGCGGCCGAGCTCGACGCCTATGCCGCCTTCATCGGCGTCGCAGCCGGCGATGACTCGGCGAGCACGCCGCTGGCGGGCCACCCACGCCTCGCCGACCTCATCGCCCTGATCCTCGCCCGCCCCACGTTCCAGTACCGGTGATCACCATGCCTCGAAACGCTCTGCTCCGCCGCACGTCCCGGGTCACGGTCTCCGAGGACCTCGACCCCGACACCTCGAACCGGGCCTTCAGTCGGCGCGGCTTCCTCGCCGGCGCCGCCGCCACGGGCGGGTTCGTCGTCCTGCCGAGCGGGACCAAGCTCGCCTTCGCCGACCCGGCGCAGCCCTCGACCGGCGACATCCTCGTCTACCTCTTCATGCGCGGTGGGGCCGACGGCCTGAGCCTCGTCCCGCCGGTCGGCCTGCAGTCCTACTACGACCTCCGGATCCAGGACGGCTTCGACATCACCGTGTCGCAGGCGCAGGCCCTCGACCTCGGTCACGCGACGCTGGGGCTGCATCCCGCCTTCGCCCCGATCTACCCGTTCTGGCAGGCGAACGAGATGGCCATCGTCCACGCGGCCGGTTCACCGGCCAGCCTGTCCCGAACGCGATCGCACTTCGAGGCCGAGGAGGTCTGGGAGCGGTGTGGCACCCAGCGCACCACGCCGACGGGGTGGCTCGGACGTCACCTGGCGACCTCGGCCGACGTCACCAGCTCGCTGGCCGGCATCTCCCACGACCGCAACATCTGGTCTGCGATGCAGGGTTTCGGCGGATCGCTCGCGATCTCCAACATCAACAACTTCGACGTCTTCGGCTTCGAGAACACCAGCGACGCCCGGACCGTGCTCAACTCGATCAACACCGGCGGCGGCGTGGTCGAGTCCGAGGGCCAACAGACCCTCAACGCAGTCAACACCATCAACGGGATCGACTTCAACGCCATCGAGCCCCAGAACGGCGCCGTCTACAACAACAGCAACAGCCTCGCTCGCGAGATGCGCCAGATCGCGCAGCTCATCCGCGCCAACGTGGGCCTGCGCGCCGTGACGGTCGACGTCGGTGGCTGGGACACCCACAGCGACATGGGGGTGCCGCAGTCAGGGAACCGGATGTTCGATCGCATCGACCGCCTGGCCAACGGCATCCAGCCCTTCCTCGTCGACATGGGCGACGACATGAACGAGATCACCCTCCTGGTGGTGTCGGAGTTCGGTCGGACCATCAACGTCAACGGCAACGGTGGCACCGACCACGGACGCGGCAGCGCCATGTTCGCCTTCGGCAAGCGCATCCGAGGCGGGGTGTACGGCGACTTCCCGGACGTCATCGAGGACGGCCCCGAGGGGGACCTCACGGTGCTGACCGACTTCCGACAGGTCTACGCCGAGATCCTCGACCGCCGCCTCGACAACGGTGCGAACACCAGCTTCGTCCTCAACGGCTACGACCCCGGCGGCGACTACCTCGGTCTCGCGGTCTAGTCCCTGAGGCGGGCCTCCGCGCCTCGTCCCTCGGCGCTGGTTTGTCCTGCTGCCGGGGCTCAGTCCACAGAAACTGCTCTGGAGCGAGCGAGGGGCCAGCGAGTGGCTCGGCGCCTCGGGCGCAGCCACACCGGAACAAGCGTTCCGATGCGGAACAATGGAGCCCCATGCGACCCGACAAGATCGAACTCGCTCGCGTTCCGACGCCACTCGAACCCCTCCCTCGCCTCCAGGAACGGTGGGGAGGCCCCAATCTCTGGGTCAAGCGTGACGACCTCACGGGCTTCGAGCTCTCGGGCAACAAGGTGCGCAAGCTCGAGTACCACCTCGCGGCGGCGAAAGCCGACGGCGCCGACTGGGTCATCACCGCCGGCGCGGTTCAGTCGAACCACTGCAGGGCCACGGCCCTGGCGTGTGCGCGGATCGGGCTGGGTTGCACGCTGTTGATCCGGACCGAGGACGGCCGGGCCCCGGACCGGATCGACGCGAACCACGCCGCGCACGTGTTGTCGGGCGCCGAGATCGTCTACGTCGACCGGGCCGGTTGGGCCGCCCGAGACGAGACGATGGCCGCGCTCGCGGCCGAGTTGGCCGGTGACGGCCACCGGTCCTGGATCATCCCCGCCGGAGCGTCGGACTCGCTGGGGATGCTCGGGATGGCGGACGCCATGCTCGAGCTGGGCACCCAGCTGTTCGAAGCGGGCATCGAGGACCCGGTGATCTGGCACGCCTCGTCCTCGGCCGGCACGACCGCCGGTTTCGGGTGGGGACTTCACGAGGCCGGGCTCCGCGCCGACCTGATCGCCGTCTCGGTCGGGGAGCCACCCGAGGAGATCGCGGGCTACGTCGAGGCGATGTGGCGCGGCGCGGCGAAACGTTTCGGCGGCGAGGTCCCCGACATCGACATCGAGTACCGCGGTGACTTCATCGGCGCGGGCTACGGGCTGATCGACCCCGAGCAGCCCGGCGTCGAGGCGGAGGCGACCGCGCTCACCGGCCTGCTCTTCGACCCGACGTACACGGGCAAGGCGCTCTTCGGCCTCCGACAGGAGATCGCGACGGGTCGGTGGAGCGGCGACGACCACGTCATCTTCTGGCACACCGGCGGCGGGTTCGCCGCACTCCGCTGAGCCGCGCATCCAACGCGGGAAGTTTGAACGAAGTGTTGGGTGTTCCTTACGTGTGCTTTCGATCGCACCCTTTACGGTTCGGTCACCCTCGAAGGAGAAGACCAGCGTGAGCGAGTGGACCCCCGACACTCCAACAGACAGCCCGAGGCCGCCGTGGCGACAGCATCCTGGCGACACCCCGCCCCTCCCCACGTCGTCGACGCCGCCCGTCGACCTCGGCGCACCGTCATCCCCCTCCCCGGAGTGGTCGGTGTACTCCGACGCTGAACCCTTCGAGCCGGTCGTCGTGAACCCCCCGCACGACGAACCGGACTCCGACCCGACCGAGGCACGTCCTTCCCGTGCCCGTCGGGTCGGCAAGTACGTGGCGGGTGGGGTCGCCGTCTTCGCGCTGTCCGGCGCCGGCTTCGTCGCCGGCGCACAGTTCGCCGACGACGACGATCCCGTGGCGACCCAGCAGCCCGTGGTCGCGCCCGCCGAGGACACCGTGGCCCAGCCCGAACCGGAGACCGCCGTCGCCGCCCAGCCGGCGCCGACCGCGATTCCCGACGTCAGCGGTCCCGTCGCCGCCGACGTCGAGGAGCCGGTCGCGGCCGTCGCAGCCGCCGTGGCGCCCGCCGTGGTGCGGATCGACACCGGTTCGGGCACCGGCAGCGGTGTCATCTACACCGAGGACGGCCACATCATCACCAACGCCCACGTGGTCGGGACCGCCGACGAGGTCTCGATCCAGCTCGCCGACGGGACACGCACCGAGGGCACGGTCATCGGTACCGACCCCGCAGTCGACATCGCCGTGGTCCAGATCGACAGCTCGCTCGACTTCGTCGTGTCGACCTTTGCCCCCACGAGCTCGGTCGAGACCGGCCAGCTCGCCGTGGCGATCGGCAGCCCGTTCGGCCTCGAGCAGTCCGTGACCGGCGGCTACATCTCGGCGGTCAACCGGGCCGTGCCGTCGGACAACGTCGCCACCGGCGCGCCGACGGTGGTCGAGATGATTCAGACCGATGCCCCGATCAACCCGGGCAACAGCGGAGGAGCGCTCGCCGATCGCCAGGGCCGCATCGTCGGCATCAACACGTCGATCCGAACCGATGGCACCACCCAGGGCAACCTCGGCGTCGGCTTCGCCATCCCGAGCGACACCGCACTGTTGGTCGCCGGCCGCATCGTCAACGGCGAGTCGCTCGAGAGCGGGTTCCTCGGCATCAGTGGCACCGACCCGACCACCGGGCGACCCGGCGCCCTCGTCACCGAGGTCGTCGACGAGGGCCCGGCCCAGGACGGCGGCCTCGAGAGTGGCGACCTGATCGTCGCCATCAACGGCGAGACCGTCCCCGGGATGACCGAGTTGGCCGCCAAGGTCCGACTCAGCTCGCCGGGCACGGTGATCGAGGTCGAGGTGGTCCGAGACGGCGAGAGCCAGACCCTCCAGGTCACGCTGGGCACCCTCGGCGAGGGCTGACCCCATCGGCCCGGAGGCGTCCGTGCCACCGGTCGCGGGTGCCGCCGTGGCAACCTGAGGCCGTGCACACCTCCGACCCGGCGAGCCTGCCGTGACGACGAACCTCCTGGTCGTCTGCACGGGCAACATCTGCCGATCGCCGATGGCCGAGGCGCTGTTCCGGACCGGCGTCGGCGTCGTCGGCCTCGACGTGCGCGTCGCCTCGGGTGGCACTTGGGAGGACGGCCAGCCCGCCGAGCCCAACGCCGTCGCCGTGATGGCCGAGCGTGGCCTCGACCTCGAGCGGCACCGATCGCGTCGCACCATCCCGGCCGACCTCGAGGCAGCCCACCTCGTCGTCGCCATGGCCCGCGAGCACGTCGTCGCCATGGCCGCCATGGTCCCCGCCTGCTTCGAGCGGACGTTCACGCTGAAGGAGCTCGAGGCCAGGGCCGGCGCGACCGGGCCTCGGAAACCCGAGCAGAGCCTCACCGAGTACATCGCGACCCTCGAGCAGGGTCGCTCCCACGAGCGTTTCCTGCGCGCGTCTCCCGACCTCGACGTGGTCGACCCTCTCGGGCAGGGCCGTCGGGCCTTCGAGCGCACGGCCGCGGAGCTCGAGACCCTGATCTGGAGCACGCTCGACCTCTTCGGCGGGTACGAACCCCGACGCTGAAGAGACCGGCCCACGTCGATCATCCCGGAGAAACCCCGCGACATCACCGCGTTCCGCGGCCACTGGCTTAGGGTTTGAGGCGTCATGGAAGTTGTCATCCTCATCATCGTCCTGGCCATCGTCGTGATCGGTGGCGGCGTCGCCGCCTTCATGCACGGCCGGAACACCACCACGATCGAGCCGCCGGCACGCCCGACGGCGAAGAAGGCGCCACCAGAGGCCACTCGGGCGGTCGACGAGGGCGACGTCGCGGTGGCCGAACCCGACGTCGTCGAGCCCGAGCCCGAACCAGAGCCCGAACCGGCGACGTTCCGCGAGCGACTCAGCAAGGCTCGCGGTGCACTGGCCGGATACTTCGGCTCCATCCTGTCCCGAGGCGTCGACGCCGAGACCTGGGACGAGCTCGAGGAGCTCCTGATCAAGGCCGATGTCGGCGTCCCGGTGACCATGTCGGTGCTCGACGAGCTCCGTGAGGAGGCCAAGAGCGACAACATCACCGAGTCCGCCGAGCTCCTCGAACGACTCAAGGTGAAGATGAAGGACCGCCTGGCGGGTCACGACCTGTCGCTCGCGTCCGAGGGTGCGCCCGCGATCTGGCTGTTCGTCGGCGTCAACGGCGTCGGCAAGACCACCACGATCGGCAAGCTGGCCAAGCGTGAGGGCGCCGCCGGTCGAGACGTCGTGCTCGCAGCCGGCGACACGTTCCGCGCCGCGGCCGCAGAACAGCTCGAGATGTGGGCCGAGCGGGCAGACGCGGCCATCGTGCGTGCCGACGAGGGGGCCGATCCGAGCTCGGTGATCTTCGACGGCGTGCAACACGCGGCTGCCGCCGGCGCCGACCTGGTGATGGCCGACACCGCCGGTCGGCTGCACACCAAGACCAACCTCATGGAGGAGCTGCGCAAGGTGCGCCGCGTCGCGGAGAAGGAAGCGGGCACGGTGACCGAGGTCCTGCTCGTGATCGATGCGACCACGGGCCAGAACGGGCTCACCCAGGCGCGCCAGTTCACCGAGGCCGTCGACGTGACCGGTGTGGTCCTGACCAAGCTCGACGGATCCGCGAGGGGCGGCATCGTCGTGGCGATCCAGTCCGAGCTCGGGATTCCGGTCAAACTGGTCGGCCTCGGCGAGGGGCCCGACGACCTGATCGAATTCGACGCCGGCGAGTTCATCGACGCGCTGTTCGCCGCCTGAGCGGGAGGAGACACATGGGATACGACCCACCAGGACTGGAGCAGAAGCCCGACGACACGAGGCTCGCCGGGTTCGGCTCGCTGATGGACGAGGCCAACGAGCCGGTCCCCGGGTTCGTCAAGACCGTCATCGGCCTCCCGTTCCAGATCGTCAAGGCGATCGCCCGCATCCCCGTCGCGATCGTGAAGGCGCCGTTCCGGCTGCGCGGTCGATCCGGAAGGTGACGCAAAGGCCCCACGGCTCCGACGGCTGAGGCCCCTCGACCGCCGGTACGATTGGTGGCCACTGTCTGACGAGGGACACCGGATGTTCGACGCACTTTCCGATCGCTTCGAGGGAATCTTCGGCCGACTGCGCGGCAAGGGCCGCCTGTCCGAGGACGACATCGACGAGGTTCTCCGCGAGATCCGTCTCGCCCTGCTCGAGGCCGACGTCAACTTCGAGGTCGTCAAGGGATTCCAGCAGCGCGTCAAGGAGCTGTGCACCGGGGCCGAGATCCACAAGGCACTGAACCCGGCTCAGCAGGTCATCAAGTTCGTCAACGACGAGCTCGTGGCTGCACTCGGCGGCGAGACGATGAACGTGGCGTTCGCGTCGAAGCCTCCGACGGTCATCCTGATGGCCGGCCTGCAGGGCGCGGGCAAGACCACCAACGCCGCCAAGCTCGCGAAGTGGGCCAAGGGGCAGGGTCGCAACCCGCTGTTGATCGGCGCCGACCTGCAGCGCCCGGCCGCCGTCGAGCAGCTCCGGACGCTCGGCGGTCAGATCGACGTGCCCGTCTTCTCCGAGCCGTCGGACCCGGTCGAGGTCGCCCGCAAGGGCCTCGCGGAAGCCGAGCGCCTCGGTCGCGACGTGGTGATCTGCGACACCGCCGGCCGCCTCGCCATCGACGAGGAACTGATGCAGCAGGTCCGCGACATCAGCGACGCCATCGAACCGCACTACACGTTCCTCGTCATCGACGCGATGACGGGCCAGGACGCCGTCGGCGTGGCCGAGTCGTTCCACGAGCGCCTCGAGCTCGACGGCGTGATCATGACCAAGCTCGACGGTGACGCCCGCGGCGGCGCAGCGCTGTCGGTCAAGGAGGTCGTCGGTCGCCCGATCGCCTTCGCGTCCACCGGCGAGAAGCTCGACGACTTCGAGCAGTTCCACCCGGACCGCCTCGCCAGTCGGATCCTGGGGATGGGCGACGTCCTGACCCTGATCGAGAAGGCCGAGGAGGCCTACGACCAGGACGAGGCCGAGGAGGCCGCAGCCAAGCTGCTCGAGGGCCAGTTCACCCTCGAGGACTTCCTGGTCCAGATGCAGCAGCTCAAGAAGATGGGTCCGCTGCAGAACCTCATGGGTCTCATGCCCGGCATGCCGAAAGAGGTCAAGGACGCCGAGATCGACGACAAGCACATGGCCAGGGTCGAGGCCATGATCACCTCGATGACGCCCGAGGAGCGGGTCAAGCCCGAGATCATCGACGGCTCCCGCCGCAACCGCATCGCCAGCGGGTCGGGTACGAACCCGAGCGACGTGGCCAACCTCCTGAAGCAGTTCAAGGAGGTTCAGAAGCTCATGAAGAGCATGGGCGGTCTGGGCACCAAGCGCGTCAAGAAGAAGACCAAGAAGGCGAAGAAGAAGGGCAAGGGCGGCGGCGGTCGCGTGACCGACTCCAAGAAGGCGCGTTCACGGGTGCCGTCCAAGCTCGAGCTGCCACAGATCGACGAGAACGGCGATCTCGACCTCTCGGCATTCGGCGACTTCCCCGGGATGAAGCGCTAGGGAGCGCGTTCGTCAGCTCTCGTCGAAGGCGGTGGCGACCGAGCGCGGATCGGTGCCCTTGGCGCCCTCGACCGACACGGCCGTGCCGTCGGTGAACACGATCGTGAACGGCAGCGCCATGCGCCCGTCCTCGACGGCGATGCCCGCGACCTGATCTCGCGGCCACTCGGCGAGGAGTTCCTTGGCCTTGCCGGTCATGGCGGCCATCTTCACCAGCAGGAGCCGCTGGCTGGTCAGCGCCACGAAGTTCTGGCCCGACACGAAGGCGTCCGCCAGGCCGCCCTCGATCCGACCGCCGACGGGGGTCTTCCCCGCAACGGCGCCGGCGACCGCGCCGCCGAGCTCGCTCGCCATCATGCGCCGCATCGTGCCCGCAGGGTTGGTCGTGCAGGCGGCCAGGACGACCTCGTCGTCGCCGAGGCCCAGCGAGTCCCGAGCCTTCTCGATCTTCTTCGTCACATTGATGAGCGCCACAACGCCTCCAAGGTTGGAACTTCACCCTCTTGGTCGGCGACGATCGGCGGGGATTGAGGGCACCCTGGTCGGGCGGCGGAGGAGGCTCGACCCGGCATCGGCTTCGGGGAGGAAGCGAGGG
>JBCCFK010000068.1:0-15944 GCA_039029775.1 Actinomycetota bacterium | reverse complement strand
GTTCGGCGACCTCGTCGCGGTCTCCGACGTGTCCTTCGGTGTCGGGCCCGGCGTGACCGCGCTGCTCGGACCGAACGGCGCCGGGAAGTCCACGATGCTCCGGATGCTGTGCGGGCTCGCGAAGCCCTCGAACGGGACGATCGAGGTGTTGGGCCGCGATCCGCGCAACGATCCCGACGCCTCGATGGGCATCGGTCTCGCCCCGCAGCAGGAGTCGGTCTTCGAGACCCTGACCGCACGCGAGTTCGTCGAGATGTCGGCCCGACTCCAGGGCGTCCCCGAACCCCGCCGTGCGGCCGAACGAGCCCTCGCGGTGGTCGAGCTCGACGCCACCGATCGGCGCCGGCTCCCGACGTACTCCAAGGGCATGCGCCAACGGGTCAAGTTGGCCCAGGCGATCGTCCACGATCCGGCCGTCATCATGTTGGACGAGCCGCTGACCGGTCTCGATCCGAGACAGCGGATCCAGATGGTCGACCTGTTCCACCGCCTCGGCGAAGAGGGTCGATGCGTGATCGTCTCCAGCCACGTGCTGGAGGAGGTCGAGCGCTTCGGGTCGAACGTCCTCGTCATCGCCAAGGGCCGGCTCGCGGCCCAGGGCGACTTCCGGGCGATCCGCGAACTGCTCGACGACCGGCCGCGGCGCGTTCGGGTCCGGACCGACAAGCCGCAGCTGCTGGCCGGTGCCCTCGTGGCCTCCGGCACCGTGTCCGGCGTCCGGATGGAGCCCGATCACGTGGAGATCGACACCCACGACGCCAGGTCGCTGGCCGCGGCGATCGCCCCGCTCGCCCAGCGTGAGCAGGCGCGATTGCTCGAAGTGCGACCGCTCGACGAAGACCTCGAGAGCGTCTTCCGCTACCTGGTGGAGCGACGATGACCGACCTGGCCGCGAGGACCCGCCCCTCATCCCTCGATGCTTTCGCCACCCTGTACCGCCTGTTCCTGCGCGGCCAGCTCACCAGGCTGCGGGCACTCGGCCTGCTGGGCCTCGGTGCGATCAGCGTCATCCTCACGGCCGTCGCCCGCACCAGCGACGACGTGACCGACACCGCCACCGGCGTCCTCGCCGAGTACGGCCTCGCTGTCGTCGCACCGGTGTGCACGCTGTGGGTCGCCACCTCGCTGCTCGGCGACCTGGTCGAGGACCGACTGCTCGCCTATGTGTGGCTCAAACCGATCGCCCGATGGGTCATGCCGGCGGCCGCCGTCGCCGCGGTGCTCACCATCATGGTGCCCGTCGTGGTCGCGCCCCTCACCATCGCCGCGGTCGTCAGCGGCGTCTCCGACCTCGTCGCGGCCACCGCTGTCGCCGCGGTGCTCGCGGTCGCGGCGTACGCCGGGCTGTTCGTCGCCCTCGGAGCGCGCTTCGCCAGAGCGCTCTGGTGGGGCCTCCTCTACATCCTGGTGTGGGAGAACGCCATCGCCCGGATCGCCGACGGCACCGCCCAACTCGCCGTGCGGAGCTACGTGGTGTCCATCCTGTCGCGGGCAACTGACGTCGATCTTTCGCTCGCGGACCGGTCCCCCGCGGCGAGCGTGATCGTTCCCATCGCGATCGCCCTCGGCGGGGTCGCCGTGGCCACCCTCATCCTCCGGCGACGCGACGTCGACTGAGCCGGCCGGACCGGGGCGATGCCACTGGTCGGGCCGCGAACCGGGCCGAAATCGCGCCGCATGTCCGCCGTGTTACGTGCTTGTGACATGAGTCCGTGTGGCCCGTGCCGCGTTGCAAAGGCGGTGGGATGGCCATAACGTCGCGGGATCCGGCTACCACTCGGTAAGAGCGGGCATCTCGAGATGTACCTCTAGAGAGCCGGAGGAAAACCCACAAGGAGGGGTCCTTACTATGCGTTCCAGTTGGTTGAGGTTGTTGGCTGCCCTTTTGGCCTTCAGCTTGATCGCAGCCGCTTGCGGTGGCGACGACGACGACGATCCTGTTGCCTCCGGTGACGACAGCACCGATGCATCCGGCAGCGCCAGCGAGCCCGCAGACGAGCCCGCAGACGAGCCGGCCGACGAGCCCGCAGACGAGCCTGCGGACGAGCCGGCGGACGAGCCTGCTGATGAGCCGGCGGACGAGCCGGCGGCCACGACGATCTCCTACGGCAACGCCCAGGAGTTCTCGAACTACAACAACGGCCTCGCTGCCTCGAACTCGGTGAAGAACACCATCGTCCTGAACGAGGTTCTCCCGGACACGTTCTTCTTCGCGGGCCCCGGTGGCGGCCTGGTCATGGACGAGGACCTCCTCGACTCCGCGACGGTCACCAGCACCGATCCGCAGACGATCGAGTACGTCATCAACGCCAACGCCGCATGGTCCGATGGCGAGCCCATCGACTGTGACGACTTCTACTTCACCTGGCAGGCCTACAACGGCACCTGGGTCGAGGTGGACGACGCCGGCGAGCCGGTCATCGACGAAGAGACCGAGGCCGAGATCGGCCTGTTCGAGATCACCGGTACAACCGGCTACGACGTCATCGACTCGATGACCTGCTCGGACGACGGCAAGACGATCACCAACGTCTACAACACCATCTACTCCGACTGGCGTGCGACCTTCACCGGCATCATGCCTGCCCACGTCATCGAGCGTGAGGCCGGCGTCGCCGATGCGATCGCAGCCTTCGACGGTGCCGACCGCGCCGGCATCGAGGCCATGGCCGAGTTCTTCAACACCGCTTGGGCCATGAACCCCGGCGAGCTGCTGGACTCCGCCCTCATCCCCTCCGGCGACAAGATGCAGCTGGCCTCCTGGGAAGCGGGCACCAGCCTGACCCTCGAGCCGAACCCCAACTACTGGGGCACCCCGGCCAACGGCCCGGTGACCATCCGCTACATCGCTGAAGAGGCTCAGGCCCAGGCGCTCGCCAACGGTGAGATCAACGCCATGGACCCGCAGCCGACGCCTGACCTCCTGGCTTCGCTCCAGGGCACCGACGGCATCGTCGTCGAGGGTGGCTCGCAGTTCGTCTGGGAGCACTTCGACTTCAACTTCAACACGGTGTTCGCAGACCGCCAGGTCCGTGAGGCCTTCGCGCTGTGCCTGCCCCGTCAGCAGATGGTGTCGAACCTCATCCTCCCGCTCGACCCGAGCGCCACGATCCTCAACAACCGCTACAACCAGCAGTTCGAGGATGGCTACGTGGACGCCTCCGGTGGGGCCTACGACGAGGTCGATCTCGAGGCCGCACAGGCCCTGCTCGACGCCTCCGGTGTTGCGCAGCCCGTCGACGTGCGCCTCGGCTGGTTCGACAACGGCGGCAACGCCCGTCGTACCGACCAGGTCGCGCTGACCATCGCCAGCTGTAACCAGATCGGCTTCAACATCATCGACAACGGCTCGGACACCTTCTTCGACGTCGAGCTCGCCGCCAGCGACTGGGACATCGCCATGTTCGCCTGGGCCGGCAGCCCGCTGAAGACCGGTTCCTCCGAGATCTACCGCACCGCCGGTGGCATCAACTTCGGTGGCTACGGCAACCCCGACGTCGACGCTCTGCTCGACGCGATCAACCAGGAGCTCGACGCTGCCACGCAGGTCGACCTCTCCAACCAGGTTGACGCCATCCTGTGGGAAGACCTCGTGACCATCCCGGTCTTCAGCTTCCCCGGCGTCATGGCCTACAGCGACAACGCTTCCAGCGTGGTGTTCAACCCGTCGCAGAACGGTCTGACCTGGAACGCTTCGGCCTGGCAGCTCAGCTGATCCAGCGCTCTGAAGCGTCATATGCGGCTCTACGGAGGCCGCTGTGACAAGCTGATGTGAACGACACGGGTGTCGGGCCGCTTCGCCGGCCCGGCGCCCGGTCGCTCGCAATCCCCTTTCCGTCGTTCCAAAGGGGCGGTCTTCACGTGTTCTTCTTCATCATTCGCCGGCTGTTGGTCTCGGTCCCGATTCTGCTGGCTGCGAGCTTCGTGATGTTCGGGATGGTCACCATCTCCGGTGATCCCCTGGCGGAATTCCGTCAATCGACCGACCCCAACGCCCCCCAGACCATGGCGACGATGCGCCAGGTCCTGGAACTCGACAAGCCCTTCGCCGAGCGCTACTTCGACTGGCTCGGCGGCTTGTTCCAAGGAGACTTCGGCCTCAACCGTGACGGCCAGGAAGTCTCCGCGCTGCTGTCGAACGCGATCGGCACCACGCTGCGCCTGATCATCCTCGCGACCATCGCCTCGATCCTGCTCGGCCTGTTCATCGGGATCGTCTCCGCGGTTCGCCAGTACAGCCTGCTCGACTACTCGTCGACCTTCACCGCATTCCTGTTCTTCTCACTCCCGGTCTTCTGGGTCGCCGTGCTCCTCAAGGAGTTCGGCGCCATCAGGTTCAACGACTACCTGGAACGGCCAGGGTTATCGGTTCTCGGCATCGCGATCCTCACGGCGCTCACCGCACTCTTCGTCGCGGCCCTCGCCGGCGGATCGGTGCAGCGACGCGCCACCGCAGGTGCCATCGCCGCGGTCGTCTCGGTCGTCGCGCTGGTCATCATCGACGCGACCGACTGGCTGACCAACCCCGGCCTCTCGCTCCCGGTGGTGATCCTCCTCTCGCTCGGGGCCAGCGTGGTCGCCGCCATGATCTACGCCCCGCTCAGCCACCGGCCGGTCGTCATCTCCGCCGCGGTGGCGGCTCTCGTGGGAGTCATCGGCAGCATCGTCGCCGACTCCTTCATCCAAGACGGCGGCTTCGGCCGCCTGTTCCTGCTGCTGGTCGTCTCCCTGGCGGTCGGTGCGGCTGCGGGCATGCTCCTCGGCGGCGAGATCGACCGTCGAGCCGCGGTCCAGGCGGGCATGACCTCCACCTTCTTCGTCGGCACCATCGTGGTCTTCGACCGGTTCGTGTCGGCCTGGTCGCCCGGCCGCACGATCGGCACGGTCAACCCCAAGCCACCGAACCTCGACGAGCCGTTCTGGGAGACCATGGTCGTCTACGCCGGTCACCAGATCATGCCGTCGATCGCCCTCGCGCTCGTCGGGTTCGCCACCTACATGCGCTTCACCCGGGCGTCGATGCTCGAGACGATGCACTCCGACTACGTGCGGACCGCCAAGGCCAAGGGCCTCCCGGCCACCCAGGTCATCCTTCGCCACGCCTTCCGCACCGCCCTCATCCCCGTGATGACGGTCATCACCATCAGCTTCGCCACCGCGATCGAAGGCGCCGTGATCACCGAACGGGTCTTCGCCTGGAACGGCGGCATGGGCACCCTGTTCATCGAAGGCCTCCAGGAAGTCGACCCCTACCCCGTGATGGGCTTCCTGGTCGTCGTGTCGATCTCCATCGTCGTCCTCAACGCCGTGGCCGACATCATGTACGCCTATCTCGATCCGAGGATCCGCCGATGACTGCGACGGGCAACAACATCAGCGTCGGAACGCGCGCCGGGGCCGCTGCAGCCGGCGTCATGGGACCGCCGACCGAGGACGGTGGCCCCGAGCGCGAGTTCACGGTCGAGTCACGGACCCAGCGCCAGATGGTCATCCGGCGCTTCTTCGCCCACCGGCTCGCCATGATCAGCCTCGGCGTCCTCATCCTGTTGGTCCTGCTCGCCTTCGTCGGTGCGGCCGTGTGGAAGCACCCGCCCGAGCCGGGCACGGTCGAGAACTTCGGCAAGCCCACCCTCGACGCCATCCCGTGGCTCGACGGCGACGGCTTGAAGTTCGGCGACCACCCGTTCGGTCAGGACAACATCGGCCGTGACTACCTGGCCGTGACGCTGCGGGCCGCGCAGAACAGTCTGATCATCGCCCTGATCGCCGGTCTGGTGGCCACCGCCATCGGCACGATCATCGGCGGCCTGTCCGGGTACTACCGGGGCTGGGTCGACACCGTCTTCATGCGCATCGTCGATGTGTTGTTCACCATCCCGCTCCTGTTGGTGGCGGCGGTCCTGTCGAGGCGCTACGACGCCGGCATCATCACGCTCGCGCTCATCATCGCGCTCGCATCGTGGTTGACCACCGCCCGCATCATCCGCGCGGAGTTCATGTCACTCCGCGAGAAGGAGTTCGTGGAGGCGGCGCGCGCCCTCGGCGCCAGCAACCGCCGAATCATGACCAAGCACATCCTCCCGAACGTCATCGGGTCGGTCGTGGTGACCGCGACCCTGCTGATCTCGGCGGCCATCCTCATCGAGACGGCGCTGAGCTACCTGGGGCTCGGTGTGCGCGGCTCCGACTTCTCGCTCGGCAAGCTGGTGTCGCAATACCAGACGGCGTTCAACACCCGTCCGTGGCTCTTCTGGTGGCCGGGTGTGTACATCATCGCCATCGCTCTGTGCATCAACTTCATCGGTGACGGTCTGCGTGACGCATTCGATCCACGCCAGAACCGGGTTCGCCAGTGACCGCCACCGCGTCGCAGCCCTCCTCAGCCGGCGTCCAGGACGAGATCCTTCTCGAGGTCGACGATCTCAGGGTCACCTTCCCCAGCGAGGACGGCAACGTCCTGGCCGTCCGTGGCGTCTCCTACGAGGTCCGTCGGGGCGAGGTGTTCGGCATCGTCGGCGAGTCGGGGTCGGGCAAGTCCGTCTCGACCATGGCCCTGATGGGCCTGCTGCCCACCACCGCCAAGATCGAGGGCAGCGCCAAGTACCTCGGCAACGAGCTCGTCGGCCAGCGCGACCGCGACGTCCGCAAGTACCGCGGCAACGACATCGCGATGATCTTCCAGGACCCGATGACGTCGCTGAACCCCGTCTACACGGTGGGCAAGCAGCTTGCCGAGATCGTGCGTGCGCATCACCGCATCTCGCCCAAGGAAGCTCGCATTCGGGCCATCGACGCGCTGGAGCTCGTCGGCATCCCACAGCCCAACCTGCGGGTGGACGCGTACCCGCACGAATTCTCCGGCGGCATGCGTCAGCGCGTGATGATCGCCATGGCGATGATGAACCAGCCCGACATCATCATCGCCGACGAGCCCACGACCGCCCTCGACGTCACCGTTCAGGCGCAGGTCCTCGAGACGCTGATGTCCATCAAGGACGAGCTCAACGCCGCCATCATCCTGATCACCCACGACCTCGGGGTGGTCGCCGGTGCGGCCCACCGCGTGGCGGTCATGTACGGCGGCCGGTTCGTCGAGCAGGGCAGTGTCGACGAGATCTTCACCAACCCGCGCATGCCGTACACGCTCGGTCTCCTCGGGGCCATCCCCTCGCTCGAGAGTGAGGGCGAACTCACGCCGATCCCCGGGACGCCGCCGAGCCTCCTCAATCCGCCCGACGGCTGCCCCTTTGCTCCCCGCTGCTCCTACACGATCGACATCTGCAACGCGTCGGAGCCCGATCTGGTCGAGACCGATCAGCTGGGCCACTACTCCGCCTGCCACCGGTGGGACGAGCTGATGGACACCGATGCCACGATCGGGAGGGCGTGAGGCGTGAGCGACGCATTGGTGCAGGTCAACAACCTGGTCAAGGAATTCCCGGTGATGAGCAACGGCTTCATCCGCCGCCAGGTCGCCAAGGTCCATGCGGTCTCCGACATCTCCTTCGACATCGGCGCCGGCGAGACGCTCGGCCTGGTGGGTGAGTCGGGTTCGGGGAAGACCACGGCCGGTCGTGCCGTCCTGCAGCTGCACGCCCCCACGTCGGGATCGGTGAAATACGACGGCCACGAGTTGGTCGGACTCCCGAAGCGGGAGTTGCGCGACCTCCGGAGCGAGGTCCAGATGGTCTTCCAGGACCCCTACGCCTCGCTGAATCCCAAGATGCCGATCAACGACATCGTGGCGGAACCGTTCCTGATCCACGAGTCGGTGGGCCGCAAGGAACGCCTCGACCGGGTCGCCGCGCTCCTCCGCGACGTGGGCCTCCGGCCCGAGCACGGCAACCGCTATCCCCACGAGTTCTCCGGCGGCCAGCGTCAGCGCATCGGCATCGCCCGCGCCCTGGCGCTCGATCCCGGCTTCATCGTGCTCGACGAGCCGGTCTCGGCGCTCGATGTGTCGGTCCAGGCCGGCGTCATCAACCTGCTCCAGAAGATCCAGGACGAGCGCAACATCGCCTACCTGTTCATCGCCCACGACCTGTCGGTGGTCCGACATGTGTCGACCCGGGTGGCGGTGATGTACCTGGGCAAGATCGTCGAGATCGCCGACCGCACCACGCTGTACGCCCAGCCGACGCACCCGTACACCAAGGCCCTGCTGTCTGCGGTGCCGGTCCCATCGCCCGCCACCGAGCGCACCCGCACCCGGATCGTCCTCGAGGGAGACATCCCGTCGCCGGTCCGACCGCCGTCGGGCTGCCGATTCCGGACGCGCTGCTGGCGGGCCACCGAGATCTGCGCCGAGGAAGAGCCCCCGATGACCGAGCGGGCCCCGGGTCAGATGTCCGCTTGCCATCACCCGATCGAACCCGGTGAGGTCGTCGAGATCCGTCCGTCGGCCGAGAAGGTCGACGCCGCCGAGTGACCGGCGCCGAGGGCACGTCGCCCGAGGACCGCATCGTCCTGCACTCGAGTTGGACGGGCATCATCCTGGCCGTCGTCGGCGCGGTCCTGCTCGTCGTGGTCGCCGTCATCGCGTGGGCGGGAGCCGGCGCGACGATCCTCACGATCGTGGTGACCGTCCTCGCAGCCGCCGCCGTGGTGGTCGTGGCCCTCGACCTGCCGGTGGCGTCGGCCTTCGACAGGTCCGGCGTCACGAGACACACGCCGCTGCGCCATCATCACCTGTCCTGGGCGGACATCACCCGTCTCAAGCGGGTGCGGGTCGGTATCCACCGCACCCGCCAGGGGCGTCAGGGCGGTCTCATCGCGAACCGCGGCCACCGCAACTACACCCTGGTCGACCGCCTGGAGAGCCGGCTGGAGTTCGACGATCTCCGGCGCGTGCTCGGGCCGCAGGCCGACCGCCTGGGCCTGACCGACGAGCTCCGGCCGCCCGACGGCAGGCCACCGACCTGGCTCTACCGCAGAGCGCACTGGCGTCCTCCGGAGGCCGGCTAGCGGGCCCCGGTCAGCGCTCCGCCACCGTGCGTTGCCAACTGCGGTAGAGGCGGGCGTAGACGCCCTCAGACGCCACCAGATCGCCGTGACGGCCCTGCTCGACCAGTCGGCCATCGTCGAACACCAGGACGAGGTCGGCCTGCTCTGCGGTGCTGAGGCGGTGTGCGATCGACACGACCGTCCGGCCCGCGGCGACCCGTCGCAGCGCCTCGGACAACGCCTGCTCCGTCTCCGGGTCGACCGAGCTGGTCGCCTCGTCGAGCACCAGGACGCCCGGGTCGGCCACCTGCACCCGCGCCAGGGCGACCAGCTGCCGCTCGCCCACCGACAGGTGCTCACCACGCGGTCCCACCCGCGTGTCGTGGCCGTCGGACAGCCCTGCGGCCCAGGCGCCCAGGCCCAGCTCGTCGAGCGCGCGACGTGCGTCGCCCTCCGTCGCGCCCGGACGGCCGTAGGTGATGTTGCGGAGCACTCTCGTGTCGAACAGGAAGCCGTCCTGGGGGACGAGTCTGATGGCGTCTCGACGGCCCGGGGTCGTCAACTCGCGGACGTCGACCCCGCCGAGGCGAACCGTGCCGGCCGTGGGGTCCATGAGCCGGCACAGCAGGCGAGCGAACGTGGTCTTCCCGGAGCCGGTCTCGCCCACGACAGCGACCCTGGTTCCCGCAGGAATCGCCAGCGACACGCCGTGCAGCACCTGAACGTCGTCGTAGCCGGCATCCACGTTGTCGAACTCGATCGACAGGGGTCCGACGGGCAGGCCGGGCCCCTCCTCCGGGCTCTGGATCTCGGGTTCCTGATCGAGGAGGGTCAAGACCTTGTCCCAACCCGCGACGGCGGTCTGGGTCTGCTCCAGCACCTCGGTGATCTCACCGATCGGCGACTGGACGAGGGTGACGAGGAAGAAGAAGGAGATCACCTCGCCGGCGCCCAGTCCCCAGCCCGGGCCCCACTCGACCGCGACGAGAGCGACCGCGACCATGGTGACGGCCCCGATGAAGTCGCCCACGGTGAACAGCACGGCGGTGTACTTCGAGGTCCGCATGTCGGCTCGGTAGCGGGCCCTGATCGCCGAGCCGATGCGCGAGCGCGCCGCGCGCTGATACCCGTAGGACCGGATGGCGTCGCTGCCCGAAATGGCTTCGTTGAAAACGGCGAGGAGATCTCCGACCGCCGTGCGCGCTCGTCGGTACGCGCGGAGCTGGCGGCCATGGATGAATCGGACCGCCGGGACAACCGTCGCCATGGTCCCGATCGCCACGAGCGTCAGCTGCCACGAGTACACCGCCATCACGACGAAGGCCCCGACGATGACCGAGACGTTCATCGCCCAGGTCACCGCGCCCCACTCGACGAAGCGGGACACGGTCTCGACATCACTGGTCACGCGGGCCAAGAGGACGCCACGCTTTTCGCGGCTGTGCTCGGCGAGGCTCAGCCGGTGGATGTGGGCGAACGCCTGGCGACGCAGCTCGTACAGGCTCTGCTGCGCGCCCCGGATCATGGCGACCTCGGCGATCGGGGTCAGGACCGCCACGACGACGACCACGACGAGGGCCGCCGCCGCGAGGCCGGCCACCAGACCCGACCGGTAGCCCTCATCGCCCAGGAGGCCCCGATCGATCACCTGCTGGACCAGGACGGGGATGGCGAGCCGTCCGATCGCGACGGTGACCGAGATCAGAGCGCTGAAGGCGATCGTGCGCTTCACGGTCGGGGTCCGGGCGATGCCACGACGGACGACGTCGATCGCCGACAGGTCGCCGTCGGCCTCGTCGTCGTCCATGAAGAGCAGATCGACGTCGCTCACCGCGCCGCCTCGCGCTCGTAGGCCTCGAGGAGACGCACGTACCGCTGATCCGTGGCGAGCTCCTGTTGGGTCCCGACGGCGACCAGCTCGCCGCCGACCATCATTGCGACGCGGTCGGCCAGCGCGATGGTCGAGCGCCGATGGGCCACGATGATCATCGTCGCGCCCATCGCCCGGATGGCCTCGAGAATCCGTTCCTCGGTGGCGGGATCGACCGCAGAGGTGGCGTCGTCGAGCAGGAGCAGTCCGGGCCGACGCGCGAAGGCCCGAGCCAGCGCGAGTCGTTGCCGCTGCCCGCCGGAGAGCCGGACCCCACGCTCGCCGACGGTGGTGTCGTAGCCGTCTGCGAGCCCGGCGACCACCCGGTCGAACTGCGCAGCGCCGGCCGCAGCGACGATCTCTTCGTCGCCCAGGTCCAGCCCGAACGCGATGTTGTCTCGAACCGTTGCGCCGAGGAGGAAGGGCTCCTGCCAGGCGACGGCCACGCGCGAGGTCAGCGCCGTCGCCGCCACGTCACCGACCGGTACACCCTCCAGGCGGACCCGCCCTCCGTGGCCCGTCACCATGTCGGCGATCGCGGTGAGCAGCGTGCTCTTGCCCGACCCTGTCCGTCCGACGAGCGCGAGGACCTCACCGGGCGCAACCGACAGATCGACGTCGCGAACCGCCGGGACATCGCCGTAGGAGACCGTCAGCCGCTCGACGTCGACCCGCAGCGGCCGTTCCGTGAGTCCCTCCTCCCCGCGGGTGGGCGCGCCCGGACGGGCGAGCATGTCCGCGACGCGGTCGTAGGCGACCACCGACGGGGGCATGTCGCCGAAGAAGTACCCGATCACGCGCAGGGGGAACACCAGAACCGAGAACAGGGCGACCGCCTGGACGAGCTGACCCGTGGTGATGACGCCGTTGCCGACACGCCATGTCCCGACCACGACCAGGGCGACGACGCCGATGTCCGGGAGCACGTCGAGCGCGGCGGCGAACAGCGCTCGGATGCGGCCCAGGCGGATCGAGCTGTCCCGAAGGTCGGCGGCCGCCCTCGAGAAGCGCTCGAGCTCCGCTTCCTCGCGTCCCAGCGTCTTCACCACGAGCGCTCCGTCGAAGCTCTCCGACGCCACCGAGGAGACCGCAGCCACGTGCTCCCGAGCGTCGACCGCAGGGCCTTTGGTCGCGGCCGCGTTCGCCTGGTTGAGAACGGCGATCAACGGCACCAGTGCGAGCGCCACCAGGGTGAGCGCCCAGTCGACCAGGGTGAGCGAGATCACCGACACGCCGATCAGCGTGAAGACCCCGATCGTGAACGGCAGCGGGCTCAACATGTCGGTCGCCACGTCCACGTCACTGTCCGCGTGGGCGAGCAGGCGACCCTTCGACGCGACGCGCATCTCCTCCGCCGGAAGCTCGAGGTACTTGTCGCCGAGAGCGACTTGGAGGTCGTCCTTCGAACGGAACACCGTCATGCCGGCGAAGTACCGGCGGACGATGACTCCCAGCGAGCGTGCGAGCGCGACACCGAGCACCGCCACGACGACGGCGCCGGTGCTGCGGCCGGCCTCGGTGCCCTCGAACTCGGGGAGGACCACGTCGTCGGTCAGCCACCCGAGCGTGACGGTCACCAGAACCGTCCCGACCGCCATCACGATCGACCCGAGGCATGCGAGCGTGAACGACACCGGGTGGGCGCGCACGTATGAAGCCGCGAGGCGCAGGCCGCGCCGGATCAGCCGCCGTTCGTCGAGTCGGTCGTCAGATGGCACCGTCCATCGACGCTACCCGTCGCAGGGTCGGTGGCCGGTGGGTTTCGGAGCGCTCAGGCGCCTTCTGGCGTGGGCGTCGGCGCCGGGGTCGGTGTCGGCAGATCCTCGGCCGGTGGCGGATCGTCGCCGGCGGCCTCGATCAGCGCGAGCGCCTGGTCCAGGAACCCCTCACCCTGTTCGATGAGCTCCTGGTACGTGCCCAGGTCACCCTCGGCCAGGGCGTCTTGGGCATCGTCGAACGCCGCCTGCGCGGCTTCCAGGAGGGCCTGGACGTCGGCGGGGGGCGGCTCGACAGGAGCAGGGGTCGGCGTGGGCTCGGCCGGTGCGGGGGTCGGCGTCGGCTCGGGTGCCGGTGTCGGCGTCGGGGTGGCCTGGTCATCGTCGGGCGTCTCCACCTCGTCCGGCGGGTCGCCGACCTCGTCGTCGACCTCGACGATGTCACCGGTGAACGGCGACACGACGCCGTTGCAGTCCTCGTCCAGCTCGTTCTCGTCCACGAACAGCGCGCCCAGCGCCTGTTCCAGCGTGGGGCACATGCGCACCTGATCGTCGTAGGCCACGATCACGAAGCGAAGCAGCGGCAGATCACCCCTGGCATCGACGTAGAGCGGCCGCACGTACAGGATCCGGTCATCGCCGTTCACCGTGTCGAGCGGCAACAACACCATGTTGCCGAGGCGGACCGAGGAGCCGGTCTGGCCGAGCAGGGTGGTCCGCTCGGCGATCGCCGGGTCGTTGAGCATGGCCGCGTTGGCCAGTACCGGACCGTCGATCGCGGTGCCGGGCACGGTGTAGGACGCGAGCGACTGATTGCCCTGATCGTCGATCCGGCCCGCCATGAAGGCGGTCAGCTCCTGACGCAGACCCTCGCCCGAACGACTCGACGGCACGAACGGCCGCAACAGCGCGAACTCCTGCTCCTGCTCGCCGGGGAGGCGCATCTGCAGGTAGTACGGCGGGATGACGTCGCCGTTGGTGATGATGGTCAGGCCTGTGGCCGACGTCGTCTGGCTCGCACCGGTCGCGTCGAGCTCGGCGCCGGGGTCGAGGGCGACCGACCATGCGGCGGTGTCGTCGAAGAAGCTCTCGGCGGTGTCCAGCTGGTAGGTGGCCCACATGTTGGTCTGGATGCGGAACAGGTCCTCCGGGTAGCGGAGGTGCTGGATCAGGTCCTCGGTGAATCCGTCGTCGGACCGGGTCTTGAACAGATCCGGGAAGGCCTTCTGGTAGGCCTGGATGATCGGGTCGGTCTCGTCGACGATGAAGAAGTCGACATCGCCGTTGTAGGCGTCGACGACGACCTTCACCGAGTTGCGGACGTAGTTGAAGCTGCTGCGAAGACCGCTGCCGTTCGGCAGGGAGCTGCGGTCCGCCGACTGTGCGTACGGGTAGTTGTCGGTGGTGGTGTACCCGTCGAGGATCCAGACGATCCGACCGTCGACGATCGCCGGGTAGGAGTCCGCGTCGAACTCGAGGAACGGGGCGAGCTCCCGAACTCGGGTCTGCACGTCGCGGTTGTAGATGAACTTCGAGTCGTCGTCGATCAGGCCCGAGAAGATCGGGTTCAGGTCCTGGAAGCGCAGGGCGAACGCCACCCGGCGGAAGAACCCGCCGGCGCGGACGCCGTCGTCGCCGTCGTAGGTGAACTCCTGGTTGCTGCCCGAGCTGCCACAGTCGAGATCGCCGACACCCGCCGGCTCCTCGACGTCCTCGGCGGCGACGTCGGGGCTGTCCTCGATGTCGTCGGTGGAGCTTCCCTGGAGCGGGAAGTCGACCTCGCAACGGCTCGTGCCGACGATCGCGTAGCCGCCGAGTCCCTCGCCGACGTAGATGCGCGGCTGGAACGACCCGTCGGAGTCGAGGCCGATGTCGACGCGGTCGCTGATGTTGGTGGGCAGACCCCCGACGACGAAGTCCGGCTCTCCCTGGTCGGTGACCTCGTTGGCGGGTGCGATGGCGAGGCCGTAGCCGTGGGTGAACGAGACGTGCTGGTTCTCCCACCCGGACCGGACACCGCTGAGGTTGAGCTCACGAGCTGCCACCACCACGGTGCGCTCCACGCCGTCGACGGTGTAGCGGTCGACATCGAGATCCTCGTCGAACTGGAACTGGTCGCGCTCGACCTCGAGGCGCGAGTAGGTGGGCGAGACGATGGCCGGATCGAGGAGCCGGACGTTCTCCAGGGTCGCCTGGTTCTCGCGGAGGATGCCGACGGTCAGCTCGCTGCTGTCGGGGTCGAAGTCGAAGACCTCGCTCTCGAGAGCCACGACATCGCCCGTCTCGGAGTCCAGGACCGAGAAGCCGTAGGCGGCCCGGGTGGCATCGATGTTGCGGTCGATGAACTCGGACTCACGTGACAGCTCGTTCGGCTCGACCACCAGGCGCTGATAGACGGCCGGGAAGATGTTGCCCATCACGATGGCGACGAATGCCCAGAGGCCGACGGCGACGACCGGCAGCACCCAACCTCGTCGACGGATGTTCACGATCAGCAGGACCGCCGCGGCCAGCGAGATCAGGATCAGCAGCTTGATGGCGGGCAGCTGGGCGTTGACGTCGGTGAAGCTGGCGCCGTCGACCACACCGCGGCTCGAGAAGTTGAGCGAGTACCGCTGGTACCAGTAGTCCGCCGCCTTCACGAGGGCGAGCATCGCGAGCAGGACCGAGAGGTGGGCCTTGACCTGCGGGGTCACCCGCTGCACCGGGGCGTTCACCCGGATGCCGCCGTTCAGGTAGTGGGCCGCCGCGGTGATGATGAGCACCACGACCAGTGCGGTGAAGACCCAGTTGATGACGAACGTGATGAACGGCAGCTCGAAGACGTAGAAGCCGACGTCGACACCGAACTGGGGGTCCTCCACCCCGAAGTCGGTGCTGTTGCGCCACAGGATGTAGTCCTGCCAACGGCTGCCTGCACCGGCTCCCCAGAACAGGGCGAAGAGGCCGGCGACGCCGATCCGTACCAGCCCGGCGCGGGTGCCGATGGTGTCGTGGTACCGACGGACGAACTCCTCTTCCGGTCCCGGTGGCCTGAACGAGGGCGCCATCCGGTCGGCGAGATAGAGGTTGACCCACAACAGCAGGAACATCGCGGCGATGAAGACGAGCGCCAGGAGGATCTGGGCGAGCAGGACGCCACGCCAGACGGCGGTGTACCCGAGCGAATCGAACCAGAGGTAGTCGGTGTAGAAACCGGCGATGCCGCGCAGGGACAGCATCAACACGATCAGGGCCGCCACCGCGATGGCGATGATCACCCGAAAGCGGCGTGACACTCTCCGGCGGCCGCGGGGTGGCGGCATGTCGCTGGCTGGACGCATCGGCGCAAATCCTACCGGGGTGCGGTCATCTCAAGGTCATCGGGGCGCGATGGTTGTCGATTCCTCGACCGCCCGACCCCGGACGCCGTGGGC
>JBCCFK010000067.1:0-15978 GCA_039029775.1 Actinomycetota bacterium | reverse complement strand
GCGCTGCCGACGACGCGGACGACGATGCCGAGGACGCGGAGGACGCGGACGACGATGCCGAGGAGGCGTCGGGTGTGATCGACGCCGCCAACCGCACGATCGTCCTGTCGCCCGGGGTCGACTGGAACAGCCCCGACGCGGCCATGGCGCAGCAGCTCGAGGTGCGCCTGACCGAGCCGGCCGTCGCGGGCCCGGATGTGGGCTACGCGATCTCGATCGAGAACATCAGCACCGTGGACCTCGTGGAGCCGGTCGTCGTCCAGATCGCGGTTCCCCGCACGGACGGTCTGGAGCTCCCGACCGGCACCGACTGGATCTGCGACGCACTCAGCGGCACGGTCTTGCGCTGCAACCATCCCGGAGGCCTCGAGGCTTCGAGTACTTCGCTTCTCGAGTTCGAGGCCCTGCAGACCGTCGGCGCGCAGCCCGAGAGCGGCGATGAGCAGGCCGCACTGGCCGGCTCCGAGCCGGTTCTCCGCTCCGAGGGTGGCTCGCCCGTCGCCGACACGGCCCTGGCGCTCGGCGCGCTGGCGCTGACCGGGTTCGTCATCTTCGGCGCTCGCCGGCTCGTGTCCGGGCGCCGCTAGGGGCCGGCACGAACCGAAGGAGCCGACCCGGGTGTCCGGGTCGGCCTTCGCGCTCAGTTGAAGACGGCGGCGATCTCCGCGGCCCGCTCCATCGCTTCGGCGATGACGGCCGGGACGGCCTCGGGATCGTTGAGCCCGAGGCGGCGCTCGGCCTCGGCCGCGAGCAGTTCCAGATCGGGCTCGGGCAGCTCGATCAGCGATGCCCACTGGGCGATCTCGTAGCCGGCGACCGGCTGGTCGTGGTGCACGGAGATGGACTGGGTGAGGCCCTCGGGCAGCCCCCACTCACCTCCGAGGAGCTCACCGATCTCCGGGTGCGTCCAACCCAGGACCTCCTCCTCCTTGACCACGAGGTCGGCGTGGACGGCACCGTGCTCGACCAGCACCTTGGCGTAGTCCTCGTCGTTGTGGACGAGGATCGGCTGTGCCATGTCCTGCAGGAGGGCGGCGGTGAACTGTTCGTACTGGGCTGCGGGGTCGAGGCGAGCGGCCAGGCCGGCTGCAGCCGCGGCGCGGGTCGCCGACGTGAGCCAGAACGCGGCCGGTGAGTAGCCCGGTGCCGAGCGCGGAGGAATCGCCTCGCCGACGCCCGAGGCGATCAGCAGCGATTCGAGCTGGTTTCGACCGAGCAGCACGGCGGCTTGGTGCACGCTTCGGATCGGACTCCGCGGCGCGAACGAGGGAGAGTTCGCCAGCTTCAGCACGGCGACGGTCAACTTCGGGTCCATCGAGATCGTCTCCGCGACCTCCCCGAGATCGACGTCGGGCGACGCGACCTGCTGGATGGCGTCGGCGACGGCGTTCGGGAAGCTCGGGATGCCGCCCTCGTCGAGGAGATGCTCGAAGCGGCGCTCCGCCTTCTTGTTCCGACCGAACATCACTCGGCCCGCCGGCCCATCTTGGTGGCGAAGATCGAGAGCAGGCCGCCCAACATGATGTAGCCCGTGATCACCTCGAGGAGCACCACGACCTGGGCGCCCAGCGACGCCGGGAGGACATCGCCGTAGCCGAGTGTCGTGAGGGTCACCACGCTGAAGTACAGCGGGGACAGGGTCGTCTCGTAGTCGCCGTAGTCGATGTCGACCTGCGTGTAGGCCAGGGCGAAGCCCACGGCCATGGCGAGGGTCACGACGGCCCATCGGGCGAGGCTGCGACCACAGTCCGACGTGACCTTCCACGCGAGGTAGAGCACGTTGCTCCAGCGGCTCGCGGACCGGAACTCGTGCAGATAGTTCTCGTCCATGATCGTGCGCCGGAGGGCGTAGGCGCCGTTGAAGTCGATGTCGGAGATGTCGGCACCCAGCCAGTTGGCGCTCGGATAGCCGGTGACCCCCCGGACGTCGGCCTGCGACAGGCAGACGTCGGCGAAGTCCGCGTGGTCGACCGAGGCGCCGGTCAGATCAGCGCCGGTGAGATCGGCGGAGCGGAGTTCGGCACGGTCGAGCGCTGCTCCCCGGAGCCGAGCCCCGTGCAGCACGGCGGATCGGAGGTCGGCCCCGACGAGGCTCGACTCGGACAGCGTTGCCTCGGTGAGGTCGGCCGAGAACAGGTTGGCCCCGTCGAGGCGGCACGAGCCGAGGACGGCGGCACGAGCCTTGACCTCGGTCAGGTCGGCGTTGGTGGCGTCGGCACCGAGCAGGCTCGCGCCTTCGACGGTCGCCCGGAACAACACGGCGTCGGTGAGATCGGCCCCCACCAGCCGGGCATCGGTCAGGTCGGCATTGGAGAGGTCCGCACCCGACAGATCGGCTCCGGAGAGATCGCGTCCCCGGAGATCGGCGCCGATGAGCGAGCAGCCCGGGCCGATCTCGGGGGCGGCGTGGCGGGGCTCGCCGAGTGCGGCGGCGGTCGCAGATGGGTTGGCCATGTCCGGTACCTGGACGGGGGCCTTCGACTCTCCTGTTGTCATCGGCCGATTCGGGGGCCGATTGAGGTCCCCGAGCTCGGTCGACGACCCGGGTCGTCTGCCCCGGGATCCTCAAGTCGAGCGAACTCCGGCCGACCGGCTCACCGGTAGTTCAACACGGAGGTTGACGTTGTCACGGACGACACTCGACGGCCTACGAACCCAGCTGGATCAGGCAGACAATCTTCCGTCGCCGCCTGATGTCGCGCTGGAGCTCGCTCGCCTGGCCGACGATCCCAATGCACGCGCAGACGATCTGGGCCGTCTCCTCCGCACGGACCCTGGTCTGACCGCCCGACTCCTGCGCGCGGTCAACGCCCCGGCCAACGGCCTGCCGCGCTCGATCGACTCGATCGAGCGTGCATGTGCGCTCCTCGGCTTCGACCGGGCGAAGACGCTTGCCCTCGGCTATTCGATGGCGGAGTCGCTGCCCGTCGTCGGCCCGGACAGCAACTTCGACCTCGAGGGCTACTGGCTCCGCAGCGGCCTCACCGCGGCGGCCACCGAGCACTTCGCCGAGCAGCTCTCACCCGATCACGCCGACGCCGGCTTCGTGGTCGGCCTGCTGAGCGAGATGGGCCGCCTGGTCCTCGCCGGCTGCATGACCACGATCTACCAGGGCGTCCTGGCGACGGATCCGTGGCCCTCGGTCGCAACCGAACGATCGATGCTCGGCTTCTCCAACATCGACGTCTCCTCGCTGCTGTTCGAGCGCTGGCACCTTCCCGACGAGATCTCGATGCCGATCGCCTACCGCGACGCTCCCCATGAGCTCCCCGAGGGATCGAGCACCGACGTCATCCGCCTCTGCCGGTTCCTCGCATCGGCACAGGTCCTCGCCGATGCCTGGGTCTCGGGGGGAACGACGACCCAACTCGACTACGCGGCGGGTGCCGCGAACCACTACCTCGGTATGTCGACCGATCAGTTCGCCGCCGTGGTGGACGCGCTCGCCGCCGATGTCGAATCCCATCGCATCTTCTCCAACGCCGCCCCACCCGCCGAGGTGAACCGGCAGCGCGTCGAGGATCGCGCTCGCGATCAGCTTCGGGAGGCCGTGTCGAAGTCGGCGACGTCGTCGCGACTCACGACGCTCCTCCGCAACGCCCAGGCCTGACATTCGCAACGCCGCAGCGCTCAGCAACGGCCCAGACGTGCCGATGGGACGACCGGAGGCCATGGACGGCCGCCGTGAGAGGCAGTGATGAGCACGGAAGCGAACGCACAGATCATCTCGGTCATCGGGGGATGCCGACGGGCCGGCCGATGGCTGGTGCCGGCGAAGACCAAGGTGATGACGTTCTTCGGTCGGGCGACGATCGATCTGCGTCAGGCGCAGACCACCGCCGACGAGCTCGCGTTCGACTGCATGTCCGCCTTCGCCTCGATCACCTTCATCGTCCCCGAGGGCGCGGAGATCCGACCCAGCGGCATGGCGATCCTTGCGTCGGCCCGCAGCGAGGTTCCCGTCGAAGTCGGCGGGTCGCACCTGCCCAAGATCGCCATCGACGCCGTCACGTTGTTCGGAAGGTTCCGCATCGTGACCGGTGAGGCGCTGGAAGCCGATGAGCACGCCGCCGAGCAGACGGCGGCCCGAGTCGGGTCGGATCTCGCCGACACCGCACCGGTCGAGGCGTTCCGACCGCCCGTGGAGCCGTTCCGTCCGCCGGTCGAGCCCCATCGCCCGCAGGTCGAGGATCCGGCATCACAGCGCCGCAGCGACATCGCCGACGAGCGGTCCCCGATCCACGACGTGACGGTGCCGGACTCCCCGGCTGCGGTGAGCCTCGACGACCGGCCCGAGCCGCTGCCCGAGCCCGAGCCCGAGGTCACGTCGATCGACGCCGACGACGAGTCGCCGGCCGAGGCCGCCGAATCGGGCGTCGACCAGACCGGGAGCGGGGCGGCAGAGGAAGCCGAAGAGTCGTCCGAAGGCGATGTGGAGCCGGCCGCGGAAGCCGTCGAGCAGGCCGAGGACGCCCCTGCCGAAGAGGTGCCGGCCTGAGCGGTCTCGCTCAATCGGGCGCCGCGGCCCACGCCGCGTCGTCCGCACCCAGCGGTCTCGGGCCCCACGAGAAACGGCCACCCACGGGGCCGGCGACGGTCACCGCCCCGAACGCGGTGTCGAACCGCTCGAGTGACCCTTCGTCCGCGACCGCTGGAGCCGGTGTGAACGCCTTCGGCGCACCCAGGGAGACGAGCAGGTTCCGGGTGCGCACGAGCGACAGCCTGGCGAGCCACGTTCCGCCGACGTCGGCCTGGTGGGCCACCAGCCGCCGCGCCGCGCACGCGGCGAGGAACCCGGTGGCGTAGTCGAGAGCCTGGACCGGAAGGGGCACCGGCCCGTCCACATCGGCGGCCGTGGTTCCCGCGTGGACGACGCCGGTGGTCGACTGGACGATCGAGTCGAACCCGCGGCGCCCCGCCCATGGTCCGGCCCAGTCGAAGGCGCAGAGCTGGACCGCGACGGCGCCGGCCGGCAGCCGGTCCAGGTCGAAGCCCCGGTCGGCGAATGCGCCTGGCCGATAGGCGTCGAGCCAGACGTCGGCGTCGTCGAGCAGGGCTGCGAAGGTCGCCGCGCCGGCCGGCTCGTCGATGTCGACGAATGCGTTGCGCTTCCCCGCCCCGGTACCGATGACGCCGACGTCCACGCTCGGCAGGTGCGCGGCGCCGACCCTGAGCACGTCGGCGCCGTGGGCCGCCAGGGTCTGGCCCGCGATCGGACCGGCCAGCACGCGGGAGCAGTCCAGGACTCGAAGCCGACGTCCGGCCGGTCTCGGGGGTGCGTCGCCGAGGCGTTCGACGGTGACGACCGGCAGGTCTCGCACCGCGGCGGCGTGCGGGTGATCGTGCCACTCCTCCAAGGTGCGCAGGCGCGCGGCGATCATCCCGTCGGCGATCAACGCGGCCTCCAACTCGAGCGGATCCCAAGTCAACACCGCGTCCTGCACCGCCTCCCGGGTGGGTGCGCACCCGAGGCGACGAACCACACCGTCGGCGTGATGGGCGAAGTTGCAGTGGAACTGCATGAACCGGTCGTCCCGGGTGCGGTAGTAGCCGGACAGGTCGGCCCACTTCGGCATGGGCTCGCCGTCCACGGCGACGTGACCGGTGAACGCGGTGACGACGCGCGCAACGTCGACCTCGGCGACGCCGTGGGCCAGGTTGGCCGCGGCGACGCTGGCCAGCGCCAGCCGGTCGACGTCGAAGGCCGACGCGAGCCCGCCGCCGCCCGTGACGCGCAGATGGCCGACTCCGAGGGGCGGGCCGGGCACGAGGCCCTCGATCGTTCCCAGAAGCTCGGCGATGCCTGACGCACTCGCATCCACGCGGCGAGCGTAGGGCTCGGACCGCGTGGTACGACGAGGTGAGGGATGATCGTCTCGTGCGACGACCCGGGAGGTGACGCATGATCCACGGACTCCACCATGTCGCCATCGGCGTCACCGATCTCGGTGCGGCGCTCGCGTTCTACACCGAGGCGTTCGGATGCACCGCTGTCTTCCGGTCACACATCGACGGTGACCGGGCCGACGCCGACTCGGTCATCGGGATCACGGGAGTCGCCGCCGACGTGGTGATGCTCCGGCTGGGGGATGCGCATCTGGAGCTCTGGGAGTATCGCAGCCCCGCCCCGGAGGACCGCCGCTCCCCCGCCAACGGTCTCGGCTACCCACACATCGCGGTGAGCGTCACCGAGATCGAGTCGGAGGTGACCCGCCTGACCGATCTCGGCATGAGCTTCGTCGGGCCCCCGGTCGACATGGGCCCGCAGAAGGCGGTCTACGGACGCGACCCCTTCGGCAACCTGATCGAGCTCTACGAGGCCGTCGAATGACACCGTTGGGTCCGATCGTGCAGGTCGCGTACTTCGTCCCGGACGCGCGCGCTGCGGCGGCCCGGATGGCGGCGTCGCACGGCGCCGGCCCGTTCCATGTCCTGGACCGGATCGAGCTCGCCTGGGGCGAGTTGCGTGGCGAGCCGTGCGACTTCGTGCACACGTCGGCCTACGGGCAATGGGGTGGGGTGATGATGGAGTTGGTCCAACAAGACGTCGAGGGGCCGTCGCCGTTCCGAGAGATGTATGCACCCGGCGAGGGCGGGATCCACCACGTGGCGACGATGGTCGACGACCTGGCCGCGACCTATGAGCGGCTGGCGGCGAGCGGGCTCGAGCTGGCGGCCAGGGCGATGACCAGGACCGGGACCGAGTTCGCGTTCGTCGACACCGTCGACACCCAGGGCCACATGACCGAGATCTACGAGCGCGCGCCCGCCCTGCTCGGGTTCTACGAGATGGTGCGCTCCGCCGCCGACGGGTGGGACGGCTCGGACCCGGTCAGGACGTTGGGCTGACGCTCACAGGTCAGCGGTCGTGCGGATCGGGGCCTCGCCGTCCCAGTCGACGGCGGCTCGGGCGATCGCGCCGAACATCGCTTCGATGCGAGGTTGGTGCTCGACGACCTCGAGCATGCAGCCCATCAGCGGTCGCGTGTCGAAGTAGCCGAACCGCGCACCGCTCCTGCCGAGTGTGGCGGCGGGATAGCCGAGGGAGTCGAAGTACTCGGTGTCGGCGTCGATGTCATGGGTCCACACGCAGAGGTGGTGAAACCCCATCTCCCCGGCCGGCACGGAGTCCCGGTAGGCCGAGGGTCCGTCACTGATCTGTTCGATGAGTTCGATCTGCACCGGGCCCGCCTGGGCGAGCGCCACCCGCATGGAGAGCTCCGAGGGCGCGCCGCGGTACGTCACGTCGACGAGCCTGTCCTGCACCATCACGTAGAAGGGACCCACCCCCAGCTGATCGACCCACCGGCCGATGGCCGCCTCGAGGTCGGGGACGACCCAGGCGTTCTGGAAGACGGTGCGGTCGGTCGGACGGTCGCGTGCCATTGCCGCACGGTATGCGGCCCGCACCGCGCAGTCGACCGTGCCCGACCTCCGAGCCAGCGATGGACCCGGTAATACAGGTGCAACTAGATATTGTTACCTCTATTGACCTATTTCAGTAGGTGTATTATGTTGCGCCAATGGGATACGAGCACACGGCCCCACTCCTGACCGCCGACGACGAAGTCGCCCTCGCCAGACGCATCGAAACCGGGCTCCAGGCCGCGGCACGCCTGACCGCCGAGGCCGGCGAACCCGGCGACCAGGTGCTCGAGGCGCAAGGGCGCGCTGCGAAGAACCGCTTCATCGAAGCCAACATCCGCCTCGTCCTGTCCATCGCCGGCAAGACCAGGGTGCCCGCACATGTCGACAGGCAGGACGTGATCCAGGACGGCATGATCGGCCTCGAAGTGGCCGTCGAGCGGTTCGACTGGCGACGCGGCTACAAGTTCTCGACCTACGCCACGTGGTGGATCCGGCGCCTCATCCAACAAGGACTCGAGAACACCGCATCCACCGTCCGGGTCCCGAGCCACAAGGTCAGCGAACTCCGCTCGGCGCAGGCGCTCGACCCCGATGCGGAGCTCCCCCCGACGTTGCAGACCGCCGCTCGCTTCCGGACCATGGACTCCCTCGACCGCGAGCTCGTCGACGCGGTGACGGTCGGTGACCTCGTCGCGAGCGGTGAGGCCGAACCCGACGCCCAGGTGACCGCATTGGTCGAGCACGCAGCCGCTCACCTCCTGGTGGCCCAACTCGACCCGGCGACGCGCGAGATGGTGGTGGCCCGCTTCGGCCTCGACGGGTCCGAGCCGCAGACGTACACGGCGATCGCGGACGCCCGCGGCGTGTCCGCCGAAGCGATCAGGCGGCGGATCCTCCGCGCCCTGGACGCATTGCGTCCAGGCGCGGTCCGCCTCACCGACGCCGAGCACGACGAGCTGGTCGCAGCCGCCTGACCGACGCGGTGCTCGACAACGACGCGACTCTCGACAAAAAGGGTTGCCACGATACACCTTTTCCATAGGGTGTTTTCCAAGGAACACCCCCCTTCCAGTAGGCGTTCGGAGGTACATGATGAAGCGTTCAAGCGACACCATCGAGCAACTCCGCCTCGAGGCAGGACGACTCTGGGACGCTCCGGTCCCGGACGACGGACGCCGAGAGGAACTCCTGACCGAGCTGGTCGACATCGAGACCGACCTCGACCGGCTCGGTCTTCGAGCCGAGATCTCCCCGGCCCAGGACCGGGAGATCGCCAGATGTGCCAGACGCCTCGACCGCCTCCGAAGTCGGTGGGCGGTCGCCGCCTGACAATCGGTGCCGACGGGGTCATCGCCGGTCACACGAGGCGGTGGCCCCGGCCAGCCGCACCACCCGAGGAGCTCAGATGATCCATGCAATGGCGGCCGTCGCCGCGACCCGACGAACGAGGAAGACCCGAACGAGGAGGCGCCACCATGGTGAACACCGTCCTGCTGCTGCTGTGGATGCTGGCCGGCGCGACCGGCGCGCTGTGGTTCGCTGACCGCTCCTCGTCGCGGTCGGCGCACGTTCCCGTCGCCGCGATCCTGGGGTCGCTCCGGCTGTTGGTCGCCCTCGACCCACGGGCGATCCGATGACGGCGGTCCGACGAACCATCCGCGTTGGGTCCGACACAAGGCCGGTGTCCGATCCCACCCGACACGATCGATACAGTTTGGCCATGGACCTGGTCGAGCCCGAGCCGGACATCCCGTCCTGGACCTTCCTGACGAACCACGCTCACGTGCTGATCGCGATCGATCGCAATCCGGAGCTGCGCCAGCGCGACATCGCGCACGCCGTCGGGATCACGGTCGGGGCCGTGCAGAAGATCATCGGTGAGCTCGAGTCGGCCGGGTACCTCACCCACGAGAAGGTCGGGCGGCGCAACCGGTACCAGGTGACCGCCGACCACCCGTTGCGTCATCCCCTGGAGGCCGAGCACACGGTGCAGGACCTCCTGGCCTGCCTCCGGCCGGCGCGCTAGCGCGGCTCGACGCTCTCGACGAACGCCGCGAACGAGGCCAGCTCGTCCGGCGTCGGCACCTCGCCCGTCATCGACTGCAGGTAGTACGGCAGGTACCCGACGCGGACGTCCATCGGCTCATCGACGCCGACGGCGTAGTACCCGACCTGGCTGTGATACAGCAGCCGGGCGCGGACCAGGGCGTCGTCGGCCTCGAAACCGTGGGAGGCGAACATCGACGCGACGGCGTCGAGCCGTCGATCGTCGGCGACCCTGACCCGCGCCGCCACGTCGGCGTCGCGCCGACCCCAGTCACGCACCGCGAGATCGAGGCGGGCGTCGTACAGCGATTCGTCGGCCCAGCACTCGAACACGCCCAGACACGCGGTGGTGATCGTGGCGGCGGTCCGCTCGGTCCGCTCGACGATCGACGCGGTGTTCCGTTCCCACAGGCTGAGCAGCTCGCCCTGCAGGGCCGGGAGGTCGTCGAAGTACCAGTAGAAGCTGGACCTCGAGATGGACAGCCCCTCGGCCAGACTCAGCACGCGGAGCTCGTCGATGGCCACCTCGTCGAGGGCATCGAGTGCGGCGGCGATCCAGTCGTCGCGGGTGACCTTCGTATGGGCGGGCTGCACCATCAGTCCGGCGCCGCGCCACCCTCGGCGACGCGACGCTCCACGAAGTCGTCCAACGCGTCGGCGATCGCATCGTCGAGCGGCGGCTGCTCGTAGTCGGCGAGCGCCTGGCGCCAGACGTCCTCGGCACGCTGGTCGGTGCGCCGACTGCCCTCCTCGGTCCACTGTTCGTATGTCGCGCGGCTGAAGACCAACGGCTGGTAGAAGGCGGTCTCGAACCGCTCGAGGGTGTGTGCCGTCCCGAAGAAGTGCCCGCCGGGACCGACCTCGGTGATGGCGTCGAGGGCCAGCTCCGCATCGCCGAAGGCGAGTGGGCGCAGTGACTCGGCGATCATCTGACACATCTCGACGTCGACGATGAGCTTCTCGTAGCTCGCGGCCAGGCCACCCTCCTGCCACCCGGCCGCGTGCTGAATCCAGTTCGCGCCGCCGAGGAGCGCGCCGAACGTGTTCATCATCGTCTCGTAGCCGGCCTGTGCGTCCACCGAGGTGGAGGCGCTGGACCCCGACGACCGCCACGGCACGCCGATGTGGCGAGCCAACTGACCGCTGGCGAGTGCTCCCTTGATGGCCTCGGGAGTCCCGAAGGCGGGTGAGCCGGACTTCATGTCGACGTTGGAGGTGAACGCGCCGTACATGACCGGCGCGCCGGGCTGCGTGAGCTGCGCCAGGGTGATCGCCGCGAGCGCCTCCATGTGCTGGAGGACGAGGGCGCCGGCGAGGGTCACGGGCGCCATCGCCCCGGCCAGGGTGAACGGCGTCATGATGCACGGCTGGCGCCACCGAGCGAAGTCGATGATGGCCATCGCCATCGGGACGTCGATCTGTCGTGGCGAGTTGGTGTTGATGTTGGTCCAACACCGCGGCGCCTCGGCGAACTCGGCGTCGGTCTCGATGCCGTACCGGAGCTTGATCAGGTCGATGCTGTCGCGACACCGGGCTCGACCGCGTGCGTAGACGAAGGGCGCCTTGTCGGTGAGCGTCAACGTGGCCCTCCCCGACGCGAGATGCCGGGTGTTGATGGGGATGTCGTCGGGCTCGACGGCGGGCGACGTGACCGCGAGGACGTCGTAGGTCTGCATCAGGCGGAGGAAGTTCTCTTGGTCGGCCATCGCTCCGGCTCGCCGCCCCTCGAGGCCGGACAGGAACGGCGGTCCCCCTACCGGAACCAGGGCGACGCTGTTCCCGCCCACGGGGACGGACCGGTCCGGGTTCGGTGCGCCCAACTCGAAGCGCTCGGGCGCATCCGCGAGAGCCTGGGTGACCGAGCCTGGATCGAGGCGGACCATCTGCGTCTCGTCGTCGACGACGGCGCCGCCACCCTCGTAGATCCGACGGGCCTCGGGCAACAGGACCCGGATGCCCTCGTCGGCCAGGTAGGCGACCGCTCGCTCGTGGAGATGCGCCACCTGGTCCTCGCTCAGCACCTCGAGCGGCCGGTAGGGGTTCTCCAATCGGCGGTAGCGCGACGAGTCCGCTGCAGGCCGTTCCCTCGGTCCCCGATCGCGGCGGCGCCGTGCCATCGACCCGGTCAGCCGTGGACCGACATCGACGAGTCCGGATTGATCTCGCGGTTGCGGCCGTAGGCCGACATGTCGATCGGTCGGCCCGTGTAGCGGCCGGTCAGCTGGAGAGGCTCGGCGTCGTGGTCGTGGCCCGCCTCGACCGCCTCGATGAGGTCGGCCATCACCTGGCCGGCGACACCGGCGTTCTTGTACTGGTTGCCGCTGGTCCCGATCGCCACGTAGAAGCCATCGAGGTCGGTCCGGTCGTAGATGGGCAACCAGTCGTCGCTGACGTCGTAGAGGTCGACGACGCCCTTGCGATCGTGTGGGACGCCGAGCGTCGGGATCCGCCGGTTCGCTCGCAGCACCTGCGCGTTCCACTGGTCCTCGGTGAGGCTGGTGTCGTAGTCGTCGGGATCGACGTACTCGCGCACGTCGCACTCGGGATCGACACTGCCCACCAGAACGTTGTTGCCGACCTCGGGCCGGAAGTAGAAGCCGACATCGTCGTCGGCGCCGACGACGCCTCCGCTCATGAAGTCGACCCCAGGGGGCGCCGGGACGTGGTGGACCTCGTGACGAAGCGCCGAGGTCTTGATGTTCATCGAGTCGTACACACCGGCCATCCGGTTGATGATCGCCGAGTGGGGGCCGGCGACGTTGACGACGATGGGCGCCTGCAACGCCCGGCCGTCCGCCAGGGTGACTCCCGCTGCTCGTCCTTCGGCCTGTACGACGCCGCTGACCTCGGCGTTGAAGAGGAACGTCGCCCCCAGCGCCTCGGCTCCGCGCTGGAGGTTGTGGCACGACAGCTGGGGGTCGGAGACGTAGCCGGCGTCGGGCGAGAAGATCGCACCGGTCAGGTACCCGTCGGCGTCCTTCCAGAAGGCCGGATCGTCAGGTCGCGTCGGCGGCCCGTACAGCCCGAGGTCCATCCACGGGTAGCGGGCCACGACGTCGTCGACCGACAGCGTCTCGAACGGGATGTCCAGCTCGCCCCACAGCTCCTTCACCCGGGCGGAGTGGTCCTGCTCCGCGGTGGTGAGCACGAGTTGGCCGACCTGGTGGTACTGGATCAGCCCGAGCTCGTCGTCGGCGCCGATGTGGTCGGCCCAGTTCTTCCAGTACTGCGCACCCTCCCAGGAGAAGTTGACGCCGTCGACGGTCGAGTAGCTGAACCGGACGATGGCACAGGAGTTGATCGTCGACCCCGCGCCCGCGGCCGAGGCCTTGTCGACGTTGATGGTGCGATGTCCCCGGCGAGCCAGCTCGAGGGCGAGGGCGCAGCCGATCACCCCTGCGCCGATGATGATCACGTCTGCCGACGTGGCGTCCTGCGGTTCCATGGCGACCTCGGGTTGCTGGACAAGCGGAGTGTCGGGAACATACCGTCCCTGGACAGTTGTGTCTAGACACCTCGGCCAGGCGGGCCGGCCGGGGTTCGAGCCCGTTGGAGGGTCCGTGACAACCGACGCGAACATCGTGGTCATCGGCGCCGGGATCATCGGCACGAGCGTGGCGTACCACTTGGCCGACCAGGGCGTGGACGGCATCGTCGTGGTCGACAAGGGCGACCTCGATCACAACGACGGCTCCACCTCCCACGCGCCCGGCGGACTCCGGACCCTGACCGGGTCGCACTTCTTCACCACGCTCGGCCGACGCAGCCGGGACCTCTACGACACCCTGCCGCTCGCCGACCCCGATCAGGAGCAGTTCTGGCGCGTGGGCATGGTGGCCGTCGCCAACACGCCCGCCCGCCTCGATGCCCACCGGCGGCTCGTCGAGATGGGCATGAGCGAGGACATCGAGGCCTCGATGCTCGACCCGGGTCAGGTCGCCGAGCTGCTGCCGATCGTCGACCCCTCGACCATCGTCGGCGGGATGACCGTGCCGTCGTCCGGCGTCGTCCGCACCAGCGCCCTGGCCACGTCGATGCGCCGCATCGCCGAGGCCAGCGGGCGGGCCCGCTTCATCGGTCACGGCGCCGTCACCGACATCGAGATCGCCGACGGCCGGGTGCGCGCCGTCGTGACCGATGGCGAGGCCGGGCGGATCAGCTGCCGGCAGGCGATCGTGTGCACGAACATCTGGGCACCCCTGCTGGCGGAGAAGACCGGGACCCCGATGCCGCTGTTTCCCGGGGAGCACCAGTACATCCACACCACCACCGTTCCCGCGCTGGACGCGCTCGGTCCCGGCGAGGTGGCGATGCCGATCACCGCCTTCGACGACCTCTCCCTGTACTTCCGCCAGCACGGCGACCACATCGGGATCGGGAGCTACGCACACGAGGCCCGCCTCGTCGACCCTCACCAGCTGCCGACCACGGCGAAGATGCCCTTCACACCCGCCGACTTCACCGACGCCTGGGCGAAGATGCAGCACCACATGCCGCCGCTGCGTGGGGCCGAGGTGGCCGACGGGTTCAACGGCATGTTCTCGTTCACCGTCGACAACCATCCGATCATGGGCGAGACCGCGGTGTCCGGCCTCTGGGCGTCGGTCGGCGCCTGGCTGTCGTTCGCCAGCGAGGTCGGCGCGGTCATGGCCCGGTGGATGACCACGGGCGACCCGGGCATGGATGTCACGCCTGCCCACATCGACCGGTTCCACCCACACCAGTCCAACCGGGAGTTCCTGTCGCGCCAGTCGAAGTACTTCTACGAGATCGGTTTCGAGGACATGCATCCGAGCGCGGTCGCCAGCGCGGTCCGAGGTCTCCGGCACTCGCCGTACCACCACCGCCTCGAGGCGCTCGGCGCCGAGTTCGTCCCGATCGCGAGCCAGGAGACGCCGCTCTGGTACCGGTCGAACGAGCCGCTCGTCGACAAGCACCGTGCCGCCATCCCCACCCGCGAGGGGTACGACGCCGTCGGCTGGACACCGATCATGGGCGCCGAGCACCTCGAGCTCCGCGAGAACGTCGGACTCGTCGACTGGTCTGCCGCGATCGGACCGATCGAGGTGTCGGGCCCCGGTGCCCTGGCGCACCTCCAGTGGCTCTGCTCGGCCGATGTCGACATCGAGATCGGCGACATCACCTACACGCTGGTCCTCACACCGTCGGGTGGCGTCGCCCGAGACGTGACCGTCGCGCGGATGGCGCAGGACACCTGGTGGATCCTCACCGGCAAGGGCAACCTGCCGGCCGAGCTGCGCCACTTCCGGTCCCATGCACCCGACGACGGCTCCGTGTCCTACCGAGATCTCGGCGAACAACTCGTCGCCATCGGCCTGTGGGGCCCGAACAGTCGAGGGGTCCTGCAGGCCACGACGGCGGACGACCTCGGGAACGACGCCTTCCCCTGGTACGCCTGGCGCACCGTCGACGTCGGCATGGCCCCGGTCACCGCCCTCCGCCTCTCCTACCTCGGAGAGCTCGGTTGGGAGCTGTATGTCCCGCAATCACTCGCACTCCACGTCTGGGACACGTTGTGGGAGGCCGGACGCCCGTACTCGATGCCGGCGGTCGGAGCCCAAGCCGTCTTCTCCACCCGCATCGAGAAGGGCTACCGGCTCTGGGGCTCGGACCTCACGCCGGATCACTCTCCAGCGTCGAGCGGGGTCCGGTGGGCCATGGACACCACGAAGGACTTCGTCGGCAGGGACGCCGCGGCCGAGCGACCCGCGAACCGGCGCATCGTGACGCTGCTGTTCGATGATCCGGCATCGATCCTCTATGGCTGGGAGCCGGTCCTCATCGGTGACGAGGTCGTCGGGCGCATCGCCGGCGGCGAGTACGGATACAACGTCGGAGGCTTCATCGCGCACGCCTTCGTCGACGCGGACGTACCGGTCGACACCGCAGTCGAGGCGCTCAGGACCGGGGTGCGCCACCGCGCCAGACTCGTCCGCGGTCCGCTCTTCGACCCGGGCAATGCACGCCTGAAGGGCTGACGCTCAGTCCTCGAACCCGACGTAGGTGACGATCTCCTCGGTGGGCCGGCGCTCGGACTCGACGTCGTTGGCCGGGAAGTCGTCGGCCGGCCAGCCCATCGCCACCGTGATCACGATGATCTGGTCCTCCGGGATGTTCGCGAACTCGCGCACGACCGACGACTGGCTGATCCCCTGGCCGTTGATGACGCAACCGAGGCCCCGCTCCCACGCGGCGAGGACCATGCCGTAGATCATCTGGCCGAGGTCGAAGTACGCGACATGCGAGTGCGCGAGATCGCGATCGATGCATCCGATGACCGAGACCGGCGCCTCGAACTGCCGGAACCCGCGCATGGCCCAGTCCTGGCGACGCTCACGGTCGGCCCAGTCGATGCCCATCGCGTCGAACAGCTGGCCGGCCACCCGCTTCTGCCGCTCCCGGTGTTCACCCTGGTACCCGCCATGACTCTGGATCTCCCGATCCGGCTTCGCCCCCGCCATCATCCGCTCCATGATCCCCTGGCGGATGCGGTCGAGCGGGTCGCCGGTCACCACGTGGAGGTGCCAGGGCTGGGAGTTCATC
>JBCCFK010000066.1:0-16132 GCA_039029775.1 Actinomycetota bacterium | reverse complement strand
CGACGGCCAAGTCACCGGCGCCCGGCCGGGCCGCGTCGTCCGCCGCCCGAACTGACATTCCGACGCGGCATCACCCGGCCCGGGACGCACGAAACCCCGGGCGCTGTGGGGCGGCCGGGGTTTCTCGCTGTACGCCCCCTGGGACTTGAACCCAGAACCTGCGGATTAAGAGTCCGATGCTCTGCCAATTGAGCTAGAGGCGCGTGGTGCGGGCCGCCATCGTAGCGGGCCCGAGCCCGAACGACGATGCCGATACCCGGATTGGGGACGGCGCCCGAGGCGGGCCCGAACGACGAAGAGAGCGCCCGAGGGCGCTCTCTTCGAGGTGGGGTGACCGACGGGACTTGAACCCGCGACCACCGCGACCACAACGCGGGGCTCTACCAACTGAGCTACGGCCACCACGTCCTGCCGAAGCAGGGCGAGCTGTCATCTTACGGGTTCGACGCACGGGATGGACAACCAGTTCCGCCATCGGCGAGGCCGGAGGACGCGAGCTCCGTAGAGTCTCGAGGTGCAGGCTTCGATGGCGGCGGAGACGAGGGCGGATCGCAGCGTCTGGTTCTTCGTCGCGTTCACCGGGCTGGTGTTCGGATCGGGCGGGCTGCTGGCCAAGGGGCTCGTCGACGACGGGGTCGACGCGTTCACGGTGACCTGGATGCCGTTCCTCGCCGGTGGTGTGATCGGCATGGTCGTGGCCACCGCACGACGCGATCTGCAGATGACCGCCGTTGCGCCGGCTGCAGTGCTCGGGCTCGGCGCCTCGGCCGGCCCGGCACTGCTCTTCAACCTGGGGTTCGAGCGGATGTCGGCCGGGGTCGTGACGCTGCTGATCTCCCTCGGCCCGGTGTTCACCGCGGTCGGCGCCCACTTCGTCTTCGCCGACGAACGGTTCAACCGCACCAAGGCCGTCGGGCTGGTGTTGGCGCTCGCCGGCGTCGGGGTCCTCGGCCTCGGCGGCGCCGACAGCGACGCCACCGTCGGCGCCATCGGGATCGTGCTCGCCGGCTCGCTGCTGGCCGGCAGCGCGGCGATCCTGGCCCGACGCTTCGCCACCGAGCACGGTGCCCCGGCGCTGATCGCCCCGCAACTCGCGGTGGCCGGCGTCGCCGCCTTGTTGCTGTCGATCCCGACCGGACGCGGGATCGCGCCCGAGGGCGGGTTCGCCTCCTGGCACATCCCCGCCATGGCCGCGTTCGGCGTCACCACCTACTTCGGGTTCTTCTCGATGATGAAGGCCAACGAGATCGGCACGACCGGCCAGGTCTCGGTGATCGGCTACTGCGTGCCGCTGTTCGGCGTCGTGGGCGGTGTCGCCGTGTTCGGCGACGCGGTCACCGCGGCGCTCGTCGGCGGTGGGCTCATGATCGTCGTGTCGGTGGCACTGATCGGCGCGGGCTCCGGCGGACGCCGAGTCTCAGGCTGAACCACCCAGGAGCTGTCGAACCTCGGCGATCGTGGCGAGTTCGGTCTCACGGTCCGGGCCGCAGGGCGTCAGGTTGAGCACCGACGCACCGGCGCGCACGTACGGCGCCAGGAACTCGGCGATCTGCGGGGCGGTCCCGAAGGGCGTGTAGCGCTCGAAGAGCTCGCAACTGAGCTTGTAGAAGTTCTGCATGCCGTCGGCGACGTGGCGACGAGCCTCGTTGCGGTCAGCGCCGACGCCGACCCAGACCTGCAGGCCGTGCTGCCATGCGGGATCGCGTTCCGCTCCGATCTCCTCGACCATCGCGACGCCCTCGCGGAACCGTCGGGCCGAGCACCATGCGGCCAGCCATCCATCCCCGAGGCGCCCAGCCCGATCGAGGGCTGCGTCGCTTCGACCGCCCACGACGAATGGGACCGCCGGGTCCGGGACGGGACGGATCTTCGCGTCGCGGAAGCGATAGAACTCGCCGTCGCCGTCCACGGTGTGGCCGGCCAACAGCGAGCGGGTCAGGAACAGGGAGGCGTCGGTCCGCCGGCCCCGTGTGGCCGGGTCGATCTCGACGACCTCGATCTCGTGGCGATCCTCGCCGCCGACGCCCACGCCGATCGTGACCCGCCCCGGCGCCGTCTGGGCCAGGCTGGCGATCTGGCGGGCGGCCACGAGCGGATGTCGCAACGCGAGCAGGTAGACGCCGAGGTACACGTCGAGACGCGGCTCCATCGCGGCCAGCGCGGCCAACAGCACCGGACCGTCGAGACCGCTCCCGTCGATGAAGCTGACGTGGTCGGCGGTGAACAGGTGGTCGATCCCGGCGTCGGCGATCGCGGACAGCCGGCGGCGCTGCTCGTCCGGGTCGAGTTCCCAGAGGTCCCACGGAGGTGTCAGGCCGACTCGCAACGCCATCGCCGCAGTCTGGTCGCATTTTGAGACCGGTGGCGAATGATGAGATCGCCGTTCACGTCGAACGCAGGCAATGGACGCGCCAGCGCCGCGGTGGAGCCGTAGCCTGGATTGTCCGGCCCCCGTAGCTCAGCTGGATAGAGCAGGGAACTTCTAATTCTCAGGTCGCAGGTTCGACTCCTGCCGGGGGCACGCCAGGACTCACACGAGCTGCGGATCTCGATCCTTGGCTCCCAGGCCCTTGCGGGTCATGTCGCCCCATTCACCGCGGCCCTCCAGGAACATCTTCAGACCCCACAGGCGCCAGGCGAGGGTCATGGGCCGGTAGATCAGCTGGTCGACCACGACGTAGCCGACCAGGCGGAGCCTCGACAGCACGCCTGGGTAGGAGCGGAAACCGACGTCGTCGACCCACAGCACGGCCAGTGTCACCGCCATCGCCAGAAGGTGGGCGAGCGCCACGATCGCGAGCACGGACGGGCCGACCTGACCGGTCCAGAGGCCGATGCCCAACAACACCAGCCCCACGAACTCGACGACCGGCGCCAGCGCCTCGACCACCAGGTAGTAGGGCATCCCCAGAGTGCCGGCCATCCCGTAGCGACGGTTGAAGATCATGCGGCGGTGACGGACCAGCACGTCGCAGAGCCCGCGGTGCCAACGGTTGCGCTGCCGCGAGAGCACGCGCAGAGACTCGGGGGCCTCGGTCCAGGCGATCGGGTCCGGCACGAAGTGCACCTTCGCCTCGCGACCGTTGTCGACGGCGTGGCGGCGCAGACGAACGATCAGCTCCATGTCCTCGCCGACCGTGTTCGCCTCGTAGCCGCCGATGTCGAGCAGGCGATCGCGGCGGAAGAGCCCGAACGCGCCGGAGATCAACAGGTTGCCGCCCAACCGGTTCCAGCCGAGCCGACCGACGAGGAACGCCCTCGTGTACTCGACGGCCTGCACACCCGCCAGCAGCCGGCGGGGCGCGGTCACCCGCGCGACGACACCGCTGGTCACGACCGCTTCGTTGACCAGGCGGACGGTGCCGCCCACGGCCACGATGCCCTCGTCGCCGAAGAACGGCGTGACCATCTGCTGGAGGCAGTCGTGCGTCACCAGGGTGTCGGCGTCGATGGCGCACACGAGCTCGCCGGAGGCCACGTCGAGCGCGCAGTTCAGAGCGTCGGCCTTGCCGCCGTTGCGCTTGCGGACGACGATCAGATCGGGTTCCGAGGACGAGCGATAGATCGCCTCGACCTCGGCGGTCTCCAGGTGCCGTCGGTAGATCGGGTGGACGGCGACCAGTCCGAAGGTGGTGATGAGCTCGTCCAGCGTGCCGTCGGTCGACCCGTCGTCGACCACCACGACCTCGAGGTTCGGGTAGGCCAGGGCGAGGACCCCGGCGACGCTGTCGGCGATGGTGACCGCCTCGTTGTGTGCCGGAACGAGCACCGTCACGCGCGGAGCCATCTGCGAGCCGAGGATCCGTCGCCACAGCCGATGGCGATCCCGAGACCGCATGTGGGCCAGCTCCACGACCGCGGACACGACCAACGTCAGCTGGCTCAGGGCCGCGATGACGACGGTCACCGCGACGGCGACGCCGGCCGCGTTGAAGAGCCACGAGGCGAAGCCGCTCACGTCGCCGCCAGGGGAGCGAACCCCACGTGGACGGTCCGGCCCCAGCCACCGCCGCCTTCCTCGATGAGATCGACGAACCGCTGGGCCATGTCCCTGGCGTAGGGGTCGGGGTCGTCGAGGTGCCCGTAGAGGACCATCGCACCGAGTGGACCGAAGCGGCTGAGCGCTTCACCGGCGGCGTGGCGTACGGTCCATGCGCGATCCGACAGCGCATGGCCGAGCGCGCCCGACAGCTCGCCGCGTCCGGCGACGCCGGCGGACCGGATCGCTGCTTCGCGGACCCGTGCGTCCTCGTCGGCCATCAGCGTCGCGAGCGGCCGTGAGACGTCGGCGGACACGTCGTTGCCGAGGGCCTGAGCGACGAGCGCTCGTCGCCGCGGCGAGGGTGAGTCGATGTGCCGCAGCGCCAGGGCGACGACGTTGGGGTCCGGGATGTGGGAGACGACCGTCAGCGCGGCACCACAGGTCCGTTCGTCGGCGAGCGCCGAGGCGATCTCCTCGAAACCCTGCCCGGTGCGGATCAGGGTGTCCTGGGTGGTCGCCCGAACGACCTGGGCGGGATCGCAGAGCAGTTCGTGGATGACACCGCGTCGGCGAGCGAGGCGGCTCGCACCCAGCGCCTCCACGGTGAGGGCTCGGACGAGCGCGTCGTCGTCGCGGAGGAGTTCACTCGACGTCGCCTCGTCGGGTACGAGCGAGACGAGCTCGGCGGCCCGGATCCGCGGCGATCGACGGCGGCTCCGCGCCATCGCCGCGATATGGGTCCGGATCCCGAGCACATCGACGAGGTGCCGGGTGCGACCGAGCGCGTGACCGCGAAGATCGACCGCGAGCTCCTGCAGGGCGCGGACCACCGACGGCCGACGCTCCCGCATCAGGAGCCGGGTGGCCCGGTCCGCCGCGAGCTCGTCGCCGAAGAGCACGGTCGTGAGCAATCGCACGATCGCCTCACGGCGGCGACGACGGCGTCGCGCCACCACATCGTGCAGCGCACCCCAGATGACGAACAGCGCCGAGAGCGAGACGAGCCCCAGACCACTCGCCAGGACGAACGCGGTCACCGGCGCGCCCTCACGAGTCCAGGACCCGATTGAGCCGGTTGTCGAAGATCGCCATCGAGAACGGCTTCGTGATCGCGTCCTGAGCACCCAACTCGAAGGCCGCCAGCAGGTCGTCGTCGCGCACGGTCGCCGACAGCATCAGCACGCGGGTCCGGTCGAGGCAACCCGAGCGGCGGAGCTGCCGCAGCAGCTGCAGCCCGTCCAGCCCGGGTGTGTTGAACTCGAGAAGCAGGACCCGAGGGGCCGGTCGACGATCGTGGATGAGCCACGATGCGGCCTCGCCGCCGGTGCCGATCGTGACCACGTCCAGGCCCTTGTCGGTGAGGTGGCCGTCCAGCATCGACGTCAACATCGCATCGGGGTCGACGATCATCACGTCCGGGGCCGACTCGCCTTCCTGGCGCCAGTCCGCGGCGACCACAGCCGGGCCGTCGGCGAGCCGCGAGCGCTCCATCGCCGAGACCGCGACGTCGACGAGCTCGACGGAGGACCGTGCGTCGTAGGGGAACTCGGCCACCCCGGCCTGGGCGGTGCGCTCGGCCGCGTCATACCGCTTGACGGCCGTCCGGATGCGCTCGACCGCCACCCGTCTGCGCAGACCTCGGAGGGCGACGACGATGCGATCGCCCTCCCACAGGCCGACGAGGTCGTCGGTTCGGAACTCGGCGGCCAGCTCCGCCGCGGCGGTCGAGACGTCAGAGGTCGACGGCAGGTCGACCACGGCGACCGACACGGTCCGGCCCTCGCGGTGCGACGACACGAGCATCCGTTCGAGCACGATGCGCGTCGTCGCCGGCGCGCTCGCCCGGCGTCCACTCCGCACCTGCGGCAGAGATCGGCGAGTGCGGTGCACCAGCCCTTCGACCAGCGATGCGACGTCGTGACGCGACACGTCGGCAGGCACCACCACGTCGACGCCGCGATGCCGGCGGAGCCCGGCCGGTCCGTCGGCCCGGGCGTGATGCACGACGACCACGTCGCGCAGGTCGGGATCGGTGCCGATCCTCTGTGCGAGTGCCTCGACCATCGGCTCCGCCACGTCGGCGCCCACGACGAGGGCCTCGAACGATCGGGGCCGGTCCGCGCCGGGCGTCACGATGTCGCCGATCGACCGGATCGCGGTCACGTCCGCACCTCGGCCTCGGAGCGATCTGGCAACGCCGGTCGACTCCTGGCCGGCCACCGCAACACGGATCGGTGCGCGGCGCACGTCCACCTGGAGGCGGATCTCGGCCTGCAACCGGTCAGGCCCCGTGTCGGGTGCCATCACCGTGTGGGCCCACGCCGTAGCCGCGTCGTCGAGGCCGGCGCGGTCGGCCCTCACGATGCCGACGGCTTTGGGGTAGCGCTCGCGGAGCGCCTGGAGCAGGGCGGGCTCGGGTGCCTGCGCCGACAGGACCACCACGCAGTCGCACTCCTCGGGATAGTCGGCGGGGGACTGCCACGGCGTCACGGCGGTGCAGTCGAAGGTGGTGGCGATCACCCAGATCGCAGCGTCGGATGCGAGCGACTCGTCGCCCACCGCGAGCACGCGAGCCGTGTCCTCGTGCCCGGTCGTCGCCCCGATCGTCAGACGAACGCTGCTGCGGATGTCGTCGACCAGCGATGCGATCTTCAGCGCTCGTCCGGCCGCGGACCCACTCTCGTCCAGCGCGAGCTGGACCTGGCGGGTCAGACCGGCCTCCGCGGCCAGATTCATCGAACCCAACCAGGAGGCCAGCTCCTCGGCCGCGTCGACCGCGTCGCGCCGCTGATCCGGAGCGAGGGTGTCGTCGAGCAGCTCCGTCGAGGCGCTGCAGATGCGCCGCAGCAGCTCGTCGACCGCAGCCAGGACCCGCTCGACGAGCTGCGAGCCGGCGTCCGGAGCGCGCGACGACGAGTCGGCTTCGGGCGTCGGGACTACGAGATCGGGCATGGCGATGCCCCGCTCCTGCGGTGGTGATCGATTCAGTCCCGCCCATCCATCGGCCGCAGTGGCCACGGGGTTAGAGGCCCGACGCCGAGGGCGTGCCTACGATCTCGCGATGACCGACGCCACGCTCGCCGCGATCCACGTCCACCCGGTCAAGTCCTGTCGCTCGACCGCGCTCGCCGAGGTCGTCGTGGCCGAGACCGGGCTCGCCGACGACCGGCTCTACCAGGTGGTCGATGCTTCGGGGACGCCGATCACCCAACGGCAACACCGGGTGCTGGCCACCGTCCAGCCGACCGTCCTCGCGGACGGACTCCGCATCGAAGCGGAGGGCAGTGACCCCATCGAGGTCGCTCGGCCGACGCAGAACGACCGTCAGGTCACCAACCTGCTCGGTCTTCCGGTGGAGGTCGGCGACGCGGGCGACGAGGCAGCGGCCTGGTTCGGCGCGCTCCTGGGAGAGCCCGCCCGTCTCGTGGCCATGACCGACCAGACCGAACTGGTCGTCCCCGGGTTCGAGTTCCGGACGAGCCTGGCCGACGCCGCTCCCGTCCTCGTCGCCAACGAGGCATCGGCGACCTGGCTGTCCGACCGCGCATCCGAACCCTTCGGCATCGACCGGTTCCGCCCGAATCTCACGGTGACCGGGGCAGCTGCGTGGGACGAGGAGACATGGCGGGCCTTCACCGTCGGTGGGGCCGAGCTGGGGCTTGGGCTCGCATGGCCCCGATGCGCCATCCCCCAGATCGATCAGCAGACCGCCGAACGCCACAAGGAGCCGGCAAAGGTCCTGCGCGAGCACCGGTGGTGCGGCGAGGGCACGGTGGGTGACCCGGTGCTGGCCGACATCCTCGAGGGCAACGGGCTGTTCGGCATCGCGTGCACGATCGCCGTGCCCGGCACGGTCGTCCGCGTGGGCGATCCCGTCGTCGTCACCGAACGGGGTGAGCCGATCCTGCCGCCCCCGAGCTGACGAGGCGCGTCAGCGGTCGTAGTCGTCCAGCCATCCCGCCGAGGCCGCGGCTTCGCGCTGGCCGGAGGTCAGGATCGCGGCCACGGGATGCGGGTACTGCTTGGCCCGTGCCGCGTCCTTGCGCGACCTGTCCGCCTCCTTGGCATCGTGGTCCGCGCTCACCCGCTCCCACTCGGCCATGAGCTCGGGGGACGGGTCGCGCCCGTCCAGGGTGATCTCGTAGCCGTACTCGCGCAGCTGCTCACCGGCCACGCGCTCGAAGAGCGCGACCTGGTCGTCGGTCAGGTCGCGCTGCCACCGCATGACCGCCTTGGCGTTCACGGGATCCGACAGGCCCTTGTGCCAGGTCTTGTAGTCCGGGGTCAGGTCGCGCTGGCGGTGCGGCTCCAGCATCGCGTCGTCGAAGTCCTCGCCGAGATACCCGCACAGGCCGCGGAGTGTCTGCTCCGGCTCGGCGACGAGGTCCTCGTACCTGAACTCGTAGTAGCTGCCGGGCCCATAGGCGGACGCCGCGGCGTGACCCGCCTCGATCGCATGCCGCCACTTGTGGACCGCCTGCACGTAGCCGCGGTCCCACCAGGGCATGGTGAGCAACGATGCCGCGCTGTCGCGCCCGTCCCGGATGATGTGAACGAACTGGGCGTCGGGGAACAGCGCCCGGATGTCGTCCATGAACTGGATGTAGTTCGGGCGCTTGTCACCCCAGCGGGCGCGACCATGGGACTCGGCGTAGGCCACCAGGACCGAACCGAGCATCGACCCGAGGGTGGCCGGCGTGGCCCGCAGACGAGTCTTCACATCCGCAGCGCTCAGGCCGAGATCGTTGATCTTGGTTCCTCTCGCCGTGAGGGCCTCGCCCAGCAGGTCCACATTGGCGTCGAGCCGGAGGTCGCCGAAGTTCCGCCTGCTCCGGTAGAGCGGCATCATGAAGCGGTTCTCCGGCGGCATCGCCAACCGGGGGTGCGCATGGATCATCGACTGCAGCAGGGTCGTGCCCGATCTCGCACACCCGACCACGATGACCGGCCGGTCGCTCGCCTCGCTCGCCTCCATGGCCCGCATGCTAACCGGACCGATTTCGCGCTTTGGTCATCGTTGAGCGACCCCTGCCGATGGACCTCCATGACGTCCGCTGTCCGGACCGCGTCGGTACGGTCTGCAGCCATGGGAGAGCCCGCCTCCCAACGGGACACGACGCGCGGCGCGGCCTCGATGCCGTACCTCGGGGGCCTCGACGGCGTCCGCGCGCTCGCGATCGTCGCGGTGCTGCTCTATCACGCCGACGTCGCCTGGATTCCCGGCGGGTTCCTGGGCGTGGAGGTCTTCTTCGTCGTCTCGGGCTACCTGATCACCGCACTGCTGCTCGGAGAACGCTCCCGGACCGGGTCGATCGACCTCAGACGGTTCTGGATCCGACGGGCGCGGCGGCTGCTGCCGGCACTCGCCGTGTTCCTCGCCGGCAGCTACGGGTTGGCGGTGCTCCTGGCCGACGACGCGGTCGAACAGTGGCACGAGGAAGCGCTCGCGGCGGCGTTCTACGTCGCGAACTGGTTCGGCATCGTCAACGACGTGTCCTATGCGGAGGGGTTCGGCCGCAAGAGCTTCCTCCATCACCTCTGGTCTCTCGCGGTGGAGGAACAGTTCTATCTCTTGTGGCCGCTCGTGCTCTGGGCGGCACTGCGGCTGATCGGGCGCCGTGGGACGCTCATCGCCACGCTGGGCCTGATCGCCGGATCGGCGACCCTGATGTGGGTCCTGTACGAACCGCTGACGGATCCGACCCGCGTCTACTACGGGACCGACACCCGCGCGCAGGGCCTGCTGGTCGGCGCCGCGCTGGCGCTCGTGTGGCAGCCGTGGCGCTGGCGGCACCGGACCGTTGCCAACCGGCGCGTCGTCAGCTGGTCGGCGTCCGTCGTCGGCCTGGGTGCGCTCGGAGTGGTCGGGTGGGCGATGTGGAACTACGACCTCGCGATCGCCACGGCGGAGCCGCTCTTCCGCGGGGGGTTCCTGATCACGTCGGGTGCGACGGCACTCGTCATCGCCGCGGTGGCGACCCAGCGGAGTCCGCTCGGCGCAGCGCTCGCCGTCGCGCCGCTGCGGTGGATCGGCACGCGCTCGTACGGGCTGTATCTGTGGCACTGGCCCATCTATCAGCTCACCCGGCCGCGCGTGGACGTCGACCTCGACCAATGGGAAGCCCTCGCCGTGCGCCTGATGCTCACGGTGTTGGTGACCGAGGCCAGCTTCCGCCTGATCGAGACGCCGATTCGGGAGGGGCGGCTCTGGAGGACGATCCGGGAGCGACCGCTGCGGCTGGCACAGGCGGCGGTCGTCGCACCCCTGGTCGCCCTGGTCGTGGTCGGCGCCCTCGATGCCGCGCAGCGCGATCTCGGCGAGGACGAGGAGGTCATCGTGTTGGCCTCACCCGTCGTCGCCCCGGACCCGACGGCGCCCGACCCCACCCCGACCCCGCTGGCCACCCCGACCCCGTCGGTGCCCGTCGTCGACACCGCGGCGGTCATCGAGGAGATCCCGGCGGTCACGCCGACGCCACCGCCGACCCCCACCGCGACACCGACACCCGATCCGTCGGGTCCGCCCTACGAGGACATCACCTTCATCGGCGACTCGGTCATGGAGGGAGCCGCGGAGAACCTTCTCGCGCTCGCCCCGGCGGCCGACATCGACACCCAGGTCGGGCGCCAGTGGTTCGAGGCCCCGGACATGCTGACGGAGCGGCTGGAGGACGACGAGCTCGGCGACGCCGTCGTCGTCCACCTCGGCAACAACGGGCCGATCAGCGACGAGCTGTTCGACCAGATGATGGAACCGCTCACCGAGGTGGACCTCGTGGTGTTCGTCAACGTCCGCGTGCCGCTCCGCTGGGAGGAGACGGTCAACGACGAGATCGCGGCCGGCGTCGAGCGGTACGACAACGCGGTCATGGTGGACTGGTTCGAGCGCAGCAACGACCGACCGAAGTTCTTCGCGTCGGACGGAGTGCACCTGGGCACGAAAGGTCGGCGCGCGTACGCCAAGCTCATCGGCAACGTCCTGGGCCTGCCGACCGAGACTCCCGAGTCTTCACCGACCCCGGAGCCGACCACGGCCGCCCCCGATGCGGAGCCGGAGTCCGAGTCCGAGACGCCGAGCGAACCCGCGCCGCCGCCGGCAGCGGACTCAGCCGACGAGGACGCCGGCGGGTAGCGCTGCGAGCACCCGCCCTGCCGATTGCGTCGGAGGCACGGTGCCGTCGACGACGACGTCGGCCTGATCGATCGACGGCTGGACGAACTCGCCGTACATCGGGCGAACCGTTCGCTCGATCTGTTCGAGCGCCTGCTCGCGGGTGCGGCCGCGCTCGGCGATGTCCCGCTCGAGCCGTCGCTCCGTTCGCAGGACGTCGCTGACGTCGACGAACACGCGGAGGTCGAGGAGTTCACACACCTCGGGGAACACGAACAGGAGGATGCCGTCGACGATGACCATCGGCCGCGGCTCGATCACGTCGACCGCCGAGCTGCGCGTGTGCACCGTGAAGTCGTACACGGGAGCGGCCAGCTGACGCCCGGCCCGAAGCGTCGCCAGGTCGGCCACGAAGCGCTCGACATCGAGGCTGTTCGGGTGGTCGTAGTTGACGCGGGTGCGCTCTTCGATCGTGCGGTCGCGCTGGTCCCGGTAGTAGCTGTCGAACGCGAGCCGGGCGGACGGCACCGGGGCGCTGGAGGCCACCGCGTGTGCCAGGGTCGTCTTCCCGGATCCACTGCCCCCTGCGATACCAATGACGACCGGCTGCACGGGAGATCACCCTACTCAGCCGAAGGGTGTTCGCGCCGATTTCGCATCCCGTCGGCTGAGATCGTCCGGGTTCAGTCGGCGAAGGAGGTGAGCTGGGGCCCGAGGGTCGGGGTCAGGCCGTCGCCGGTGACGCCGGTCGTTGCCGTGACGGTGATGGCCAGGGCGGCGGCACATGCCACCAGCGCGGCCACGACCCGGCGCCGCTCGGCTCGCTCTCGCTCCGTGATCATGGGCTCCAATCGGCCGGCCGAGCCACGAGTTGACCGGTGACCCGCGCCTTTCGACGGGATAGGCGTTAGGTTCCCGATCGTGGCCGGAGTCGTCGACGTGGGGAGCCCGATGTGGGCCGACCGGCGGTGGGTCGGCACGCTGTTCCCGGCCGACACCCGGTCCGGCGAGGAGCTCCGCCCGTACGCCACCTGGTGCACCGCCGTCGAGGGCAACACGACGTTCTACGCGCTGCCCGACGAAGCCGCCGTCGAGCGGTGGCGGGAACAGACGCCGCCGTCGTTCCGCTTCTGCTTCAAGGTCCCGCGCGCGATCAGCCACGACCGCCGACTCCGCAACGCACAGGACGAACTCTCGACCTTCATGCGGCGGCTCGCCCCGCTCGGGTCCCGGCTGGGGCCGGCGTGGATCCAGCTGCCGCCGTCGTTCGACGACGACGACCTCCCGGCGCTCGACGCCTTCCTGTCGACGCTGTCGACCGACTGGAGCTGGGGTGTCGAGGTCCGGAATCGAGCCTTCGAGGCCGATGGTGTCGCGGAGCGCCGGCTCAACGACCTCCTGCACCGCCACGGCGTCGAGCGCGTCCTGATCGACACCCGGGCGGTGTTCGCCGGGCCGAGGGTCACGCCGGCCGAGATCGAGGCGTTCGAACGCAAGCCGCGCCTCAAGGTGCGTCCGGTGGCGCTGGGGCCGACCCCCGTCGTTCGGTTCATCGGGCAGACCGACCACGCAGCGAACCCGCCGTTCTGGGAGCCGTGGGTCGCGAAGGTGGCGCAGTGGGTCGACGAGGGCCGGCGCCCGATCGTGTTCATCCACACCCCGGACAACGCCCGGGCTCCGGAGCACGCACGGGAGTTCCACGACGCCGTCGCCGCAGTCGTCGACCTCGATCCGCTCCCGGCGCCCTCGCGCGCAGAGCACCAACCCGACCTCTTCGGCGACGACTAGCCCCCCGCCCCACTCGACCCGGCGGTGGCCGGCGTGACGCCGCAGACTGGACGCATGGAGACGGTGTGGATCCTCGGCGATCAACTCTCGCTCGAGCACGCTGCGCTGCGCGACCGGGACCCGGCCTCCACGCGCGTGCTCCTCGTCGAGTCCGCCACCAAGATCACCTCCAAGCGGTGGCACCGGCAACGATTGCACGTTGTCCTGGCCTCGATGCGCAAGTTCGCCGAGACCCTCCGCGACGAGGGCTACAACGTCGATCTCCGGCGAGCGCCGACGCTGCGCGGCGGCCTTGCAGCGCACCGCACGGCATTCGTGCCCACGCAGGTGGTGGCGACAGCACCGATGAGCTGGGACGGCCGCGCCATGCTCGAACGAGAGGGCGTCGAGGTGCTGGCCAACGACCAGTTCCTGTGCGACCCCGCGACGTTCGCCGACTGGGCCGCGGATCGGAAGTCGCTCAAGATGGAGGACTTCTACCGCTGGCGCCGGACAGAGACGGGCGTGATGATGGACGGCGACGAGCCGGCAGGCGGACGGTGGAACTTCGACCACGACAACCGCGAGCCACCACCGAAGGACGGCCGCTCGTGGCCGGAGATCGCGCCGTTCGAGCTCGACGCGATCGACCGGGCGGTGATCGACGAGATGCCTTCGGACTGCTGGGGCGACGAGCCCCGCGGCCTGTGGCCGACCACACGCGCCCAGGCGTTGCAGCGGCTCGACGAGTTCGTCGCCGACGCCTTGCCGATCTTCGGGCCGCACGAGGACGCCATGTTGAAGGGGGAGTGGAAGCTCGCGCACTCCGTCCTGTCGTGCTCGCTCAACCTCGGGCTGCTTCACCCGTCCGAGGTCGTCGACGCCGCCGAGGCCGCCTACCGCGAGGGCAGGGTTCCCATCGCCAGCGCCGAGGGTTTCATCCGGCAGGTCATGGGCTGGCGGGAGTACGTCTGGGGCCTCTACTGGCTCTGGATGCCCGAGTACCGACACGTCAACGGCCTCGAGGCCTGCCGCCCGTTGCCACCGGTCTTCACCGGTGACGCCGAGACCGAGATGGCCTGCGTTCGCCAGACCATGGACAACCTGGCCACCAATGGATGGACGCATCACATCGAACGGCTGATGATCCTCGGCAACCTCTTCCTCACCAGCGGGGTGAGACCGCAGGAGGCGGTCGACTGGATGTGGGCGTCGTTCGTCGACGGCGCCGAGTGGGTCATGCTGCCGAACGTGCTGGGGATGGCGCTGTACGCCGACGGCGGTCGAATGGCCACCAAGCCGTACGCATCCGGCGGCGCGTACATCAATCGCATGAGCGATCACTGCAAGGGATGCCGGTTCGACCCGAAGAAGCGCACGGGTGAGACGGCGTGTCCGTACACGACGCTCTACTGGGACTTCCTCGCTCGCAACGAGGAACGCCTGCGGGGCAACCACCGGCTCGGCAACCAGTTGGGCGGGATGCGCAAGCTCAAGGACCTGGCCGAGACCCGAGCGCGGGCCACCGAAGTGCTGTCGAGGCTCGATGCCGGCGCGCTCTGAGACCAAATCCTGCGAGGTGTGCGGGCGCACCATCGCGTGGCGCAAGAAGTGGGAGCGGGACTGGGACCGGGTTTAGTACTGCAGTGCAGCATGTCGACGACGCAAGCTGACGGAGGTCGATCGTCAACTCGAGGCGACGATCCTCGACCTGCTGGCGTCTCGAGCGCGGGGCAACACCATCTGTCCATCGGAGGCTGCCCGCCTGCTCGCCTCCGACGATGACTGGCGATCGTTGATGGAGCCGACCCGGATGGCCGCTCGGCGTCTGGTCGACCGCGGCGACGTCGTGATCACCCAGAAGGGCCGCATCGTCGACCCGTCGACCGCCAAGGGACCCATCCGCATCCGCCTCGCCTGACCGAGTTGACGCGCCTCGTGGTCTGACCACAGAGCGCGCCAACTCGCGACGTGGCGGTGGGGCCGGGCCGGAGTTGACGCGCCTCGTGGTCTGACCACAGAGCGCGCCAACTTCGATCGTGGCGGTGGGGCCGGGCCGACTACCGTCGTGGGCATGAGTACGACCGAGTCCGACCCCATCACCGACGTGGAGGCCGACGTCGCTGCGTCAACGGACGCCGACGTCGCTGCGTCGATCGACGCCGACATCGAGGACGCTCGGTCAGGCCGGTGGCAGTCCGCCCGCGGCAGGTTCAAGATCTTCCGTGCGCCACCCGTCAAGCGCCGTCGGCCGCTGCCGGATGACTACGACGCGTCGAAGATCGTCGACGGATTCGATTACCGGCACATGCTCGACGACGAGGACGAGGAGGACGTCCGCGACGCGATCGGTGAGATGGCCCGTGTGCTCAACGCCGGCATCACCGAGACGCTGCTGTTCGCGCAGGGCGGCGAGGACGGCATGAGCCTCGCACACGTCTGGTTCGGTGCGAACCTGCCGCTGTTCCGGCACAGCCACCCGCGTTTCGGCGACTGCCTCTACTACGTGCTCAAGGGCGAGGCGCACCTGGGCAGCCAGGTCCTCGGGCCGGGCGACGGCTTCTTCGTCCCCAACGGCATGCCCTACAAGTACACGGCCGGCCCCGATGGCGTCGAGGTCCTCGAGTACCGCGCCGGCGGCGGCACCGAGGGTGCGCCGGGCATGGTCATGAACGAGCCCAGCGTCGATGCGATACGCCGACTCACCGAGACCGCAAACGTCCACAAGGACGCCTGGGTCGACGCCAGCCCCGAACGCATCGGGGAGTCGGGCCCCGCCACCTGATCCATGGGCCTGTTCGCCTGGATCGCCGTCGGCTTCATCGCCGGCCTCGTCGGCCGGGAGGTGGTGCGCCCGGGCCACCACCTCGGCTGTCTCGGCACCATCGCCGTCGGCCTCGCCGGGTCGCTGGTCGGCGGCACCATCGGCAACGTGCTGAGCGGCGACGGCCTCGACATCGCGGCGAGCGGGATCATCGGCTCGATCCTCGGCGCCGTCTTCATCCTGGCCCTCGCCAGGCTGCGTACCCGGTCACCCGAACGCTGGCCCTGAACCTCGACCGTTCCGAGCGACCGCGCCGCTACGATCGAGCCACCCGCGGGTGTAGTTCAATGGCTAGAACCTCAGCTTGGAAGGCTGAGGTTCTAGCCATTGAACTACACCCGCGGGAGCACCGATCGTAGCGGGCGATCGACGGTCAGCGATTGCCGTTGTGGGGCCAGTCGTCCCAGTCGCCGAAGTGGATCTCCCAGCCGCTGCGCTGGGGCGGGTT
>JBCCFK010000065.1:0-16198 GCA_039029775.1 Actinomycetota bacterium | reverse complement strand
CAGAGCTCCCAGTGGACCTCGCCGTCGCGCTCGACGTACCGCGTGCCGATCCGCTCCTGCTTGAAGATCGCCGACCCGCGCGAGTCGATTCGGATCAGCGCGGCCAGCACGGCCGTGACGGGCAGCACCACCGGTGCGGCCACGACGACGAGCAGGAGATCGAGCGCCCGCTTCCGGCGCAGGTAGCGTCGGAGGGCCGGCGTCGCCGGTCCACCCTTCACCGCTGCCAGCACGTCCCTCGCCTGCCCTGTCTCCAGGGTCGCCGAGGCAACGCCTCCAGCCGCCATTTCAGAATCGCATGTACGAGAAACTCGCAACCGCCCGGTCCCGTGTTCTGCAGCCCACTCAGTCGCAGCTCGTTGCCTTCGCTGCGCCCGGTGAACGTTCGCCCAATGAGGTTCGACCAACAGGTGAACCGGGGCTCAACATAGGAGGCCACGCGAGGGCGGCGCAAATGTACAGAGGGGATCGGCCAAACGGCCTAGCGCAGTCCCACCGAACTTGGCCTGAGCGCCGCGCAGAGCCACAATGCGAGCGACGGAAGGCCCAGCGGAGGCCGTCCGGCAAGGGCGACAGGGCAGGTGTTTCGTGAAGGCAGTTGTGACCGGGGCAGCCGGGTTCGTGGGGAGTTCGTTGGTGGATGCCCTCCTCGAACGCGGGCACGAGGTGCGAGGCGTCGACCGCTTCTCCGAGTACTACGACACCGGCATCAAGCGGCGGAACGTGACCCGAGCGCACGAGTCGGCCGACTACGAGCTGAGCGAGGTCGACCTCGCCGAGGCGGACGTCGCAGAGCTGATCGAGGGCGCCGACGTGGTCTTCCACCAGTCGGCCCAGGCCGGTGTGCGTGCATCGTGGGGCGGCGAGTTCCAGGTCTACGAGCGTGACAACATCACCTCGACTCAGCGCCTGCTCGAGGCCGTGGCCGGCAGCGACCGCCCGCCGCGCGTCGTCTATGCGTCCTCGTCGTCGGTCTACGGCAACGCCGACCGCTACCCCACTGTCGAGTCGGACCTTCCGGCGCCGCACTCGCCCTACGGCGTGACCAAGCTCGCGGCGGAGCACCTCTGCCGGCTGTACTCGAGGAACCACGGGGTGCACACGGTGTCGCTGCGGTACTTCACGGTCTACGGGCCGCGGCAGCGTCCCGACATGGCGTTCCACCGCCTGTGCAACGCGGCGCTGGGCGGCGACCCGTTCCCGCTCTTCGGTGACGGGTCGGCGATCCGGGACTTCACCTACATCGACGACGTCGTCGAGGCGAACCTGGCGGCGGCCCGAGCCGACGTTGCACCGGGCTCGGTCTACAACATCGCCGGTGGTGGCCAGATCTCGATGACCGAGGTCATCGAGTACCTCGGCTCGCTGATCGGATCGGACGTGCCACTGCTGCGCGAGGGATCCCAGATGGGCGACGTCAAGCGGACCGGCGGCGACCCCAGCGCGGCCCGCACCGAACTCGACTGGAAGGCGCAGGTCCCCGTCAAGGAGGGACTCGCTCGCCAACTCGAGTATCACCGCGGTCTGCTCTAGCCCGGACGACCCGGTTTGTTTTGACCGGTCCGGGGTCTCCGGTACGGTCGATGACCACGCGTTGCGGCCCCTGATCGGCGGGACGAACGCGACGATTCCAGGACAGGTACAGGGCGATGCTTGTGGACTATCTGGAGGCGGTGCACACCGCCTCGGCGGGCGCTGTCGGGGGCCGACCGTGCTGAGCCGGCTGCGGCTGCTCTTGCGCAGCTCCGGGACCATCCAGGTCGTCGGGTTGTCGATCCTCGCCGCGGTCATGGGTGCGATCGTCTGGTCCGCGGCCACCGCGACCGTCTACGAGTCGACCGCCTCCTATGTGGTGCGCGCCAGCGTGGCCGACGAATCCGACCTGGTCCGGGCCACCGCGACCCTGTCCACGTCCGACGAGATCGCCGCGACCTTCGCCAGCATCGGCGGCAGCGACAACCTGCGGGACCAGACGCAGGAGGCCGCGGGGCTCAGCGCCGCCGCGATGAGCGACATCACGGTCATCAGTGAGGTCATCCCCAACACGAACGTCCTCCGCGTCGGCGCCCGCGGCACCGACCCGGGCGCGACCTTCGCGGCGGCGTCGGCGGCGGGCGCCAGGCTCTCCGAGTTCATCTCGCTCACCGAGCCGGTCTTCGAGCTCGTGCCACTCGACACCGCACAGCCGGCGGAGGCCACGGCAGGCCGCGGCGGCGTGGTCTTCTTCGCTGGCGCCGCGCTGCTCGGGGCGGTGGTCGGCTTCGCACTCGACGCGCTGCTTGCGCGCAAGGAGCCGACCCCGGCGCTGCGCTCCGTCCTCGACAACAACGTGCCTGTCTTCAACCGCAGGTACCTCTCACTGAGGTTGACCGAGGAACGGTCCCGCGCCGCGCTGTCGGCTCGACCCTTCAGCGTCGGTGTCGCACAGCTGATCGCCCCCGAGGACCTCCGCATCTCCGCCGAGCAGTCCCGCCCCCCGAGCGACGATGATCTGGAGTTCCTCGTCGAGACCATCCAACCGACCCTCCGCTCCCAGGACATCCTCGGCCACGACGGCGACGGCCGCCTGGTCGTGATCTTCCCGAACCGTCACCTCGACGACGCCCGCGCCACGGTCGAGGGCTGGCGCCGCGACGGGGCCGAGGCGTTCGTCGAGGAGGGCTTCCGTCGGCGCATGGTCGTCACGGTCGCGGCGTGCGAGTACGACGCAGGCATGTTCGTCGGCGACTCGGGCGCCCAGTCGGTCGTGACCGAGCTGTGAGCACCGAGTCACCCGCCCCGCCCGACCGGAGCAACGGTTCGGGACGCACCGAGCTCGCGACGGTCGCGAAGGGGGCCGGCTTCCTGGCGGCGGGCCGTGTCTTCTCGATGGCGGTGCGCCTCGTCATGGCCGTGATGCTCGCCCGGTGGCTCGGGGCCGACGACTACGGCCTCTACATCCTCGCCATCAGCATCGCGTTCTCCGCATCGGCCCTCGGCTCGTTCGGACTCGACACCGGCATGGAGCGCTACGTCGCGGTCGAGACCGGCCGCGACGATGGCGGTGCGCTCCGGGGCGCCCTCCAGGTCGGCATCGCGGGCACGTTGGCGGGAAGCCTCGTCATGGCCGGCGTCATCGTCCTACTTCGCGACACCCTCGCCAATGACCTCTTCGACGAGCCGGACCTGGTCCCGCTGCTGACCATCACCGCGCTCCTGGTGCCCCTCCTCGCGATGTCCACCTTCGGGTTCGCGACGCTGATCGGGTTCAAGCGGATGGGGCATGGTGCGATCGCTCGCGATGTCGTCCAGCCGCTCGCACGACTCGTCCTCCTCGGCGCAGTGTGGATCGCCGGTGCCACGGCGTTCCGTGCGGGCATGGCCATCGCGGTCTCCTACCTCGCGGCCTGCGTCATCGCGTACCGGCTGGTCATGCGCGCAGTCGACTCGACCAGTCCCGGACCGATCCGTCGAGAGGTGCGGGACATCGCGGCGTTCTCCCTGCCGTTCTGGTTCACCGGCGTACTCCGTATCGCTCGAACGCGACTGCAGCCGGTCCTGCTGGGCGTCGTCGGCACCACCGCCAACGTCGGCATCTTCAGCGTCATCACCAGCGCCAGTCTGCTCGGGCGCGCCGCGACGCTGTCGATCAACAAGGCGCTGCGGCCGACCGTCGCGCAGCTCCACGACGCCGGCGACCATGCCGAGATCGGCCGCCTCTACGCCACCACTACCAGGTGGACGCTCGCGGTCAACCTCCCCATCGTGTTGGTCATCGCGCTGCTCCCCGAGTCGATCCTCGGCGTTTTCGGGCCCAACTTCACCACCGGGACCTCGGCCCTCGTCGTGGTCGTCCTGGCCGAACTCGCCGGTGCGGCCACAGGGATGTCCGGACCGATCATCGCGATGTCGGGGCACAACCGTCTGAAGGTGATCAACTCGTTCGTGTGGATGGCCGTGTCGATCGCGGCGAACGTCATCCTGATCCCGATCTGGGGTCTGATGGGTGCCGCGGTGGCCGTGGTCATCTCGACGTCGTCGATCAACATCATCCGTGTGGTCGAGATCTGGGTCCTGTACCGGGTCCTGCCCTGGGATCGCCACATCTGGAAGCCCCTGTCGGCGGGTGTGACCGCGGCCTCGGCGCTCGTGCTCGTCCGGGCCGCGACCGACGGCCCCCTCTCGCCACTGGCGCTGGCGGCGACGGCGATCGGCGTGGCCGGCCTCTTCCTGGCCGTCGTCGCGATCCTGGGGTTCGAGGAGGACGACCAGGACATCATCGACCGCCTCCGCGCGAAGTTCTCGCTCCGGGTGAGGGGCCGATGAGCCTCTCGTCCCGACCCTGGTTCGCGCGCTCCCGACGGAAGGGTGGCCGACCTTATACTCCGCGTCTCGCACCGCTGACGGCCGCGCCCCGACGTCGGTGCGACCGGCTCGAGGTGGGCAGGGAGTAGGGCGATGGAGCTTCGGCGCTATCTGATGGTGATTCGGCAGCGATGGAAGCTCGTCGCCTTCGTCATGCTGCTCACGACCTTCGCCGCGGGCTTCCTCGTGTGGAACGAGGAGCCGGTCTACGAAGCGTCGGGCACCTACGTGGTGCGCGCACAGGGCGAGACCAGCGACGACGCCGTCCGAGCCACCGACACGCTCAACCGAGGCGTCGAGATCAACTCGACGTACGCCCGCGTCGCGCGAAGCGACGTGGTGAAGCAGCGAGCCAGGGAGGTGCTGGCCTCGAACGGCATCTCGACCTCGGGCCTGGGCATCTCCAGCGAGGTGATCCCGGGGACGAACATCATCCGCATCACGGTGTCCGGCGGTGACCCCGAGGCCGTCGCAGCGTACGCCTCTGCGGTCGGCGAGCAGACCGCCGCCTTCCTCCTCGAGAGCGGCGAGCTCTTCAACCTGCAGGAGCTCGACACCCCCGACGTCCCCAACTCGCCGGAGCCATCCACCAGCTCGTTGACCGTGGCCCTCGGCCTCGTCTTCGGCGCGGCCGGTGGCGCCATGCTCGCCTTCGTCGCCCACTACCTCTCCGAGGAACCGGATCGGGCTTCGCTCAACATCCGAGACTCGATGACCGGTGCCTACAGCGACGACTACTTCCGCCTGCGGCTCCGCCAGGAGATGAGCCGCTGCGACATCCCGATGGATCTCGACGAGATCGACAAGGCGGCCCGTGACGCCGAGCCGTCCAAGAAGGCCAAGTCCGGCAACGGCAAGTCGGGCAACGGGAAGCAGCCTCGTCAGCGGACGGGGCCCGGCTTCACCGTCGCCATGATCGAGATCCAGCCCGACGACCCGAACCTGAACGGTTCCGCACCGGGTCCGGAGCCGCTGGAGCTGCGCGATGCGGCGCAGGCACTGCTCGCCCGTCTCCGCCTCCAGGACGTGCTGGCGTACGTCGGGGACGGCACCTTCGCCGTGATCTGCCCGGACCTGCCCGCCCGCGGCACGCGCCGGATCCTCACCGACTGGAACCTGTACCTCGGCAGCCGCTTCGACGAGGAGACGACCCTGCGGTCGCTCCGCGCGTCGATCTCCACCTGCCAGTGCGACGCCATGGGCGTGGTCGGCGACCGCGATGCACTGAAGGCGGCCTGTGACATCTGAGGCGGTGCTCGGGCGGCCGGAGACCGGGGCGGAGGACGCAGCCGGGGACGGACCGATCTATGTCGCGGGCCTCGACCGTTGCGGCAAGACGACCCTGAGCGCCTTCCTGACCTCGCACAGCCGGATCTCGATCCCCGCGGTCGGGTCCAACATGTGGACCTACTTCTACCGGCAGTACGGCGATCTGGCGAACGACGCCGACCTCGAGCGCTGCCTCGATGCGCTGTTCACCTACAAGCACGTCGTCTTCCTCAAGCCCGACCGCGATCGGGTCCGCGCGGAGTTCATCGCCGGACCTCGGACCTACGCGCGACTCTTCTCGTTGTTCCTGCGCCACTTCGCCGAGAGTGCGGGCAAGGCGCGGTGGGGCGCCCAGACGGGCCTGATCGAGCGCTACGGCGACGAGATCATCGAGGCCTACCCCGGGCTGCGCGTCGTGCACATGGTCCGCGACCCCCGGGACCGGTACCTCGCGTCGCTCGAGAAGTGGCCCGACGGCAGGCTTCGGGCCGGTGGTGCGACGGCACGCTGGCGGTACTCCACCGGGCTCGGGGAGCGACATGCGAGTCGATATCCGACGCAATACCTGATGATCAGGTTCGAGGACCTGATCCGGGACACCGAGGGCACGTTGCGCCATGTGTGCGACTTCCTCGGCGAAGCCTACGAGCCGGCCATGGCCGGAATGCCGTCGGCTCCCAAGCATCGGGGACGGCTGCTCGGCGACGACGAGCCGTCGTCTGACCTGCCGGTCGACAAGATCCTGTCCGAGGAACACATCGGTCGGTTCGCCGGCCGCGTCCCCGACCTGGAACTGGCCTTCATGCAGCGCCACGCCGGTCGTCTCATGGCCAGGTACGGATACGAACCGTACGAGCTCGACCTCACCGTCAAGGAGAGGTTGAGGTTCGGGGCGCGCGTGTGGCCCGACCAGGCGGCCCGCATGGCCGTCTGGCGAACCGTGGAGGAGCTGCAACAGCGCTTCCCCGCCCGGGTCCGACGACGTCCCGGCAAGCGGATGGTGGTCGATCCGGCATGACGATGATCGAGACGGTCCGACCGCAGACCGCCCCACAGGGGTGGCTGGAGATCGTGCGGAGCCGCCTCGGCCTCGGTGTCGCCGCGACCGCCACGGCACTCGCCCTCGCCGTCCTGCTCGACGGCGGGATGTGGCACATCGCGCTCGCGCTGCTCATGCTGCCGCCGGCGTTCGTGGTCGTGCACCGAGCGCCCCTCGCTGCGGTTCTGGGCTGGTTGTTCATCGTGCCGCTGCTCCTGAACCTCGACGGGCTCCGCCCGATCTTCTGGCTCGTCCACCGCCTGATGCCGCTCGCGCTGCTCGGCCTGTTCGTCGTCACCCGCCTCGTCGGCATCCGGTCGCAGCGGCTGGTGCGGCTCGGGGCACCGGAGGCGATGATGGCCGGCTACGTCGCGGTCACGATCGTCTCGGTGCTGTACCAGTCCGACGCGTCGAATGCGGCCCTCATCGACGTGTACGACCGGATCATCGCCCCGATGGCCCTCTACCTCGTCGTGCGGCTGACCCAGCCCGACGAGCGGGTGTTCCGCTGGTTGGGGCCGCTCGCCGGGTTCATCGTCGTGACCCAGACCATCTTCGGGCTCCTGTCCTGGACCGCACCGGGTCTGTTGCCGAGCGACTGGCTGACGAGGGTCAACACACGCACGACCGGCTCGCTGATCTCACCGTCGGTGTACGGGGTCACGATGCTCGCTGCAGGGATGATCCTCCTGCACATCGCCGCGAACGAGCGGGTCAGGTGGCGCCGGCTGGCGGGACAGGCACTCTTCGGCCTCGCATTCCTGATGGCCATCCTGAGCCTGACCCGCGGCGTGTGGCTGGCCGCCGTCGCCGCCCTCGCCATGCTGAGCTTCGCCCATCCCGCATCGGTGCGCCGCGTGCTCCAGGTCGCGCTGCCCGTCATCGCCATCCTCATTGTCAGCGGCGCGGCGAACGCGCAGCTCGAACGCCTGGAGACCAGGTTCGAGAGCGACAGCACCGCGTTGTCTCGCCTGCCGGTGGTCTACGCGTCGCTCGAGATGTTCCAGGAGCGGCCGGTCCTGGGGTGGGGCTTCGGCAACTTCGACGAGATCGACCGACAGTTCCAGCGGTCCGTTGCGGGCTTCTTCCCAGAGAAGGATCAGGCGTCCCACAACCTCTACCTCACCGTCCTGGCCGAGCAGGGCCTCGTCGGCCTGACGCTCTTCATCGGGCCCGCGCTCTGGTGGCTGGTGCGGTCGCGGCGCGCCTACCGGTACCTGCCGCGGTCGGGCCTCGTGAGTCGCACCCTCCTCATCACGCTCTGGGCGATCCTGCTGGCGCACCTGGCGGTCAACAACCTCTCCAACATGCGAAGCGTCTTCGGCCTCGGCTCGTGGTGGCTGACGCTCGGGATGATCGGGGTGGTCGTCAGCAGCGTCAACGACAGCCGAGCCGCCGACGAGCTCCCGCTGCTCTCGGACGGACCGCGGCGATGAACCGGGTCGGCCGATCGGCGTGGGTGGCCGCGCTCGACTCCCCCACCGCGCGTCGGATCACCGGCAGCCGCGCGGCGACGCGCGTCCTCGGGAGCGGCGCCTTCGAGGCGGTCGACAATCAACGCCGGCGGCTCCGAGCCCGCCTCCACACCCTCCGGGACCCGCATCGCTTCGATGACGTCGAGTCGCTCTGCGTCTTCATCGGCCACGTGAAGAGCGGAGGCACGATGCTCGGATCGCTGCTCGATGCACATCCCCATGCGCTGGTCTCCGACGAGGTCGACCTCCTCCATCAGATGACGCGCGGGTTCTCGAGGGCCGAGTTGTTCCACCTCATCGAGCGAAGCTCTCAGCGCGAGGCCGACAAGGGACGCATCACCGCCCGTCGACTGGAGCCCTACTCGTTCGCGGTTCCCGGCCTGGCCCAGGGCCAGGCCGAGTCGGTGCGGGTCCTCGGCGACGTCCGCGGTGGCCCGACCACCCGACGAGCCGGCGAGCAGCCCGAGCTGCTCGACCGTCTGGCCGCCACCGTCGCACCGACCCCGCTCCGATACATCCACGCCATCCGAGATCCCTTCGACCCGATCTCGGCGACGATGGTTCGTGGTGGCCGGACCCCCGCGAACGCGATCGACGACTACGAGCAGCAGTGCCACCGCCTGGTGCGGCTCCGTGCCCACGTCGGCAGCGACGCGCTGCTGACCGTCAGGTACGAGCAGTTCGTGGCGGCGCCGGTCCTCGGGCTGGAGCGGGTGTGCCGCCACGTCGGTCTCGACGCGCCGACCGACTACCTCGACGGCTGTGCGGCCATCATCGACGCCGGCCGCCCCGGCGAACGCCACATGGTCGAGTGGAAGTCCGCCGACATCGACCGAGTCCACGACCTGATCGAGCGCTTCGACTTCCTCGAGGGCTACCGATGGGTGTGATCCTCGAACTGCTCGGCGCACCCGGGTCCGGGAAGTCGTCCGTGCGACCACTGATCGAGGCGCACGCCGAGCGTGTGGGACTCCACCCGATCGGAGCCGAGGACCTGCCGCGGCACGTCGCGGCACGGACCGCCATGGGGCGGCTCGTGACCCGGCTCGTCCCGGCCTCCCAGCGATCGCGTGCGCTGTGGGCGACCTATCGCGTTGCCGGATGGTGGCACACGGCCCGCTTCGCTCTCGCCAACCGCCGGCTGAGCCGCCACGTCATCGTGTCCCAACGCTCCAGGCCCGCCGAGAGCCTGCGGGGCGATCGTCGGGTCACGTACTGGTTCGCCCGCCACATGGGACTGCACCGGATGTGCGCCACACATCTCGAAGACGACGAACTGGTCGTCTTCGACGAGGGCTTCAGCCATCGCACCGTGCAGCTCCACGCCGGACCGACCGAATCGGTCGACGCCCCCACGGTCGAGGCCTACGTCGGGATGATCCCGACCGTCGGGGTCGTCCACGTGGCGACCTCCGCAGACGTCTGCGTCCGACGGGTGCACGGACGAGGCGTGTGGGACAGGCTGGCCGACCTCCCGACCGACGAGGTCGACGCCTTCGTCCGCAATGCCCACGCCACGAGCGCACTGACCGGCACGGCGCTCCGAGAAGCCGAACGCGCGCTCGTCGAGATCGACAACGACACCGATGTCGACACACTCGTGCTCGACGATCGCACGCTCCTCGAGCTGACGGTGCTGATGGGACGTGGCTGCCGTGGCTGAGACCCACCGGCTCCCCCGGCATCCGCTGCCCGCACCCCAGCGGGTCGTCAGCAGCGTCAGAGCCCGTCTGGCGCGGCCGCAGATCGCACCCGAAGACGCCGACCGGGTGCTCCGTCGGTTCGGTGTCGTCGACGCCGGCCGGCCGCGGAATCTGCCGCTCGCCTGGCGCAACGAGATCGCGATCGTCGACAGCAGTCTCGGGCGCACCGTGTTGAAGCGGTACCGACCGAACACCGAACGCGACGCGATCGTCCACGAGCACTCGATTCTCGATCGGCTGGCCGAGACCGATGTGCCGGCGACCAGACCGATCAGAACACCCGGTGGGGACAGCGTCGTCGAGTGCCACGGGCGGCTCCACGCGCTCTATCACTTCGAACCGGGCCGCCACTTCGTGTCGAGGCTGGTGTCCCACCGCACGCGGCGAGCGCTCGAGTGGCACGCGGGAGCGCTTTTGGGCCGGTTCCACCGCGCGTTGGCGGACTTCACGCCGGCCGGGGAACACCACCTCGGCTTCGCCCCCGGCGGCGCCCGCCGCCACGACGCCTCATGGTGCGAGGGAGCCGTCTCGGCCCTGGCCGAGACCCCGGCCACCCACGATCGCGAGGCGGAGGCCGACGAGGCCTGGCTGCGCTCACGAGCCTCCTCGATCGTCGACGGCGTCGCACGGCTGGCTCCCGTCGTCGAACAGGCGAACCTGCACACCTCGGTCATCCACGGCGACTACGGAACGCACAACCTGCTGTTTCGAGCAGACGGGACCGGACTCGTGCACGATCTCGAGCTCGCCCGGGTCGACTGGCCGGTCCTGGACGTCGCGATGGCTCTCCTGCGACTGCGGCCGGAACTGCGGTCCGTCTTCCTCGAGGCCTACCGCACCACGACCGCGATCCCTGACGCGGACCTCGAGCTCCTGGACGTCGTCACCCGATACCACCTGCTGACCGGCGCCGTTCGCGTGTGGGAGGCCTTCGGCCGGACGGGCAACGCGGACCGGCTCGCCAAGGCACGCTCGCGTGTCGAGCAGGAAGCCGCGCTCAGCGGCATCGCTCCTCTGACCGAGGGGACGCGGTCGTGAGCCGGCCACGGGTCGCGATGATCGTCCGCCTGTTCGCCCCCTGGGTGGGCGGCACCGAACTCCAGGCGCAGCATCTCGCGACCGAACTCGCCGATCACGACGTCGACGTCCGAGTGGTCACCGGATGGTGGTTCCGCGGCACCTCGCAGCGCGAGACGATCGACGGGGTTCCCGTGTTCCGGAACACCACGCTCTGGGAGTTCTTCGGCATCCGGGGGCTGCGCAAGGTCGGCGGATACATCTACATGGTCAGCTTGGCCTGGCACCTGTGGCGGACCCGGGCCGGCTACGACGTCATCCACGCCCACGGGATGAACTACCACAGCGCCGTCGCGGTCTGGACCGGTGAGCGGCTCGGGAAGCCGACGATCACCAAGATCGCCAACTCCGGAGAAGCCAGCGACATCCTCAAGATGCGTGAGGACCGACAGCTCGCCGGTTCGAGGTTCCTGCTGTCGACCGCTCTCAGATCGACCCGCTTCGTCGCCCTCACCGACGCCGTCCGCGACGAGCTGCTCGAGGCGGGGGTCGACGCCGAACGCATCGTTCGCCTGCCGAACGGCGTCGACGCTCCCCCTGACGACGACTCGCTGCGGCGGCGGAACGGCACGGGCGTGCACGCCGTGTACGTGGGCCGCCTCCACACGCAGAAGAGCCTGGCCACCCTGATCGAGGCGATGGGCAAACTCGGCCAGCAGCACCCGGACGTCCACCTCTCACTCATCGGCGACGGACCGGACCGCGAGGCGCTCGAACAGCAGGTGGGGGTCCTGGGCGTCGGAGACCGGGTGCACTTCGTCGGGCAGTCCGACGACGTGTCGGCGTTGCTCCGCGAGGCCGACGTCTTCGTCCTGCCGTCGTTGGTCGAAGGGCTGTCGAACGCGCTGCTCGAGGCCATGGCGCACCGCCTGGCCGTCGTGGTCTCCGACATCCCGGGGAACCTCGCCGTGGTGGCCGACGGCGAGAACGGGCTGACGTTCCCGGTCGGCGACGCATCGGCCCTGGCCGACCGCCTGGCCCGCCTCGCATCGGACCCGTCGGAACGCGAGCGACTCAGCGCGAACGCACGCCGGACCGTCGACAGCCGGTTCGCACTGCCCGCGGTGGCCGAGCAGTACCGTGATCTCTACGCCGGGTTGGCCAGGCAGGAAGGATCCCAGCCATGACGGACGGCCCGAACGACGAGCAGTCGCCGCCGATCGCCGGCGTCCTCGAACTCCTGAAGGCTCTGGACGACGCCGACGTGGCGTACTGCCACTGGAAGAGCAACGAGGCGATCCACCGCACCCTCAGCGCCGAGAACGACCTGGACCTGCTGGTCGAACGCGCCGACGGCCCACGGTTCGACGCGGTGCTGGACGAACTGGGCTACCGCACCGCAAACACCAGCGCCCACCGCCACGTCCCGGGGATGGTCGATCACTACCGATACGACCACGACGCCGGCCGGATGATCCACGTGCAGGCGCACTATCAACTCGTTCTCGGCGACGACATGACGAAGAACTTCCGGCTGCCGCTGGAGGCCCCGTACCTCGCGAGCCGGCGACCGGCTGGTCCGATCCCGGTTCCCGAGCTCGAGTTCGAGTACCTGATCTTCATCCTGCGGATGGTGATCAAGCACACGGCGCTCGACGCGCAGGCCGCGCGAGTGGGCAGGCTCGGCCTCTCCGAGCGGCGCGAGCTGATCCACCTTGCCGAACGCGCCGACTCGACGCGGCTCGACGAGCTCCGGCGCGAGCACACGCCGTTCGTCTCCGCGGCGATGCTCGAGCGTTGCATCGCCGCCATCCAGCCGAAGTCGGGTCGTCTCCAGCGCGCCAAGGCGGGCCGCGAGCTCGCCGCCGTGTTGCAGCCGTACTCGCGCGAGCCGGCGATGACCGACCTGACGCTCAAGACGGTGCGCCGATTCCGCCGCAAGCGCGAGGGATCCGACCCGATCAGCCGGCGTCGCCCCGAGCGTGGCGGCCTCCTCGTCGCCATCGTCGGGAGCGACGGCTCCGGCAAGTCCTCGGCGGTGGACGCGCTCACCACCACGTTCGGCCGCCACTTCCCGACCTACCGCTTCCACCTCGGGAAGCCGCCGCGATCACTGACCTCCCGCGGCATCGGGAAGGTCGTCCGCACCCTGCGGCGTCTCACCGGCAGCCGATCGGAGACACCCGATCTCGGCTTCTACCTCCTCCACGCACTCCAGGCCCGCGACCGGTTGGCCGCATTCACCGAGGCACGCCGGCACGCGGCACGCGGCGCCCTGGTCATCTGCGACCGCATGCCCATGGCCGACATCCACACGATGGATGCGCCGAAGGGTGAGCCGCAGCTCGGCCCGACTCCGGGTCGACTCGCCCGATGGCTCGCGGCCTACGAGGTCCGGGCGTATCGCGCCATCGGGCCGGCCGACACCACGATCGTGCTGCGGGTCGAACCCGAGATCGCCGTCGCCCGACGCGTGGAACAGGACGCCGACTTCGTACGCGGCAGAGCGGCCGAGGTGTGGGGGCACGACTGGCGGCCACCGGTGGTGGTCGTCGATGCGTCGGCGCCACACGCCGATGTGCTGGGCGAGGTCCACCGAATCGTCTGGGACGCCCTCTGAGGCCGGTCGACTGGGCCGTCCGGACCCCCCGACGCTGGGTAGCGACCAGGGCCCGCACGGTGAAGGTCGCGCTGGGTCGCCCGACACATTCGGGTGGGCGCCGGTGAAGGCCACGCGTAATCATGCTGCAATCGTGGGATCTGCGGGCTGAAGGCGGGCCCGACATCATCTGAACGAAGGGCGACATGGGGCGATTCAGCTGTTTTCTCGTCGGCGACGACACGCTGACCCACCGGTGCGGCGAGATGCTCGTCGCCGGAGGGCACGACGTCCGCGGGGTGATCACCGATGCCGCCGACGTGCGGACCTGGGCCGACGAGAACGAGCTTCCGGTCGTCGGTCACGACGAGGACCCCCTGGCACTGGTGACGGCCGAGCCGTTCGACTACCTGTTCTCGATCGCCAACCTCAAGATCCTGAGCGATGAGCTGGTCGCCCGGGCGCAGGTGGGCACGATCAACTTCCACGACGGCCCGCTGCCCGCCTACGCGGGTGTGCACAGCACCTCGTGGGCGTTGATGAACGGCGAGCCACGCCACGGGGTGAGCTGGGTGTACGTCACCGACGTCATCGACGGGGGTGCGATCGCCGCCGCCCGCGCCGTCGAGATCACCGAGGACGAAACGTCGTTCTCCCTCAACACCAAGTGCTTCGAAGCCGGGATGGAGACGTTCGAGCAGCTGATCGGCGGGCTGGCCGACGGCACCAACGCGCCGCAGGAACAGGACCTCGCTCGTCGGTCGTACTTCGGCATGTGGAAGCGGCCGACCGCAGCCGGCCTAATCCGCTGGGATCGCCCGGCGAGCGAACTGCGATCGCTGGTTCGCGCCCTCGATCTCGGCCCGACCCACACCAACATCCTGGGCGTCGCCAAGGTCGCGATCGGCGACACGGCGTTCATCGTGCGCCAGGCCGAGACGGGCCCGGACCATGCCTCCGCCGCGCCCGGCACCGTCCTGGACATCACCGACGACGCGATCGTGGTCGGTGCCGTCGACGGGTCGCTCGCCATCACCGAGCTGGCGAGCCTCGCCGGAGAGGCGTTGGCGGTCGACGGCGTCTGCGCGGCCACCGGTCTCGAGATCGGTCAACGGCTGCCGGTGATCGGCGACGAGGACGCCGATGCGATCGATGCCCGGCTGTCGTCGGTGTCTCGACACGAGCGCACGTGGGAGCGCGAGCTGGCCGCCGCTCGCCTGGTCGAGCTGCCGTACATCGACGCCACCGCGGAGCCGAGCGACGAGACCACCGACCACAGCGTGACCGTGGCCGCTGACTTCGCGGCGTTGGCCGACGAGCGGTGGCCCGACTGCACCCTGCCCGAGGCGACCGCAGCCGCCTTCTTGCTCTACCTGGTGCGCCTCGGCGCCGACCAGACGCTCACCGTCGGTCTGCACGCCGACGCGGGCCCGGACGGCCGCCTGTTCGCGAGCCGCGTGCCCTGGAACGGATCGATCGACACCGCCGAGCCGGCGTGGTCGCAGCTCGACGCCGTGCTGACCACCTTGGCCACCGTGACCGCCGCCGGAACGCACCTCCGCGACCTGGCCGCCCGCATGCCGGCGCTGCGCGGCCGCGACATCGACCCCGACGCGTACCCGATCGCCGTCGACCTCGGCCGCACCGCGGAGGGCGCCGTCTCGACCGATGGTGCAGCCGTGACGCTCCGGGTCACCGGCGCCGACATCTCGCTGGTCTCCCGCAACGGTGTGGTCGACCCCGACGACGGCGCCAGGATGGCCACCCAGTTCGGGACGTTCCTCGCGGGCCTCGCCAACGACGCCGACCGGCCCCTCCACCAACTCCCGCTGCTCACGGCCGCCGAGGCCGAGGAGATCCTCACCGAGTGGAACCGGACCCAGGGTGACTACCCCACCGACGAGACGATCCCGTCGCTGTTCGCGGCCCAGGTCGAGCGGACGCCGGACGCCGTCGCGCTGGCCTACCGGGAGGACGAGATCACCTACCGCGAGCTCGACCGACGCTCGAGCCAGCTCGCGAACCGCCTCGTCGAGCTGGGCGTCGGACGAGACGTCGTCGTCGCGATCAGCGTGGACCGGTCGATCGAGATGGTCGTGTCGCTGCTCGCGGTCCACAAGGCCGGCGGGGCTTACCTGCCCCTGGACCCGTCCTACCCGAAGGAGCGCATCGCGTTCATCCTGGAGGACGCTTCGGCAGCCGTGCTCATCTCCAGTTCCGACCTGGTCCACACCCTGCCCCACCACAACGGCGACGTCGTCCTGGTCGACACCGACTCCGAGCTGATCGCGACCTACGCCGACGACATCGACGTCGTCGTCGCGCCCGATCAGCTCGCCTATGTGATCTACACCTCCGGCTCGACGGGCAAGCCCAAGGGCGTCATGGTGGAACACGGCAACGCGGTCAGCTTCTTCTGGGGCATGGACGAGCGGATCCCCCACCAGGAGGGCGACGTGTGGCTGGCCGTGACCAGCCTCTCGTTCGACATCTCGGTGCTCGAGATCTTCTGGACGTTGTGCCGGGGCCTCAAGGTCGTGATCTACAACAACGACCTGGCGATGTCCCAGGAGCGGACCAACGCGGCTGTCGGCACGCCGATCGATTTCAGCGTCTTCTACTTCTCGGCCGACGCCGGAGAGAACCCCGACGACAAGTACCGGCTCCTCATCGAGGGTGCGAAGTTCGCTGACGCCAACGGATTCACGGCTGTGTGGACGCCCGAGCGCCACTTCCACGAGTTCGGCGGTCT
>JBCCFK010000064.1:0-16205 GCA_039029775.1 Actinomycetota bacterium | reverse complement strand
GGTCCGCCGACCGCCAACCCTCAGCTCGAGTCTCTACCGGCGAGAGCCGGGTAGCGCCCGTGTCGTGTCACGACCTGATGCTGAGAAGCGACCGGACCGCGGGATTCCGCCATTGGAACCGCCCCGCCTGTCATGTGCGTTCGCTCGTCACGCCGCCGCCGTGCACGAGAGCGAACGTACCGACGGACAGCGTTCGCCCTCAATGGGCAGGATGGCCTGTCTGGACCCCATCGCCCATTCGGCACCCGGATCCGAGACGCACGGTGGTCGAGCGCACACCCTGAGCGGCGAACGTGGTCAGGGCCGGAAGCCCCACTGGGTCGGGCCGGCCGTCAGGGTGCGGCGCGCGAGGCGCACCCAGTCGCACAACATGGGTCGTGTGTCGCGGGGATCGACGATCTGCTCGATCTCGTAGAACTCCGCAGACCGGTGCGGAGACCGGACACGGTTGAGTCGCTCCGTGATCTCGGCTTTGAGCGCCTCGGGGTCGTCCGCGTCAGCCAGCTCGGCTTTGTAGGCGACCTCGAGGCCGCCCTCGATCGGGAGCGAGCCCCAGTCGCCCGATGGCCAGGCCACCCGCATCGAGTTGGCGCCCGGCTTCTTGTTGGAGGCCCCGGCCACCCCGAAGGCCTTGCGCACGACGACGGTGCAGTACGGAACCCGCGCCTGGCGGAGGGCCACCAGCGCCATCGAGCCGTACCGGATCGTCGACTCCTGCTCCGAGGTCTTCCCGATCAGAAAGCCGGGGCAGTCCTCCAGATGCACGACCGGCAGCTGGAACAGGGAGGCGACGTCGACGAGACGGATCAACTTCCGGCACGCATCGGCGGTCCACCCGCCGCCGTAGATCATCGGGTCCTCGGCGTAGACGGCGACCGGTACGCCGTCGAGGCGGGCCAGGCCGCCGATGATGGACGTCCCCCACTGCGCGCCGATCTCGAAGAAGCTGTCCCGGTCGACGACCGCGCCGATGATCGCCCGCATGTCGTAGGCCTGACGCGGCGCCCGGGGGACGACGTCGATGAGCCACTCCTCCCGTCGACCGGGGTCGTCGCCCCAGTCCTCGATCGGTGGCAGCTCGTCCACGCTGGTCGGCAGGTACGACAGGAACTGGAGCGCTCGGTCGAAGGCTTCCTGTTCGGTGTCGACGACGTCGTCGATGGCACCGTTGCGCGTGTGGATGTCGGCGTGGCCCAGCTCCTCCTTGGCAACCGAGCCGAGGCCGGCCTGCTCCACGAGCGCCGGGCCGGCGATCATCATCTGGGAGGTGTCGCGCACCATGACCGAGTAGTGGCAGGTGGTGGCTCGGGCGGCGCCCATGCCTGCGACCGAACCGAGGACGAGGGACACCGACGGTGCGACATCGAGGTGGTCGATCACGGTCTCCCACCCCGCCAGCTCCGGGATGTAGGTCCGTCCCGCCATCTCGATCGTCTTCACCGATCCTCCACCGGACATGCCGTCCAAGAGGCGGAGGTGGGGCAGGCGCATCTCGGTCGCGATCGATTCGGACGCGGTCCGCTTGCCCGAGATCGAGGCGTCGTTGCTGCCGCCGCGCACCGTGAAGTCGTCGCCGGAGACCACCGCCGGGCGGCCGTCGAGCTCGGCCAGCCCGAAGACGAAGTTCGAGGGCATGAAGTCGACCAGATTGCCGTCGTCGTCGTAGGAAGCGACGCCGGCCGTCTTGCCGAGCTCCCAGAACGATCCCTTGTCGACCACGGCATCCAGGCGCTCTCGGATGGTCTGCTTGCCGAAGTGGTGCTGGCGCTCGACCTTGTCCTCGCCCCCGAGCTGCTCGGCCAGCGCCTCCCTGCGGCGCAGCTCCTCGAGCTCGGGCTCCCATCCCATCAGGGCAGGTCCTTGTGCATGAAGATCGAGTGGGGGTTCGGGTCGGGGATCCACCCGTCGAACCGCTCGTAGCCGGCGCTGGTGTACAGCGCGATGGCGTCGGGCTGGCGGTCGCCGGCCTCGAGGACGATCCTCCCCACGTCCATGTCGGAAGCCTCGGCCTCGAGCGTGGCCAGCAGCAGCTTGCCGATCCCGTTGCCGCGGGCGGTGGGGAGGACGTACATGCGCAGCAACTCGGCGGTCTCGTCGTCCAGGCGGCGAACCGCTCCGCACCCGACAGCGCGCCGTTCGCGGTACGCGATCAGGATCGAGCCGACCCCCGAGGCCTCGTCGTCTCCGAAGGGCGGGGGGTAGGGGTGGTCGGGGTAGAGCCCCATCAGCTCGGCGTCGAGGTCCTCCAACAGCTTGCGCGCGGTCGGGCTCTCGAGCGAGGTCGTCATCAGTGACGTGGTGCTCATGGGGGTGGACCGTAGTGCGTGCTCACCCGTCGGACCGACCCGAGGGTCGTTCGCCTCAATCCGGCCGGAGACAGAGGGTGACGTCGGTCTGGAAGCGGATCAGGTCGGCGTCGGGTTGCGCCCGGGTCCGGGGATCGGAGGGCTCTCGGAGGCCGAAGGCGAAGCGGCTGACGTGCCCGGTGGCCGTCAGGCCCACACACATCACCCCGCTGTCCGCGGCGACCTCCTCGGACAGCCGGGCTCCGACGGTCACGACGTGCCCGATGCCGTTGATCTTCAGCTGGCCGGTCACGGTCATCCCCGCACCATCCACCTCGACCTGGTCGCTGCGGTAGGTGATCGTCGGGTTCGCCTCGACGTCGAGGAAGTCCATCGAGGTGATCATCAGGTCGCGGTTCTCGTCGTTGGTGTCCACGCTGGCCGCCGCGATCTCGAAGTCGAATCGTTCGGGCTGCCCGTCCGCTCCGACGACCATCTCGGCCCGGTGTTGCCTGAAGACGCCTGCGACCTGGCTGATGCCCAGATACGGCACGGCGAAGCGGACGAGCGAGTGCTCCGGGTCGCTCCGCCAGACTCCGGTGGTCAATCTCACCGATGTCATCATTGAATTCCTGACCGGGGCGCGCCCGGTTCGAGGGCGCGTTGGTCCCCTTCGTTTCACGAGGGCCGCGACGGCGTGCGCCGCGACACCTCTGTTCCCACCAGGTCGGGACTCTAGTTTCGGCTGCCGTCCCGCGGGTGGCCTCTTGTGGCCGGACACTGTCCGGTGCCCACTCTCATTCGAATGCCCGTCGTCGTTCTCCCATGCGCGATACTCGTCGCGCCTTCCGGACCGATGAGGGGGATGGATCGATGTTGGACATCGCAATGGCGCTGCGCCTGAAGGGCATGGCGTCGGCAGAGGGGATCGCCGAGGCCACCGGTGCCGCCGCGGCCGAGGTCGCTTCGGTCCTCGATTCCATGGTGGCGGCCGAGCACGCGTCCGAGACGCCTCGGGGTCTCCGGCTCACGCCCGACGGCAAGGCCTGGCTCGACGGGCTGCTCGACGAGGAGCGCGCCGGCATCGACCAGGATGCGATGAACGCCGTGTACGAGCGTTTCTGTGACCACAACGCCGACTTCAAACAGCTCGTCACCGACTGGCAGATCAAGATCGTCGACGGTGAGCAGCAGATGAACGATCACACCGACGCCGCATACGACCAGGCCATCGTCGACCGGTTGGCTGCGCTCGACGGCGCGGTGCAGCCGGTGTTCGCGGATGCCGCTGGGTTGGCGCCCCGCCTCGCGCGGTACCTCGATCGGTTCGGCGAGGCCCTGGCCGCACTCCAGCGGGGTGACCAGTCGATGCTCGCGGCGCCGCTGAAGGACAGCTATCACACGATCTGGTTCGAGATGCACGAGGAGCTCATCCTGCTCAGCGGTCGCAACCGCGCGGACGAAGCCGCCGCAGGCCGCGGCGCGTGAGTGGTCGCCCCACCGTGGGCGACCTGGCGCTCGGCGCCTACGAGCGATTCTCGCGCCGTGCCGGCATCCGGGCGGGCAGCCGACGCGCCCGGCGGTTCGCGTCGTTCGGGCCGAACTCGGTGATGTGCTTTCCGCCGACGGCGCTCTTCGGCGAGCACGCCATCCACGTCGGGGCCGACACGCTGATCGGCCCGTACGTCTCGTTGAGCGCCGGCATGGGCCCGGGGCAGGACCTGGTCAGCGATCGGATCGTCGAGATCGGCGATCACGTTCTCATCGGGCGCGGCTCGAGCATCGTGGCCCATCTCAACGTGGTGATCGAGGACGAGGTGTTCTTCGGCCCGAACGTCTACGTCACCGACCAGAACCACGGATTCGACGACCTCGCGCTTCCGATCGGGCGCCAGACCATGGCCGAGGAGCCGGTCCGGATCGGGTGGGGGTCCTGGCTCGGGACGAACAGCGTCGTCCTGCCCGGCGTCACGATCGGTCGACGCGTTGCGGTCGGGGCGGGTGCGGTGGTCACCTCCGACCTGCCCGACAACAGCGTCGCCGTCGGAGCGCCGGCCCGCGTGGTGAAGCAGTATTGAACGTCGCCGGCGAAAGGAACGCGTCATGACCACCCAGGCAGTCGAGGCTCTCGAGGCCATCCACGAGCGGGTCGAGCACCTGGTCTCCACCCTCGGTCCGGAGGACTGGTCGGCGGCGAGCCTGTGCGAGGGTTGGCGCGTCCAGGACGTCTTCGCCCACATGTCGTCGAACATGAAGGAGACGGTGGATCCCACGCCGCCACCCCCCGAGGGCGCGCCCGACCTCAAGGCCGAGGACGCGATGGAGGCGTTGATCACGCCGCGACGCGACTGGACCGCCCAACAGCTCCTGGACGAGTACCGCCAGTACTACGACGGCTGGATCGGTGCGATGGCGGCCATGCAGGAGGAACCGACGGCCTCGACCGTCGCACCGCTGGCCGACCTCGGTTCACATCCGCTGCACATGGTCGCCAACGCCTTCGCCTTCGACCACTACTGCCACCTGTACATCGACGTGCTCGCGCCGCAGGGTCCCCTGCAGGCCGACGTCGCACCGGTCACCGACGACATCGTGCGTCCCGGCATCGACTGGATGCTGGCCGGCATGCCCCAGATGCAGCCCGGCGAGCTCGCAGCGGCGGTCACGGCCCCCCTCCGCCTGGACCTCACCGGCCCCGGGGGTGGGTCGTGGTTGATCTCACCGGCGGGCGCCGACGGCGCCGTCGGCGTGGCCGAAGGCGTTGGCGATGCGGCCGCGACCGTCACCTCGAGCGCTCACGACTTCGTCAGTTGGGGCACCAAGCGGTCGGATTGGCGCGGTTCGTGTCAGGTGTCGGGCGACGACGCGGCAGCCACGCCCTTCCTCGACACCGTCAACATCATCTGACGCGAATCAGCCAGCCGCATTCAGAGCCGGCCGACCGCACGGCCGGCCGAGCCCGTGGGCCAGGGGAGGGCCCGACCGGGTCCGGCGCGAAGCGCCGAGGAGCGGAGAGCATTCAGAGCGAGAAGTCGGGCGGGGTGAACTGGCCCGTGTTGGCGCTGATGCCGCCGTCGACCGGCAGGTGCGCTCCGGTGACGAAACTCGACTTCGGCGAGAGCAGCCAGCTGTGTGCGGCTCCGAGCTCGTCCGCCCCGCCCCAGCGTTGGAGAGGAATCCGGCGCCGCATGTCCTCCTTGCCGGGTCCCTCGAATCCGACGGTCATGCCGGTCTCGGTCGGGCCCGGGCAGACCGCGTTGATGCGGATGCCCCTGGCGGCGAGATCCATCGAGGCGGACCGCACGAGGTTGATCACCGCTGCCTTCGACGTGTTGTAGACCCACATGCCCGGGTCGCCGCGCATGCCCGAGGTGGAGGCGGTCACGGTGATCGCCGAGCCGGGCCGCATGGCCTTGGCCGCGGACCGGATGCCCAGCACCACGCCTCGCACGTTGACGTCCATCGTGGTGTCGTACGCATCGAGCGGGCCGTCGAACAGGTCCGCCCGCATCGCGACGCCCGCGTTGAGCGCGGCGCCGTCGAGCCGTCCGAAGCGGGCCACGGCGGCCTCGACCGCGGCCTCGTTGTCGGTGGGATTCGTGACATCGCCGACGACGACGGCGACGGCGTCGTTGCCCTCGGCCCACGCGAAGTCACCCGACGGCAGATCGCTGGCGACCGCTCGGCCACCTTCGGCGACGACCTCCTCGACCGTCGCCCGGCCGATCCCGGACGCCGCGCCGGTCACCCACACCACTCGTCCATCGTGCAATCCAGCCATGGTGGCGACGCTAGTCCCCGAGTGCGCGGCGGGTGGTCGCCAACAGGTGCGCGGCACGCTCGGTGTGATCGGGGAAACCATCGCGGAGCGCCTTGGATCGCACCTCCATGGAGAACGGGACCTCGGGATCGAAGAGGCGTTCGAACCCGCCGGCGTCGAGGTCGCCCTCACCCGGCGCGCAGCGAGCGTCGAGGGCATCGGTGACGATCTCCGCAGTGGACCATCCGGACGGTTCCGCGGGCCCGTCGCACCACTGCACGTAGGGGAACAGCTGGGGATCGGTCGCTTCGATCTCGGCGAACCCGGTACCGGATCGAGCCACATGGAGCAGATCGACGAGGATCCCGACGCTCGGATGATCGACTCGTCGCACGACGTCCAGTGCGTCGGCGAGGTTCCGAACCGCAGTGAACCGCATGAACTCGAGACAGACCCGTACCCCGGCGGGGGCGGCGCGTTCACAGAGCGACCCCAGGCGGTCCGCGGTCTCGCCCGGGTCCTCGAACCCCGAGATCGCGAGCACGTTGGCCGCGCCGAGCTCCGCGGCGACGTCGACGATGGCGTCGCCGTGGTCGCCGCCGGGCCCCAGACGGATCACCTCGACGTCGACGGCGGTCAGGCCCGTGTCCGCCAGCCTGCCCCGGACCGCTCGGGTCGTGGTCTCGGTCCAGGTCGCCGGGTCGAACCAGACGCCTGCCGCCGGCCATCCGGCATCGGCAGCGGCCGAGAGGAGGGCGACCGGGTCGGCAGCCAGCTCGGGGCTGACGCCTGCGGCGAGTGACAACAGTCGGTGCGAGGTCATGGGATCCGTTCCGGGTGGGCGATGTGGTGATCGGCCGGTCCGACGTACGATGCCACCACGCAGCGGAGCCTGCTCGTTCTCACAGTGGCACCGCCGCCGATGCGACCGGGCACGACGGAGGAGGGGTGGTGCGGGGACACGCTGGCAGGCCGTTGTCGAGCGCCGTGCTCGCCTCGATGGCGCTGATCGTCGGGGCCTGTGGTGGCTCCAGCCCGACGGTCGAGTTCGTGGGCGGCGAGACCCCGACCGCGGTGGACGCGTCGACGCCGGTGCCGACGGCCCCACCCCCACCTCCGCCGACGGCCGCCGAGTCCACCCCCACGCCGGACGACGACGCGGTGGCGCCGACCGCCGAGCCGACCCTCGCGCCGACGCCCGAGCGTGAGGCGCCCCGGCTCGGGCGCGTGTACCCGGTGGGTGCCGAGCCGCACCGGCCGCTGGCCACCGGACCGATCTTCTGGGTCCCGAACATCGGGGAGGACACCGTCACCCGCATCGACACCACCACCGCCGAGCAGTCGACGGTGACCGTGGGCCGGCGTCCCGACACCGGCGTCGAGGCCGACGGTGCCGTCTGGTTCCCGGCCCGCGACGACGAGACCCTGGTGCGGGTCGGGATCGACGATCTGACGGTCACGCCGATCGCGGTCGGGCCGAATGCCGACACCCCGATCCTGGCCGCCGACCATCTCTGGGTCCCGGTCCGCGACGGTCAGGTCATGGTGGTGATCGACCCCGCGACCTCGGCGATCGTCCAACGCATCGAGCTGAAGGGCCGGCCGCTGACACCGCTGATGCTCGACGGCGCACTCTGGTTCGTCACCCGAGACGACGACATGCTGCACCGCGTCGATCTCGGGTCCTTCGATCCTGGGGTCCCCGTCGTCACCGAGCAGATCCGCGTGGGCCGCGATCCCGACCGTGCCGTCGAGGCCGGCGGGCGGCTCTGGGTCCCGGCGCGGCGCGGCGACGTGATCACCGTGGTCGACCCGGAGACGCGCGGCATCGTGGCCTCGATCCCCGTCGGCGCCCGGCCCGACACCCCGGTGGTCACCCCCGGCCGGGTCTGGGTTCCCAACCTCGACGGGACGACGGTGACCGTCATCGACTCCGAGACGTTGGACGTCCTCGCCGACGTCGAGGTGGGGTCGGAGCCTCGGACCGGCGTGGCCACCGACGACTTCGTCTGGATCCCGGTCCTCTCGAACGACTTCGTGGCCCAGCTGGACATCTCCGACCTGTCCTTCGTCGGTGGGTTCGGCGTGGGGCTGAGCCCGGACACGCCGGCGCTGATCGACGGGGCGCTGTGGGTGCCGGCGAAGGGCTCGGACACGATCACCGAGATCATGCTGCGCTGACCGGCCCCTCGCCTCGCGCCGAAATTGATCGTGCGGTTAGTATTCGGGCGCCATGGAACTCAGCGGAGTTCCAGGAGTTGTGCTCTCGGGCTGCGCTCGATCCGTGCAACTCCCACGCACCAGAAGGGGGATGCACATGGAGCTCGAAGGCAGGGTCGCCGCGATCACGGGTGGAACCCGTGGCATCGGCCGGGCCATCGCCGAGGCTTTCGTCCGCGAAGGCGCCAACGTCGTCATCAACGGCCGGAGCGAGGAGAAGGGAGCCCAGGCGCTCGAGGAGATGGGCGCGGGCGACGCGGCCAAGTTCCTCGCGGGTGATGTCAAGACCCGCGAAGACTGCGACGCGCTCGTCGACTACACGGTCGAACAGTACGGACGCATCGACATCATGGTCCCCAACGCGGGTGGCTCGACAGGTGCGGCGCCGGTCGCGGAGATGACCGACGAGGCCGTCCAGGACGCCTTGCTGTGGAACTACTGGCACACGTTCTGGTGCATGCGGAAGTCGCTCGGCCACATGATCCCCCAGGGGTGGGGTCGCATCATCAACATCTCGTCGATCGAGGGCAAGGCCGGCAAGCCGGCGGTGTCGCACTACGTGGCCAACAAGCACGCGATCAACGGGCTGACCAAGAGCTGCGCCCAGGAGGTCGGCACGCTCGGGATCACGGTGAACGCCTTGTGTCCCGGTGCCATCGAGACCGACGTGATGAAGTCCGAGGGGCCACCGGCCGCCGAGGCGATGGGGCTGACCTATGAGGGTCTGCTCGACTGGTTCGCATCCGAGTCTGCGGTCAAGCGACTGAATGAGGTCGAAGACGTGGCGCTGGTCGCCACCCTGCTGGCGTCCGACGCCGGCGCCGGGATCACCGGCTCGCTCATTTCCGTCGACGGCGGCACGCTGCCCTACTAGGTCGAGGAGGACGAGACATGGGAAAGCTTGACGGCAAGGTGGCCGCCATCACCGGCGGCACCCGCAGCATCGGTCGGGCCATGGCCGACGCCTTCGTTGCCGAAGGCGCGAAGGTCGTGGTCAACGGTCGGAACGAAGAGAAGGGCCAGCAGGCGCTGGCCGAGATGGGCGCCGGCGACAACGCGACGTTCTTCGGAGGCGACGCGTCGACCCAGGCCACGGCCGAGGGCATCGTCGACTGCGCGATCGAGACGTACGGCCAGCTGGACATCATGTGCCTGAACTCCGGTGGTGTGCTCAACACCGCGCCGGTGGCACAGATGACCGACGAGGAGTGGGAGCTCGAGGTCGACTGGAACCTCAATGCGGTCTTCTGGGGCATGCGCAAGTCGCTCCAGCACATGATCCCGCGCGAGTCGGGTCGGATCCTGGTGACGTCGTCGGTCGAGGGAAAGCTCGGCAAGCCCGGGATCCCCGGCTACGCGGCCACCAAACACGCCGTGAACGGCTTGGTGAAGGCCGCGGCGCAGGAGGTCGGCACGCTCGGGATCACGGTGAACTCGATCCTGCCCGGCCTGATCGAGACCGACATCGTCCGTGAGACGGGTCCCGACTCAGCGGTGGCCATGGGCCTCGAGGGAGGCTACGACGCGTTGATCGAGATGTTCTCGGAGGAGTCGGCGATCAAGCGGCCGAACACCGTCGAGGAGGTCGCCGCGGTCGCGGTGATGCTCGCCAGCGACGCCGCGCGCAACCTCACCGGGATGATGTTCCCCGTCGACGGCGGGACGATGCCCTACTGAGGTCGATCAGCTGATCGTGAGATCGCGGCCGGTCGCGCATGCGACCGGCCGTTCTCGTTCCGGAGGAGGAGTCGTGGCAATCGAGGGTCGGGAGCTGGGCGGGACGGGCATCGTGATCCCGCCGGTGATCATGGGATGCGGCAACTTCGGCGGCGTCGGATCGGCGCCCGCCTTCTTCGGGATGGGGGAATCGGTCGACGAGGCGATGGCGCTCCTCGACCGCGCTCTCGACCTGGGCATGACCGTCCTGGACACCGCCGACGCCTACGGGGGTGGGCGGAGCGAGGAGACGATCGGGGCATGGTTGGCGGCTCGGCCAGGCACCAGGGATCGCGTGCTGCTGTCGTCGAAGGTCGGCCAGCCCGTCGGTGACGCGCAGGACCGCAGCGGGCTCTCCGCGGCGCACATCGAACGCCAGGTCGACGAGAGCCTGCGACGCCTGGGCACCGACCACCTCGACATGTACCTGCCGCACTGCGACGACCCCGCGACCCCGCTGGAGGAGACCCTGCTCGCCTTCGATCGCCTGGTCGTCGCGGGCAAGGTGGGTGCCATCGGCGTGTCGAACCACACGCCGGCGGCGGTGGCTCGCAGTCTGGCGATCTCGGAGGAACTCGACGTCGTTCGGTTCGAATGGGTGCAGAACTCCCTGAACCTGGTCGACCACCCGGGCGAGGCCGAGACGCTGGCCATCTGTGCCGAGCACGGGCTCGGCGTCACCCCGTTCAGTCCCCTGCTCGGCGGGCTCCTCACCGGGAAATACGACCTCGAGGCGGACTACCCGAGCGGTTCCCGCATGACGCTTCGTCCCGAGCCGTACCTGCAGTACTGGACCCCAGCGGTATTCGCAGCGATCGACGAGTTGGCGGGTATTGCCGCAGACCACGGCGTCAGCACGGCCGGCATGGCCCTGGCGTGGGTGATGGGTCACCCGTTGGTGACCGCGCCGATCGTCGGCCCTCGCCGCCCCGACCACTTCGCACCGGTGGAAGAGGCGCTGGCCATCGACGTCGAGGTCGGTACGCTCGATCACCTCGGCGAGACGTTCCGGAGGGCCACGTCGTCATGACTCCCGTTGACGTGCCGATCGACGCGATCCGCGCCGCTCATCGCGTGCTGCCGCCGGAGGTGGTTCGCACTCCGCTGATACCGCTGCCCCACGACGGGTCCGGTCCCGCCGTCCACCTCAAGCTCGAGACGCTCGGGCCCATCGGCTCGTTCAAGCTGCGCGGCGCCGGCAACGCACTCGCCGGAGCCGACCTCACCAGCGGCGTCTGGACGGCGAGTGCGGGCAACATGGCGCAAGCGGTCGCATGGATGGCCAGGGCGCAGGGCGTGGCGTGCTCGGTGGTCGTCCCCGACCACGCGCCCGATGCCAAGCTGCGAGCCATCGCTCGGTTCGGTGCCGACGTCATCCGTGTGCCGTTCGAGCGCTGGTGGGAGGTGATCGTCAGCCACACCTTCGACGGTCTCGACGGTCGATTCGTCCACCCGGTCTGCGATCCTGCGGTGATCGCCGGCAACGGCACGGTCGGCCTCGAGATCCTCGATCAGTGCCCCGATGTCGCGGCGGTCGTCGTCCCCTACGGCGGCGGTGGGCTCAGCTCGGGCATCGCCGCAGCGCTGCGGGCCGAGGCACCGCACGTCCAGGTGTTCGCCGCCGAGGTCACGACCGCTGCGCCGCTCGCAGCGGCATTCGTCGCCGGAGGCCCCGTGGACGTCGACCACCAGCCGTCGTTCGTGGACGGCATCGGCTCGGGTCGGGTGCTCGACGAGATGTGGCCGCTCGTTTCGTCGCTGTTGGAGGGCTCGATCGTGGTCGGGCTCGACGAGGTCGCGGCGGCGCTGCGGCTGGTGGTGCAGCGTGCCCGGGTCGTGGCCGAGGGGGCGGGGGCGGCGGCGGTGGCAGCGGCGCTGCGCGGCGAGCTCGACGGTCCGGTGGTCGCGGTGGTGTCGGGCGGCAACATCGACGCCGACGTGCTGGCCGAGGTCCTGGCCGGACGGACGCCGGCGTGAGCGTCACCAGTTGAGGGTGCCGAGCAGGTCGCTGTAGTCGTCGGTCCACAAGGAGCCGTCCGCCTCGGTGACGGTCCACGCCGCCCCCGGCGCCGGCGTGCCCGCCGGTGTCAACAGGACCCAGTCGGTGCCGGCGGCGCCGGTCTCACGAGCCTCGCCGGTCGGGCGATAGCGCCTGGTCCAGGCGTCCATCCCCAGATCGTCCGCGATCCGGCCGAGGACGGGTTCGAGGTCGAAGTAGCGGTTGGGGATGTGGAAGGCGATCGGGCCGTCGGTCCGTTCCCGGTAGGACTGCACCGCTTCCAGCGTGAGGAGGTGGACGGGGATGGCGTCGGAGCTGAAGGCGTCGACGATCAGCAGGTCGAAGGTGTCGGTCGACTCCTCGACGAGGATCCTGCCGTCGCCCACGAGGATCTCGACCTCGCCCTGGGTTCGCTGGAGATGCGTGAACAACGAGGTGTCCTCGGCGAGGTCCACAACGACGGGGTCGATCTCGTAGAACACCGTCCGGTCGTTCGGCCCTGCGTAGCCGGCGATCTCGCCGACCCCGAGGCCGATCACCGCAGTGGCGGTGGGATCGGTGGTGGAGAACACGTCGCCGAGCGGGCCGAGCGGGTGGTAGTAGGCGGTCGGGGTGTCGACGCCGTCGACCTCGCGCCCGTGAATCGTGGTGCCCGACACCAGTTCGAGGCCCTGGTCGGTCCGGTGGACCTCGTAGGTGCCGAAGAACGACCGCTCCCGCCGCACCACGTCGGCCGGGTCGAGGGCCACGACGACGGTCAGCATCAGCGCCATCCCCAGCGCAGCCGGCGTCGGGTGACGGAGAACCACGAAGGAGACCACTCCGGCACCCGCGAGCGCGATCGCGACCGGCTGGAGTTGGCCGTCGAGCCGGAGCAGTGCTGCGGCGAGCAGGAGGAACGTCAGGATCAGCGCGCCGGGGACCGCGTAGCGGGCGCCGAGGGCCCGAAGGCGGGCGCTGTCGGGCGCGGCGGTCAACGCCAACGCCGCCACGATCGCCAGCGGGTACTCCCAGACCCGGTCGAACACCATCGGCGCGGCCAGTGCCACGATCCCGCCGCCCAGCGCCCCGCCGACCGAGAGCCAGGCGTAGAACTCCGTGAGGTGCCGGACCGGCGGACGGTCGGCCGCCAGGCGGAGGTGGGCGAGGGTGGCCGCCGCGAAGAACCAGCCGAGATGCACCACGAGCGTCGTGGCGAACGTGCCGCCGAGCAGGGTCAGAGGGATCAGGACCGACCAGGCCCGGACCCGGACGGCGAGGCCGGGGATGCGACGCTCTGAGCGGTCGCCGAAGGCGATGACGAAGCTGAGCAGGAACAGCGCCAGCGGGATGGCCCACAGCAGCGGGAAGGATGCGATGTCGGTCGCCAGGTGCCGAGTGACGCCGAGCAGCAGCGCGGTGGGGATGGCGGCGAGGCCGACCCACCGGGCTCGCTGCCCCCACGCGATGGACTGCGCGCCGGCCGCCTCGACGAGGCGGCTCCGGGCGGCGTGGGGCCGGGTGAGGAGAGCGCAGCCGGCGGTCGCGGCCACGAAGGCGACGTAGAGGCCGGTGAAGAGCCAGGTCTGGGACTCGAGGCCGAGCCGGGGCTCGATGATCAACGGGTAGCCGATCAGCGACCCGATGGCGCCGACGTTGCCGGCGGCATAGAGGAAGTACGGGTCGTCGGCGGCCGGGTGCCCGGTGTCGGCGAACCAGCGCTGGAGGGTCGGGCTGGCGGTCGACAGCGCCAGGAACGGCAGGCCCACCATGAGGGCCAGCACGCCGAGCGTCCCCAGGACGGCGCGATCGGCGTCGAGGGTCCACCCGTCGGGCACGGCGAGTGGCAGGACCGCCAAGGGCGCGAGCAGCAGCGCCAGGTGGGCGATCCGATGGCGCCGCACGCCCAGCGCACGGACGCCGACGTGAGCGGTCAGGTAGCCGATCAGCAGGGTGACCTGGAAGAACACCATGGCGGTGTTCCAGAGGCTGGCGCTGCCACCGGCGCGAGGAAGGAGCAGGCGCCCGACGAGCGGCTGGACGAGGAACAGGAGCGTGGACCCCAGGAGGCTCGCCAGCACAAAGACGCCGACGACCACACGCCGCCGAGCGTCGCCGAGCGCGACCGACACTGGCGCGGAGAGGGGGGTGTCGAGAGCCGTCATCGCCAACTTCCATCGGCAGTCGCGACGAGGGGATGAGCCTGACGATCCGGCCTCGCGGCGGGCCGGGTGTCACACTCGGTCCGTGGACGGACCGGCGATGCGCGTGGCGACCTGGAACATCTGGTGGCGACACGGGGACTGGTCGGCGCGCCAACCCGCGATCCTCGAGACCCTCCGGCGCGTCGACGCCGATGTCGTCGGCCTCCAGGAGGTCTGCCTTCGCGAGCCGGATCAGGTCAGCTGGTTGGCCGAGAGCTTCCCCGACCATCACGTCGTCGCGTCGCCCGGTGGGAACGACAATCGGTTCACGGTGGTGAATGCCATCGTCTCGCGCTGGCCTGTCCTCGAGACCGATGCCACGTTTCTCGACGTCGGCGACCTGCCGCCGCACCGCACGGCGCTGTGGGCGCGCATCGACTCGCCGGTCGGCCCGCTCGACGTCTGGTCGACGCACCTCTCGCACGGGTTCGACCAGAGCGCACTCAGACAGCGGCAGCTGGCGCAGATCGCAGCTCTGGTCGCGGCGCGACGCGGCGATCCGACGGTGTCGTTCCCGCCGGTGCTGCTCGGCGATCTCAACGCGGTGCCCGACAGCGACGAGATCCGCCGCCTCACCGGCCGGGCGGAGGCCTACGCCGAGCGGTTCGTGATGACCGACGTCTGGTCACAGCTGGGGGACGGCGCGGGGGCCACCTACTCGGACGTGAACCCGTATGTCAACGACTCGGCGTGGCCCGAGCGACGGCTCGACTACGTGCTGGTCGGCTGGCCTCGTCCGCGGCCTGCCGGGAATCCCGCGACGGTCTCGCTGTTCGGGGCCGACCCGGTCGACGGCGTGGTGCCGTCGGACCATTGGGGTGTGGTCGCCGACCTCCGGGTGTTCCCGGAGGCCGACTGACGATCATGCCGCGGTGCGCAGCGCCGTGCGGGCGGCGTCGAGTTCGACGCGCGAGCCGGCGAGAACGGCGACCGGGGCTCCATCGCTGCGGAGCTGCTGGTGGGAGTTCCACCGCTCGAGCAACTGCTGGAAACGGGTGGGATCGACGGTGTTCTGGGTGGACATGTGCGACACCTCCTGCGTGCCTGGGCTTCTCTGTGATCTTGAACCAGAACGCGCCGCAGGTGGCACTGTCTCATCCCGCCATTGGGACCAGATACAGTGTATTCCACTGTGATTGATGAGATTGATCGACGAATCCTCCGAGTCCTGCAACACGACGGCCGGATCTCCTTCAAGGACCTTGGCCGCGAGGTCGGGCTGAGCGCCAACGCGACCGGCGTGCGCGTGGGCCGCCTCATGGCCGAGGGGGTCATCACCGGGGTGCAGGCCCAGGTCGATCACGCGCTCCTGGGGCGAGGTCTCGAGGCGTTCGTCGACTGCTGGTTGTCCGAACGCGACGAGCAGCACTGGGATCACTTCGGCCGGCACGTGATGGATGACGACCGGGTCCTCGATGCGGTCCATCTCACGGGCAAGGTCGACTTCCGCCTGCGCGTCGTGGTCGCCTCACCCACCGAGCTCGACGACTTTCTGCGGTCTCTCAAACGCGACGGGGGCGTCGCCGAGACCGACACGCGACTGATCCTGCGCCGCTACGAGGTGGGCCCCTCCGCCGCCTGAGCGGCCCGTGCCCGCCTATCGTCTGGACGGCTCGGCGTCGACGAGGTGGCGACGGAACCAGTCGAGGATCAGCTCGGCCCGCTGGATGCGGTGGACGGGAGACCCCGACCTGCTCATCTCGTGGTTCTCCTCGGGAAACAGGTGGTACTCGACGTCTCGGTCGCGCTCGAGCAGCGCGTAGAAGAGCTGATCGGCCTGGTCGGCGGGGCAACGCAGGTCGTTGTCGCTGTGGAGGATCATCAGCGGGGTGGTCATCTCGTCCACATAGGTGATGGGCGATTGCCGCAGATACTCCTCGGGGTCCTCGAGGCCGCTCGGCCCGAACCACACGCGCCAGAGGCCGGCGGTGTCGGATCCCATGTCCAGTGCGACGAGGTTGTTGACCGCGCGTTTCGAGCACGCGGCGACGAATCGGTCGGTGTGGCCGATGATCCAGCTGGTCATGTAACCGCCGTACGAG